>CACWOS010000036.1 GCA_902762565.1 uncultured Prevotellaceae bacterium
CCTCCTAAGAAACCTGTAGACATACAGAAATACAGGGAACTACTGCCTGACAGATGGAAGGCACTATAGCCTGCAAGGCGTCAAAGCGGATACGCTTACGTGAATGTGACCCAGGATGTGAGGGTAACGTGAGGGACATTGCTTATCCCTCACGTCCTTCAAATGCCCTGTACATAAGGTGTTGAGGCCTGTGATGTGAGTAAGTGAGGGTAATTTTGAGTTACTCGCTTTTTGGTATCGTCAGCCACAGCAGGTAGTAAGCTGCGAAGATGACGCCATAGAGCGAGACGGTGAGCATGATGGAGGGGTGCAAGTCCTCAATCGTTGCACCAGGGATGGTGGCTATAAATAATAAGGTGGTATTCAGCAATCCTACGATGCTGGCAAGGACGACGCCTATCGATGGGATAAGCAGCGTGGCTAGCGAGAGGTATAGGATGATGGTGGCTGCTGGTATGACGATGAAATTAGTCAAAAGGAAGTAGCACGAGAAGCGTCCGAAGTAGTAGGCTATCAGCGGTGCCACGCCAATCTGTGCTGCTATGGATACTGCCACCATGCCCCATAGCCAACTGATGGCACGATGCGTCATCAGGTATTCGGCAGAGAAGGGCCTATAGAAGAGAGGGACGAACAGGAGGATGGAGAACACAGCCATAAACGACATTTGGAAACCGACTTCGAACAAAGCCTTTGGCGTGACTAGCAGCATGACGATGGCTGTAAAGGCTAGTGTGTTGACAGACATCTTGTGGCGATGTCCGATGGCCAGTAGGGCATAAACCGTCAGCATGACTGCCGAGCGAACTACGCTGGCAGACATACCTACCAAGAACACAAACGCCCAGATGCTGAGGATGATAGCTACTTGTGTTATCATCTGCCAACGTCGCCCCACAATGAGCATTGACAGCAGGGCATAGATAATGCCTAAGTGCAGACCACTCAGTGCCAAGATGTGTGAGGCGCCTGTCTTCGAGTAGGTTTCGCGCAGTTCCTTTGTCAGTGCCGACTTGTCTCCTAAAGCCATTGCTGCCACGACGGCATATTGGTCGTCCGACAAGCCTGTCGATTCCAATCGTTGTAGTAATACACTCCTTTGGTGCAGGAAGTACTGTTGTGTACGTTCTATGCGTGATGGTTCTCCATGGTCCACTTTGCTCATATCCATTTCGATGACCAATATACCCAAGATGATAGAACACAGGGCAATGCCAATGGTTTGTAGTATGCTCCATCGTCCCAGTAGGGCAGTAGTGATGACCATTGCCAACAATACGACGATGCACAAAGGCACAGACAGCAACAGGTGGCTGCCTAAAACAATACCCGCCATCAGGCAGACGGCGGGTATTAGTAATGGTGCTGTATGAAAGATGTTAACCGTATGATTTTTCATCTTTCACGAATCATCTTTAATCTGTAATCAGGTTCTCACCTGTCATGTCTGCAGGCTGCTCCAGACCCATGATGTGCAGGATGGAAGGAGCCACGTCAGCTAGACGACCATCCTTCACTGTAGCCGAGTTGTTGTTGGTTACATAGATGAAAGGAACGGGGTTCAGTGAGTGAGCGGTATTTGGTGTACCATCAGCGTTGATAGCGTTATCTGCATTACCGTGGTCGGCAATGATGATAGCCTCGTAGTCGTTGGCCTTTGCAGCCTCGATGACCTCGCGAACGCAGTTGTCGACAGCCCATACAGCCTTGGCAATGGCATTGTAGATACCTGTATGCCCCACCATATCACCGTTGGCGAAGTTCACCACGATGAAGTCGTATTTAGCCTCGTTGATAGCAGCCACCAGCTTATCCTTCACCTCGTAAGCGCTCATCTCAGGCTTCAGGTCGTAGGTTGCTACCTTCGGAGAGGGAACCAGAATACGATCCTCACCCTTGTAAGGTGCCTCGCGACCACCATTAAAGAAGAATGTGACGTGAGCGTACTTCTCAGTCTCAGCGGTGTGTAGCTGCTTCTTGCCCTGCTTGCTCAGATATTCGCCCAGCGTGTCCTCTACGTTCTCTTTGGGGAAGAGGATGTGAACACCCTTGAAGTTGGCATCGTACGGAGTCATGCAATAGTACTGCAGACCAGGAATGGTTTTCATGCCCTGCTCTGGCATATCCTCCTGAGTCAGTGCAATCGTCATCTCCTTGGCACGGTCGTTACGGAAGTTGATGAAGATGACGACATCGCCTTCCTCGATAGTGCCATTTACTGAAGCATTGTGGATAGGCTTGATGAACTCGTCGGTTACGCCCTCGTCGTACGACTCTTGCATAGCAGCAACCATATCGGTAGCCTGCTTACCAGTGCCATTCACAATCAGGTCGTAACCCTCCTTGACGCGCTCCCAACGCTTATCGCGGTCCATAGCGTAGAAGCGACCAACGATAGAGGCGATAGCAGCGTCATTATCAGCACATACCTTTGAAACCTGCTCGATGAAGCCCTTACCGCTCTTGGGGTCAGTGTCACGACCGTCCATGAAGCAGTGAACGAAGGTTTGGTTCTTCAGGCCGTAGGCCTTACCAATCTCGATGAGTTTAAAGAGGTGATCGAGTGAAGAGTGTACACCACCGTCAGAGGTCAGACCCATCAGGTGCAGTTTCTTGTTGTTCTCCTTAGCGTAAGTGTAAGCAGCCTTCACCTGTGGATTCTCCATGATAGAGCCGTCCTTGCAGGCGCGGTTGATCTTCACCAAGTCCTGATATACGATGCGTCCAGCACCGATGTTCAGGTGACCCACCTCAGAGTTACCCATCTGTCCGTCGGGCAGACCAACATCTTCACCAGATGCCTGGAGCTGAGAGTGAGCTGAAGTAGCTGTTAACAGATCGAGGTAAGGAGTTGGTGTGTTGAAGATAACGTCACCCTTACCATGCTTACCGATTCCCCATCCATCGAGAATCATGAGTAATGCTTTCTTTGCCATAATACGTATCTAAACTTTAAAGTACTTTATTTGTGGCTGCAAAGGTACGAATAAGTGAGAAGAAAACCAAAACTTTTTTGAGTTTTCTCGAACGGAAGTACTTTCAACGAAGTTAAAGGTACGAAAAAAAAGTGGAACAAAAGAAGAAAGACGGATTAATTTGTTGGCGAGTGATGACATTTTAAGTGTTCATACATCTTTAAATAAAGTATATACTTAAAGGCTATGAACATTAAAGAATTGGAATTGCTTGCGGAGAAGAACCGTAAGCGCCTTGTTGAGGTGGTATATGCCGCCAAGGCTGGCCACATCGGTGGCGACCTGTCGTGCCTGAACGTGATGACGGCATTGTATTTCCACGTGATGAAGAATCTTAATCCCGCAGAGCCAAAGGCTGCAGAGCGCGATCGCTTTGTGCTGTCGAAGGGCCACTGTGTTGAGGCTCTGTACGTAACACTGGAAGCAAAAGGATTTCTCGCAACCGAAGTGCTCGACACGCTGGGTAAGTTTGGAAGCATCCTCTCTGGTCATCCCACTATTGAGGTGCCTGGCATTGAGGTGAACAGTGGTGCACTGGGTCATGGACTCGGCATTGGCGTAGGAATGGCGATTGCTGCCAAGATGGATAAGAAGCAGTGGAAGACTTACGTGCTGATGGGCGATGGCGAACAGGGCGAGGGCTCTATCTATGAGGCAGCGATGGCTGGTCATAAGTACGAGCTCGACAATCTGGTGGCTATCATCGACCGCAACCACCTACAAATTTCTGGTAATACAGAGGACGTAATGCCTATCGACTCTGTGAAGGAACGCTGGGGCGCCTTTGGTTGGGACGTCATCGAAATGAATGGTGATTCAATGGAGGATATCGTGAAGACCTTCGATGCTATCGACTATACGAACAAGAAGCCTCACCTGCTGGTATCGAACACTACGAAAGGCAAGGGTGTCAGCTTCATGGAAGGTATTGCCAAGTGGCATCATGGCGTGCTGAACGAAGAACAGTGCAAAGAGGCCGTCAAGGAAATAGAACTACGAATTAAGAGTATGGAGTAATAATAACCGCAGATTACGCAGATTTCACAGATTATATATACAGTCCCCAAGCAGAAAAATCTGTATAATCTGCGTAATCTGCGGTAAAAACAAATAAGAGTATGATTGCATGTAGAAAACAGTTTACTGACACGTTGCTGGAATTGGCACGTGAAGATAAAGATATTATTGCTGTAACCACTGACGCTCGTGGCTCTGTGACTTTGGGCGACTATGCCAACGCACTGCCTGAGCAGTTTGTGGAATGTGGTATTGCCGAGCAGGATGCGGTGGGTATCTCGGCTGGTTTGGCACATAGTGGTAAAAAAGTGTTCTGTTGTGGTCCCGCCTGTTTCTATGTGGCTCGCTCACTAGAACAGGTCAAAGTCGATTTGGCTTACAGCGAGAATCCAGTTACCATTCTTGGTGTATCAGGTGGTGTGGCCTATGGCGCATTGGGTGCTACCCACCATTCTTTGCACGATATTGCAGCCCTGCGCACTTTCCCAGGCATGACCGTTTGTCTGCCTTCCGACTGGCGTGTCACCAAAAAGCTCGTGAAGTTTCTGGTTGATTTCAATAAGCCTTGTTATGTTCGTGTAGGTCGTGCTGCTGTGCCTGATGTCTATGAGAACGACAACTTCCACTTCGAGGTGGGTAAAGCTATTCAAATACTGGATGGTAAGGACGTTACCATCGTAGCTACTGGTGAGACTGTTTACCATGCTTGGCAGGCTGGTTTGCAGTTGAAGGAGAAGGGTATCTCCGCTCGTGTGCTTGACTGCTCATGGATCAAGCCCTTCGACGAGGAGGCTATCAAGAAAGCAGCCAAAGAGACAGGACGCATCGTTACTGTCGAAGAGCACTCGCAGTATGGTGGTTTAGGTGCTATGGTTTGTGAGACCATCAGCGAGAACCCTGTTCCTGTTCGTATCATTGGTATTCCTGACGAGAACGTCGTTCATGGCACCAATGCTGAAATTTTCCACCACTATGGTATGGATGCAGAAGGAATCGTAAAGGCTGTCATTGACTTCAAATAATACTTATGGCACAACGCATTATCGCTATTGACCAAAGCACCTCGTCGACGAAAGCCCTACTTTTCGATGAGCAATGCAAGGTGCTGGCTCGCACCAATGTGGATCACCACCAGTATTATCCCAAGACGGGATGGGTGGAACACGACGCAGAGGAAATCTATCAGAACATGATAGAGGCTATCCGCAAACTGATGACAGAAGTGGATCTGCACTATTCGCTGGTTCCCTACACGTTCTCCCTTGCCATCACCAACCAGCGCGAAACTGCTGTGGTGTGGAACAAACTGACAGGCAAACCCATTGCCAATGCTGTTGTCTGGCAGGATACGCGTGGGGCAGAACTTTGTCGCGAACTGCGTAGCAAGGGTAAGGCCCGTATGGTGTTCGACAAGAGCGGATTGCTGATTGATCCTAACTTTTCAGCTACTGGCGTGAAGTGGTTGCTCGACAATGTCGAGGGTGCTCGTGATGCAGCCAATCGTGACGAACTGCTGATGGGTACCATCGAGACCTGGCTCATTTGGAAACTGACAAAAGGAGAGGTGTTCGCTACTGACTATACCAATGCTTCGCGCACCATGCTGTTCAATATCCATACGTTGGACTGGGACGATGACCTCCTGAAACTATTCGATATTCCCCGTTCCATGATGGCTGACATCCTTCCGTGTGATGCCGTCTATGGCGAGACAACCTGCGAAGGCATCTTCCCTGAACCCATCCAGATTGCTGGTGTCTTGGGCGACTCTCATGGAGCGCTGGTTGGACAGATGTGCTTTGAGCCTAGTTCAGGAAAGGTAACCTACGGCACAGGCAGCAGCGTGATGGTGAATATCGGTGAGGAGCCTAAGGCTGCACCAGAAGGTTTGGTAACCAGCGTTGGCTTCTCCGCCTTTGGCAAGACCTACTATGGTTTCGAAGGTAACATCTACAGTACAGGGGCTACGCTGAAATGGATTGCTGATCAGTTGCAGTTGGTGGGTCATCCTGCTGAGATGGAAGCATTGGCAACCTCTGTCGAGGACAATGGTGGTGTATATATCGTACCAGCCTTCTCTGGACTGGGTGCTCCCTGGTGGCATAGCGATGTCAAGGGTGCCGTCTTCGGACTGACCTTTGCTACGACAAAAGCTCATTTCCTGCGTGCTGCTCTGGAAAGTATCGCATATCAGATTAAAGACTTGATTGACGTGATGGCTCGTGCTACTGGTGGTCGACTGAAGGAGATAGCTGCTGATGGTGGCCCAACGAAGAACTGTTTCCTCATGCAGTTCCAGGCCACGATGCTTGAAACTCCTGTGGTATGCACTGAGGTTGACGATGCCTCAGCCCTTGGCGCTGTCATCATGAATGGTTTTGCCCGTGGTGTATGGACGAGTTTTGATGAGGTAGTTGGTTTCCGTGTTGTGACGCAAACCTACCAGCCTCAGGATGAGCCAAAACGCTTCTCACTCTATCAAGGCTGGCGTAATGCTGTCAACCAGTTGATAAAGTGAGAAGATAGAGGTAGATAGAAGCAGAAAGAGTTAAGTGGTTTAGCAGCAGTTTGTCAGCGCATTACCGCAAAGCCATTCTGCTTCTATCCACCCAGTGTATTTGCCATCATAGGTCTGTACCTTTACCCAATCGCCTTTGATATCCATGGGGCGTAGTATCTCCTCTTCTTTAAACTTGAATACAACAGGGGCACTGGCTGATGGCGACTGTCGAATATAGAGCGTCTGACCTCCATAGTTGCGAGTACCCATTCCCAGTACAGAATAGTGAATCCAATAGCCTGTGGCAGATCCCTTCAACTTACTTTTTCATCATCTTTCTCCTTTAGTTAAGTTAATGGTTATCATTTGGCTGCAAATGATACGAATTATCTCGTAACTTTCAACTATCAATGCTCAACTTTTTTAATGATTACTTGGTGGTGTGCGAATTAATTCGTAAATTTGCACCCACTGAAACAAATGACAAACTAATCAAATAAGACTTTATTTTATGAAGAACGGAAAGACATGTTTTGGCGTGATTATCGGAACGCGTGCCTATTTTAATTCTGAATTGGCAAAGGATGTTCGTAAACAACTGCTGAAGACACTCGACGAGGGTGGCTATGAGTACATTATCCTGCCTGAGGATGCTACGCCTACAGGCAGTTCGAGCATTGAGACTCGTGAGGATGGACTGAAGGTTTCGAAGCAGTTCCGTCAGCATCGTGATGAAATCGACGGTATTATCGTCTCGTTGCCTAACTTTGGCTTTGAGATTGGCATCATCAATGCCATCAGCGATGCCGACCTGAACGTACCTGTGATGGTGCAGGCTTGCGATGATGAGAACGACAAGGTAGATCTGGACTCGCGTCGTGATGCCTTCTGTGGCAAGATTAGTGTGTGCAACAACCTCTATCAGTATGGCATTCCCTTTACGGACACCACCCTTCACACCTATTCTATATACGACCCCTTATTGAAAAAGGATATCGACCGTTTCGCCGCAATCTGTCGCGTCGTCAATGGCTTGCGCCACTGTCGCCTAGGACAGATTGGTACGCGCCCCTTGGGCTTCAACACCTGTCGTGCCAGCGAAAAACTGTTGCAGCGTTCAGGCATCACCGTTGTTCCTGCCGACCTCTCTGAGATTCTGTATGCAGCTCAGAAGATTAAGGACGACGATCCTAAGTTTATCGAGATGTGTAACCGTACTTGTAACTATGCCAAGGTGCCCGATTCCTACAAGGAGAAACTGGGACTGCAGGCTAAATTCAGTGTCGCTGTCGAGAACTGGATTGAGGCCAACGATGTGCAGGCTGTGGCCATCCAATGCTGGGATTCTCTGGAGCAAAACTATGGTTGTGCACCTTGCGTGACGATGTCGATGCTCAGCAACAAGCTCATCCCTGCTGCTTGCGAGACAGACCTAGCTGGTGCCATTTCGATGTATGCCCTCTCACTGGCTTCGCAGAATGCTCCTGCCCTGCTCGACTGGAACAACAACTTCGCTGAGGATCGCAACAAGTGCGTCTGCACACACTGTGGTAACTTCCCCAAGCAGTTCGTAGGCAATGGCGATCTGAAACTCGGACCTTTGGGTGTGTTAGGTCGCACGCTTGGTAAGATTAATACCTTTGGTGCCGTTTATGCTAAGGTATCAGAAGGTCCCTTCACCTTCTTCCGTATCTCTACTGACGACCCCAAAGGCACTATCAAGGCTTATCTGGGTAAGGGTGAAATCACCAACGACCCCTACGGCATGGATGGATGTATCGCAGTTACCAAGGTTGATAACCTGCAGAAGCTAATGAAGTACATCTGCAAGAATGGCTTTGAGCACCATGTCGCTATGTGTCGTACTGATGTTGTCGACATCCTGAACGAGGCTATCGAGACCTATCTCGGATGGGATCTCTATGTGCACGAGTAATCGTACGTAACAAATTAAAAATTTGCTACTATTAATCCTAGCAGTTGCAGGTATTAATAGTAGCAATTTTTATCCTATGAAAGGAATCGGATTAGTTCATAGCGAAGAATGTGCCGCCACTTTTAAGCTAATTTTCTTCATAATAATTTGAGTTTTAATTAAAGTGCTATAGATAAAAAATAGATTCTGGTCCCATATTAAATAACAGGTCAAGTATCGAGAGGTTGGGCAGAAATCCGTGCTTGTGCTGAAATACCTGCCAGTATGTTTTCGCATTGAATTCAGCATCGGGCTGTGGATGCTTGGCATTGATGACTTCACGGAAGTCAGTAATGTCTGATGTCTGATGTTGGATGTCTGATGTGTATTCTGAGGTATACTCTACGTTGGGATGGATGTCAATTAGTTCGCAGACTTTCTGTCGGATTGCTTCGTTGAAATCGAGCAAAAACTCGTATTTCTTCTCGAAAAACGGATGCAGGTCATCTGCATAATATTCAAAGAAAGGGCTCTCGCTATAAGCACTCTGTAGGGCGTTCCAATGGACGCGTCGCCATTGGTTGTGATCACTGATACGCAGATCCTTTGTCAGCACCTTGTCGTCAGAATGTTCTACAGGAACAGTCAATGCCTGTACACCATTGGCAGTCGCGATGACACAGCGATTGCGATAGGTCTGCTTTTGAAACGAGTCGTACTGCTCTATCAAACAATGGTCGTAGCGATACAGTTTCTGATACCATTGTATGGGACCAAAGTAGGTCGTTTGCAGTAGAGCAGTGGTCATTGAAGTCTAATGTTTTTTCGATGGTACAGAACAGAAACGACCTCTCCGAT
This sequence comes from uncultured Prevotellaceae bacterium, assembly GCA_902762565.1. Classification (GTDB taxonomy): domain Bacteria; phylum Bacteroidota; class Bacteroidia; order Bacteroidales; family Bacteroidaceae; genus Prevotella. Next base: position 9,266 of record CACWOS010000036.1, read on the forward strand.
GATATGGCTCTCAGGGATGAAACCAATGTGTCGCGAGTCTGCAGGATTGCTGGGATTGATAGATTCCAACCAGTAATAGTCTACTTTGGCACAGGTCTTAAGACCAGGCACCAGCAGAGGACCTTCTTGTGTACTGATGGTGTCGCCAGGAACGGCTTTGCAGCGTGCGATATATAACCCAGCGATGGAATCACAGGGAACGGTAAAGGCGACAATGTCGCCTCGTTTCACAGGACTACGCATCAGTCGGCTATAAGGCAGAATGCCATTTCCCTCAATGCGGAGACCATAGCTGCAACGGTTAATTAGCAAGCGGTCGCCATCTTGAAAGACAGGAGAAAGGCCTGAGCCATTGATGATATGTATGGAAAACGCCAACGTACGAATAGCAAGCATCAGTGCGAATGCTGATGCAAATGCTATCACGTACTTCAGCCAGTTTGCCATTCTCTAAACTCTCAACTATTTGATATTGTCTACAAAGCGGAATAGTCGATTCCAACGGATGCCAGAGAATCCATGACGATCAGGATCTGAGCTCCACCAGATAAAGATGGGTTTACCAACGATATGATCTTCAGGAACGAAGCCCCAGTAGCGCGAGTCAAGAGAGTTATGGCGATTGTCGCCCTGCATCCAGTAATAGTCCATCTTGAAGGTGTACTTCGTGGTCTCTTGATCGTTGATGAATATCTTGCCATCCTTTACCTCGAGTTTGTTACCTTCATAGGTACGGATGGGGCGCTCGTAGATGGGCAGATTCTTCAGCGTCAGGTCGATGGATTCGCCCTTTTTGGGAATCCAGATGGGACCGTAGTTGTCGCGCGTCCAATGCATGTTACCATTCAGTGGATAGATGTCCAACTCGCTGCTGTCTCTGTTGAGTGTGATGCTTTCTACCAAATCAGTGCGCTTTCTCAGCTCCTGAACGGCATAGTTGGTCAGAGGCATGTAACCTTGGGTGTTGAGGCTCATGAGGTCTTCCATCGTAATGCCTAACTCCTGCATGATGTCATCGTTCAGACGGTCTTTCAGCTTGACATGATAGGTGTATTGCACATTGTCAGGCTCTTTATTGGCCTTTCCATCGAGGTAGATGATGTGATCTTTGATTTGCAACGTCTGTCCTGGCAGACCCACACAGCGCTTCACGTAGTTTTCACGACGGTCTGTAGGACGCGTGTCGATGACACCATATTCCTGCTGGTTTTGCTCGATAGCCTGCTTACCAGCCTGATAGATAGCATTGAAGTAGCGAGGTAACTGTTCCTGTGTGAGCGAGTCAGGGTCAGGACGTTGCGGATATAGCTGATAACCAATCTGATAGCACATCTGATAGTAATCGTAGGCCTGATACTGGGGTGCAGAGCAGATGGTGTCACCAGCAGGGAAGTTAAATACCACGATATCGTTAAGCTGGACCTTGCCCAATCCTTTGACACGACGATAGTCCCAGTGGGGCCACTCAATATATGACTTACACTCGAACAGGGGCATCGTGTGCTGGGTTAGAGGCATTGTCAGTGGTGTCTCAGGAATACGCGGACCATAGCTGACCTTCGACACGAAGAGGTAGTCGCCAGTCAAGAGGCTTTTCTCCAGTGAACTCGATGGAATCACGTAATTCTGGAAGAAGAACAGGTTGATGAAGTAGACGGCTACGAGGGCGAACACCAAGGCGTCTACCCACGACATCACCCACTTCACAGGTCCTTCAGACTCCTTCCACCACTGCCACTTGATTTTCTTGGTAATATAAACGTCATAGATGAATGGAATGACGAGCAGTCCCCACCATGAACCTACCCAGTAAAGGAATAATAGGTACAATATCAAGACGCAGATGAACTTCGCCCACTGCACCTTCATATTCAGCTTTTTCTTTTTCTCCATGATTGTATCATACTTGGTTTACATGCTTTCGACGTTACGCATCTGAATATTTGTTGCGTGAAGCATGAAATATTAACATCTTTTGGTGGCACTTATTAAAATTTAAACATGTCTGAAATGGTCAGCAATCCCTGATGATCTTTGGTGTACTCTGCAGCCAGTACGGCACCAAGTGCAAAGCCCTGACGCGAGTGAGCATCATGGGTAATCGTGATGATGTCAGCCTCAGAATCGTAACGAACAGTATGAATACCTGCGACCTCGCCGCGACGGATATGATCGATGCGCAATAGTTTGGGGTCAGTCGTGTCCTCAGCCCAAGCTTCTTTGCGGTCGATGTTCTCTAAAATGCCTTCCGCCAATGTGATAGCAGTGCCTGAAGGATGGTCGAGCTTATGTACATGATGGGTTTCTTCCATCTCGACGTCGTACTGAGGGAACTGGTTCATAATCTTCGCCAGATACTTGTTGACAGCACTGAAGATGGCTACACCAATGGAGAAGTTCGATGCCCAAAACAGCGTCTGCCCTTCCTCAGAACACATGCGCTTCACGTCGTCACCATGTTCCTTCATCCATCCTGTACTACCGCTTACCACCTTCACGTGGTGCTTAAAGGCACGAAGATAATTGCCATATGCAGCCTGGGGAGCCGTAAACTCTATCGCTACATCAGCACTCTTGAAGGCCTCGCTGTCGAAGTCATCCTGATTGTCGATGTCGATAATACTCACAATCTCATGACCACGGCTCAGGGCTATTTGCTCTATCATCTTACCCATTTTGCCGTAGCCGATTAAAGCTATTTTCATAATAATAATGTATTAATACGGTGCAAAGGTAACGAAAAACAATGAAATACGAAAGGAATTAAATGTTTTTTACTATCTTTGCAGCATGTTAATCAATGAGAAGACGTGGGAGTATATCCGTCAGCATGCAGATGACGACGTACGAAAGCTTGCTTTGCAGGGCGTGAAGGATACGGCAGTAGACCTTCAGATGGCTCTGCAACAGATTGCTGGTCGACAGACGGCACGACGGAAGTTGCCTTCGTGGGCTGAAGTCGATGACATCGTCTATCCCCCTCATCTTAATATGGAACAATGCTCCTCTGAACAGACAGCCCGTTACAAGGCAAGCCTCATCTCCAATGCAACGCCACACTCTCAAGGAGAGAACCCCTCTCCAAAAGGCGAGGGGAATGATGCTTTTGTTGACCTGACGGGAGGTTTTGGTGTAGACTTCTATTGGATGTCTCAAGGGTTTAAGCAGCGTATCTATATTGAACAAAACGAGCAATTATGCGCCATTTCATCGAACAACTTCGAGGTATTAGGGCACGATTGCTCTGTGTGCTGCTGTGACACAGCAACGTACTTGACTACGATGCCACACGCAAGCCTTGTTTTCCTCGATCCTGCTCGCAGAAACGAGCATGGGGGACGCACATACGGCATTGAGGATTGTTCGCCCAACGTGCTCGAGTTGTTGCCTTTGTTGATGAAGAAGGCAGACCGTATTCTGTTGAAATTGTCGCCTATGCTCGATTGGCGCAAGGCAGTAGAAGATATCCAGAAGCCAACGACTAACAGCCAACATCTAATGGCTCGTGTCAGTGAGGTCCATATTGTCAGTGTTGACAATGAGTGCAAGGAGCTCTTGCTATTGCTGACTCATCAGCCAAAAGAGACTTTAAGGGTGGTTTGCGTTAATAACGATGAAATGACGGAATTTGCCCTCCCTTCATCCGCACGGAGCGGAGACGTCTTCCGCTCCGAGCGGACGGCCCTTCCGCACGGAGCGGACGATGCCTTTGCTACGTCCTTCCTCTACGAGCCTAACGCTAGCATCATGAAAGCAGGGTGTTTTGATGATATTGAATCGAGGTTTCATGTCCGTCAGGTATCTGTCAACTCTCATCTTTTCCTGTCTTCCGATGAAATCGACAATTTCCCTGGGCGCAAGTTCCAAATTTCAGCCATTTCATCGATGAATAAGCTGGAGTTACGTTCAGCGCTCAAGGAGATAGAACGAGCCAACATTGCTGTCCGTAACTTTCCCATGAGCGTCGACCAATTGCGCAAAAAGTTAAAACTTAAGGATGGTGGCGATGTATATATCTTTGCCACAACAATGACAGATGGAGCCCATAGGCTCTTTATTTGCCGTAAAATTGGTTAATTCTTTTGGCGCTTTGCGCTTTTTTTCTTAACTTTGCAAAATTAAATAAAGAATATGCATTTATGCCATCAGTAGAGATTCGTAAAGTAACAAATAAGCGTGAGCTTGATGCTTTCATCCAGCTCCATTACGACTTGTATCGTGGAAATGCCTACGATGCCCCCAACTTATATTCTGACGAAAAGCACACCTTAAGTAAAGATAAGAATGCCGCTTTTGAGTTTTGCGAGGCAGAATACTTCCTGGCTTATAAGGATGGTAAGGTTGTTGGTCGTATAGCTGGCATCATTAACCATCGTGCCAACGAGCGATGGGAAACAGACAGTGTACGTTTCGGATGGGTCGATTTCATCGATGATATTGAGGTGTCAAGAGCACTGTTTGATGCTGTTGAGAAATGGGGCCGTTCTAAGGGTATGACGCAGATTGTAGGCCCGTTGGGCTTTACAGATATGGATCCAGAAGGTATGCTCATTGAAGGTTTCGACCAGTTGGGCACGATGGCAACGATTTATAACTATCCTTACTACCCACAGCATATGGAGCAATTAGGCGGATGGGAAAAGGATAACGACTACGTGGAATATAAGCTTTACGTGCCCAAAGAGGGTATGCCTGAGAAGTTCAAGAAGGTGGCAGAAATGGTGATGAAACGGTATAATTTGCATCCCATGCACCCAAAGCGCAGTCAAGTATTTGGCAAGGAACAGTACGGACGGAAGGTTCTTGATGTCGTTAATAAGTCGTTTAGTCATCTTTACGGCTATTCACAGATGACGGAGGCACAGATTGATGAGTACCTGAAGATGTATTTCCCCATGCTCGACATGAATATGCTGTGTCTGATAGAAGACTGGAATTTGCCTGATCACGACGTAGTAGGTATCGGCATCAGTATTACCAATATGACACGTGCTCTGCAGAAATGTAAGAACGGACGTCTTTGGCCTTTTGGCTGGTGGCACTGTCTGAGGGCCTTGAAGTTCCATAAAGCCGAATGCCTGGACCTGATGCTCATTGGTATCCTGCCTGAATATCAGCAGAAAGGTGCTAACGCCCTCCTGTTCTACGATCTGATTCCTTGGTATCAGAAATATGGCTTCAAGTGGGGCGAGACCAATGTCGAGATGGAAACCAACGAGAAAGTGCAGAGCCAGTGGCAATATCTGGAGCATGAACAACATAAACGCAGAAGATGCTATAAAAAGAGTCTTTAGACTTACCTTCATAACTAATTATGTCAGAAGAGAATAACATAATCCCCCAAGAAGAGGTCGTCAAGTATGATGACGACAACATTCAAACCCTTTCAGGTCTGGATCATATCCGCCTGCGTCCAGGTATGTACATTGGACGTTTGGGTGATGGTAGCTCAGCAGAAGATGGTATCTATGTGCTACTGAAAGAAGTGTTCGATAACTCGATTGACGAATTCAAGATGCGGGCTGGTGATCGTATCGAAGTCAATGTGGAAGATAACCTCCGCATCTCCGTTCGCGACTATGGTCGAGGCATTCCCCAAGGCAAGCTGATTGAGAGTGTCAGTATCCTGAACACCAGCGGTAAGTTTGACTCCAAGGCTTTCAAGAAGTCCATTGGCTTGAATGGCGTGGGTGTGAAAGCTGTCAATGCCTTAAGTTCGCATTTCGAGGTTCGTAGTTATCGTGAAGGCAAGGTGCGCAAGGCCGTCTTTGAGTGTGGTAAGCTTATCTCCGATGTGACAGAGCCTACGCAGGACGAGAATGGTACCTATATCTATTTTGAACCAGATAATACGAAGTTCCAGAACTATCAGTTTCACGATGAAATCGTGGAAAATATGCTTCGTAACTATACCTACTTGAATACGGGCCTGATCATCATGTATAATGGTCGTCGCATCCTTTCGCGTCATGGCCTTCAGGATTTGCTGAAGGATCGTATGACCAACGACGCACTCTATCCCATTATTCATTTGCAGGGCGAGGACATTGAGATAGCCTTTACACATGCCAATCAGTATGGTGAGGAATATTATTCGTTCGTTAATGGTCAACATACCACTCAGGGTGGAACCCACCAGAGTGCCTTCAAGGAGCATATCGCCAAGACGATTAAAGAGTTCTTTGGCAAATATGAGTATGGCGACATCCGAACGGGTATCGTTGCAGCCATCGCCATCAATGTGGAGGAGCCTGTCTTCGAGAGTCAGACGAAAATCAAGCTGGGTTCAACGGTGATGTCGCCAGATGGCGATACTATTAATAAATATGTTGGCGACTTCATCAAACAGCAAGTCGACAATTATCTACATATCCATCAGGATGTGGCAGAGGTCATCGAGAATAAAATCAAGGAGTCAGAACGTGAGCGTAAGGCAATGGCTGGTGTCACGAAATTGGCTCGAGACCGTGCTAAGAAGGCCAATCTCCATAATCGAAAGTTGCGCGATTGTCGCATCCACTTCTCAGATGTGAAGAATGATCGCAAAGAAGAGTCGTGTATCTTTATTACTGAGGGTGATTCGGCCAGCGGAAGCATCACCAAGAGCCGTGATGTCAACACACAGGCCGTCTTCTCGCTTCGTGGTAAACCTTTGAATAGCTTTGGTCTGACTAAAAAGGTGGTGTACGAGAACGAGGAGTTCAATCTGCTTCAGGCAGCCCTCGACATCGAAGAGGGTCTGGACACCTTAAGATATAATAAGGTTATAGTAGCAACGGATGCTGATGTCGATGGCATGCATATCCGTCTGCTCATCATTACCTTCTTTTTGCAGTTCTTCCCTGAACTCATCAAGAAGGGACATGTCTATGTGCTGCAGACGCCCTTATTCCGTGTTCGTAACAAACGTACGAAGATTAAGAACAAGGAGATGCGTGAGGATGGTAAGAAGGGCGACTTTGTGACGCGCTACTGCTATAGCGAGGAGGAGCGTTTAAAAGCCATTCAGGACTTGGCACCAGATCCGGAGATCACGCGATTCAAAGGTCTGGGTGAGATATCACCTGAGGAATTCGCTGGTTTCATCGGACCAGACATGCGCCTTGAGCAGGTAACCCTCCATAAGAACGACCAAGTACAGAAACTATTGGAATATTATATGGGTAAGAACACGATGGAGCGTCAGAACTTCATCATTGACAACCTTGTTATTGAGGAAGATCGCCCAGAAGAAGAATACGACTAGACACAATGAAAAAGTATGTTTTGCTTGTAGCGATGGCATCGCTACTCACCATAAACGCCTCAGCTCAGATTCGCATCAACAATGGTGCAGACTCTCCGCTGCGTAAGTTACAGATTGCTGAACTGGCCATCTCGAACCTGTATGTAGATAGTGTTGACGAACAGAAACTGGTGGAGGATGGCATTCGTGGCATGATAGAGAAGCTCGACCCTCACTCTAGCTATTCCACTCCCAAAGAGGTGAAAGAGATGAATGAACCTCTTCAAGGTAATTTCGAAGGTATTGGTGTCCAGTTTAATATGGTTGAGGATACGTTGCTTGTCATCCAGCCTGTCAGTGGAGGCCCCTCAGAGAAGATGGGCATCATAGCAGGCGACCGTATCGTATACGTCAACGACACGACGATTGCTGGTGTCAAGATGTCGAAAGAGGAAATCATGAAGCGCCTGCGTGGTCCTAAGGGCACGAAGGTCAAACTAGGCATCGTACGTCGCGACATCAGCGATACTCTGACATTTGTCATTACGCGCGACAAGATTCCTGTCAAGTCGATAGATGCTACTTACATGTTGCGCAAGGATGTAGGCTATATCCGTATTGGCAGTTTTGGTGCTACTACGCACGATGAGTTCTGCGAGAGTCTGAAAAAACTGAAGAAGCAAGGCATGAAGACATTGGTGTTAGACTTGCAGGAGAATGGTGGAGGTTATCTGCAGGCAGCTGTTGATATAGCCAGCGAATTGCTACAGAAGGATGAATTGATAGTCTATACCAATGGACGTACTGTCAAGCGTATGGAATATAAGGCCAAGGGTGGTGGACTGTTCGAGAAAGGACAAATCATAGTCCTTGTCGACAGCTATACAGCGTCAGCAGCTGAAATCGTATCTGGCGCCATTCAGGATCATGATCGTGGACTGGTGGTTGGACGTCGCACCTTCGGCAAGGGATTGGTTCAGCGTCCTATTGATTTGCCTGATGGCTCGATGATTCGTCTGACGATAGCCCATTACTATACGCCTTCAGGTCGTTGCATCCAGAAACCTTACGAGAAAGGAAAGCAGAAGGACTACCAAATGGATGTGTACAATCGTTTGAAGAGTGGTGAACTGATGAGTGCTGACAGTGTGCATTTTGCTGATTCCCTCAAGTACTATACACTAAAAAATCATCGTGTAGTCTATGGTGGTGGAGGTATTATGCCTGATGAGTTTGTTCCCCTTGACACACTTAAATACACAAAATACCATCGTCAATTAGCGGCTAAGAGCATCATTATCAATGCTAATCTGCGCTATGTCGATGAGCATCGTAAGCAGTTGCAACAGGAATATACGTCTTTCGAAGACTTCCGTCAGAAGTTTGAGGTTCCCCAACAGCTGATAGACCACATCAAGGCTGAAGGCGAGAAGCAGAAGATTACGCCAAAGGATGATGACGAGTTGCAAAAGACGTTACCTTATCTTAGTTTGCAGTTGAAGGCCCTGATAGCTCGTGACCTTTGGAACATGGACGAATACTTTACCATCTTCAATGAGACCAACGATGCTGTGCAGCGTGCCTTGCAATTGATAGAAAGCAAGAAGAAATAACGACCTACTCGCTTGTTGTCCTCAATAACTCGCGACATTGTTCAAGGATGGCCAATAGGTCATCCTTTTTCTCTGCCCTCAACATACGGATGCGAGTTTCGCGGAAGTTGGGAATGCCCTTGAATACGGGTGATGCAGCTAGGTGACGACGTGTATGCAGAATGCCTCGATACTCGTCAATGCGTTCTACATTGATGCGCAGCTGTTCTTCCAACACATCAATCTTTTCGTCAAGTGTCAGTTCTTTCCTGCTGAATATCCAGGGACAGCCAAAGGTGGCGCGTCCAATCATCACGGCATCAACACCATAGGTGTCAAACGCTTTGTCTGCATCGTCCAGCGACTTGATGTCACCATTACCAATGATGGGAATATGGATGTTGGGATTCTTCTTGACTTCACCTATTAGCGTCCAGTCTGCTTGGCCTGTGTACATCTGACTACGTGTTCGACCATGAATGGTAAGCGCCTGTATGCCACATTGTTGCAGTTGCTCTGCCAGTGAGGTGATGATGAGTTGTTCGTGGTTCCATCCTAAACGGGTTTTGACAGTGACGGGCAGGCTGACAGCATCTACCACCTTCTGTGTAATCTCCAGCATTTTGGGAATGTTCTGCAGCATGCCAGCACCAGCACCTTTGCCTGCCACCTTTTTCACTGGACAGCCAAAGTTCAAGTCGATAACGTCAGGCCCAGCCTGTTCTACAATCTTGGCAGCCTCTACCATTGCGTCGATGTCACGTCCATAAATCTGAATGCCCACAGGTCGTTCCTCGTCGCTAATCGTCAACTTTTTCACTGTCGACTTGACGTCACGTACCAATGCTTCTGCACTCACGAACTCTGTATACACCATAGCTGCACCAAACCGCTTGCACAGCATGCGGAAACCTATATCCGTCACATCTTCCATAGGTGCTAGGAAGATGGGGCGCTCACCATATTCTATTGTTCCAATCTTCATTTCTGGTGCAAAGGTACGAATAAGCGAGGACAATACAAAACAAAAACGCTTTTTGTTTTTATTGTCGAGCGAAAGTATCTTCTCGTAAAACGAAAAGGTACAAAGAAATGGGTAAATAATCACTATAATCTTGTATGTTTATGCAACAAGATGGCAAAAAATGTAAAAAAGAGAGAAGAAAGTTGCAGAATATCAGTGGTTTTTCGTACCTTTGCACGCAATTATCACAAGTGTATCGAAAAGATGAAACTATTTGATGTTTATCCCCTGTTCGATGTGAACATCGTGAAGGGTAAAGGCTGCAGAGTATGGGATGACAAGGGTCAGGAATATCTTGACCTGTATGGTGGCCATGCGGTTATTTCAATAGGCCATTCACATCCACACTACATCCAGAAGGTGACAGAGCAGTTAGGGCAGATAGGCTTCTACTCTAACTCGGTGATTAACAAGTTGCAAGTGCAGTTGGCAGAGCGATTGGGCAAGATTAGTGGTTACGACGACTATCAGTTGTTTCTGATTAATAGTGGTGCTGAGGCTAATGAGAACGCGCTGAAGCTGGCTTCTTTCACTAATGGACGTACTCGTGTGCTGTCAGCTCAGAAAGCCTTTCATGGACGAACATCATTGGCTGTCGAGGTGACCAACAATCCCAAGATTATTGCACCCATCAACGATAATAGCCACGTCACTTATCTGCCCCTGAATGATTTGCCAGCTTGGGAAGCTGAGTTGCAGAAGGGTGATGTCTGTGCTGTCATCTTAGAGTGCATCCAGGGTGTTGGTGGCATCCAGATGGTTACTGAGGAGTTTGCTCAAGGTATTGCAAAAGCTTGTAAGCAGCATGGCACTATATTGATATGTGACGAGATTCAGTGTGGATATGGTCGAAGCGGTAAGTTCTTTGCCCACCAGTGGTTAGGCATCAAACCTGACATCATCACAGTGGCAAAGGGTATTGCCAATGGATTTCCTATGGGTGGCGTACTGATTTCGCCAGACTTCAAGCCCGTCTATGGACAGTTGGGTACCACGTTTGGTGGTAATCATCTGGCTTGTGCTGCTGCGCTGGCTGTGCTTGATGTCTTTGAGCAGGAGAACTTGGTTGAGAACGCTCGCGAGGTGGGCGACTACCTGATGACTCAGCTTAAGAAGATTGACAATCCTCATATCAAAGATGTCCGTGGTCGTGGTCTGATGATAGGTATAGACCTCGACATTCCTCATAAGGATGTTCGTCAGCCCCTGATCTATAGTGAACATTGCTTTACGGGCTGTGCAGGTACGAATATCCTCCGCCTGCTGCCACCTCTTTGTCTAACGAAGCAGGAGGCAGATGAATTTATTGAGAAACTAACAAAGGTATTAAACTTGTTATAACGGCATAACGATATAACGTAATAACGTCATAAAAATGAAGATAAGCATCATTGGAGCAGGAGCCATGGGTGGAGCTATGGCTGAGGGCCTTATTAAAGGCGATTATATCAAGAATGAAGACATCTGTATTGCAGATCCTTCTCGTATTTCTCGCGATAAGTTTGCTGATATGGGCATTACGGCCACTCCTAGCAACCAGTTGGCTGCACAGGGTGCTGACGTTGTGTGTGTGGTAGTAAAGCCTTGGCTGGTTGAACAGGTGCTGAAAGGTATTTGTGAGGTGATGGACTATGATAAGCAGATACTGATTGTGGTAGCTGCTGGTGTGAAATCAGAGAGCATCAAAGAGTGGATGACGAAGGATGGCGGCAAGATGATTCCGACATTCTTGGTCATTCCTAATATTGCTATAGCCCAATTAGCTTCTATGACTTTCATTGCCCCTGCTGTTGCTGTTGAGCCCCAACAAATTGATGTCGTCAAGAATCTGTTTGACTCTATGGGAAAGAGCATCATGACTGATGAACAGCATTTGGGCGCTGGCACGACGCTGGCTTCTTGTGGTATTGCCTATGCTATGCGCTATATCCGTGCCGCGGCGGAGGGTGGTGTAGAGTTGGGCTTCAAGGCTGACGATGCCAAACAGATTGTGATGCAGACGATGAAAGGTGCTGTCGAGTTGTTAGAGGCCACTGGTCTGCACCCAGAAGCAGCCATCGACTTGGTGACAACGCCTGGTGGCGTCACCATCAAGGGCCTTAACGAAATGGAGCATGCAGGCTTCACGTCAAGTGTTATTAAAGGATTAAAAGCTGGAGCAAAATAATTATGGACGAACAACTGAAACAGATTGGCGAGCGTCTGCGCGGATTGCGCGACGTGCTCGATGTTCCCGTTAGTGAGATGGCTGAAACGATAGGCATCAGTACTGACAAGTATGAACAGATAGAAAAGGGCGAGTTGGATATCACCATCTCGAATCTGATGAAGATAGCTCGCAAGTATGGCGTGTCGACAGAAGAACTGATTTTTGCTGAAGCCCCCCATATGAAGTCATACTATGTGACACGTAAGGGACAAGGTATGTCTATCGAGCGTACGAAGGCATATAAGTATCAGTCGCTGGTGGGTGGTTTTGTCAACCACAAGGCCGATGTGTTCATCGTTACTGTTGAGCCTAAGCCCGAAGCCCATACCATTTATAAGAATACGCATCCTGGTCAGGAGTTTAATATGGTACTGGAGGGTAAAATGGAGCTATATATTGCTGGTAAGACCATTATCCTTGAAGAGGGTGACAGCATCTATTTCGATTCTACCAAACCTCATGGCATGCTGGCTGTTGGCGACAAGGCCGTCAAGTTCCTCGCATTCACTGTAGAATAAACTAGACAAAACATGATAGAGAGATTTTTAAAGCAGACGAGTTTCAAGTCTGTCGAAGATTACAACAAGAACTTGGAGTTCATCATCCCTGAGAACTTCAACTTTGCCTACGACGTCATGGACGCGTGGGCTGAGGAGGCCCCCGAGAAGTTGGCTATCCTTTGGACTAACGATCAGGGCGAAGAGATTCGCACGACGTATGGCGAATTAAAGGAACAGACCGATCAGGCTGCTTCGTATCTTCTTTCGTTAGGCATTGGCAAGAACGATCCTGTGATGCTCATCCTGAAGCGTCACTACGAGTGGTGGGTCATCATGTTGGCTCTGTGTAAGATAGGTGCTATTGTGATTCCTGCTACCCACATGCTGACCAAGCACGACTACGTCTATCGTAATACACGCGCCTCAGTGAAGGCCATTATCTGTGCCGACGACGACTATATCATCAGTCAGATCAAGCTGGCCATGCCTGAGAGTCCTACGGTGAAGCAGTATATCACACTGCGCGACGAAGAAGGCTTCCATAACTGGAAGACCGAATGGCAGCAGGCACCTAAGTTCCAGCGTCCAGCCTTCGTCAATGAGAACGACGACACGATGATTATGTACTTTACCTCTGGTACTAGTGGCGAGCCCAAGATGGTGGCACACGACTATTTGTATGCCATGGGCCATCTCACCACAGGTGTGTTCTGGCACAATCTGCATGAGGGCTCACTCCATCTCACCGTAGCTGATACGGGCTGGGGTAAGGCTGTGTGGGGTAAGTTCTACGGACAATGGTTCGCTGGTGCTACGGTTTTCGTCTTTGACCACGAGAAGTTCAATGCTGACACCCTGTTGCGACAAATGGAGAAATACCATGTGACTAGCTTCTGCGCCCCACCTACTATCTATCGCTTTATGATACGCGAAGACCTGTCTAAGTATGACCTGTCATCACTGGAATACTGTACGACAGCTGGTGAGGCTTTAAATCCTGCAGTCTTTGATAAGTTCAAGGAAAAGACAGGCATCCAGATGATGGAAGGCTTTGGACAGACGGAGACCACGATGACCCTGGGCACCTTCCCTTGGATGACGCCGAAGCCTGGTTCGATGGGTATTCCCAATGCTCAGTATGATATCGACCTGTTGCGTGCTGATGGCACCTCATGTGAAGATGGTGAAAAGGGTGAAATCGTTATCCGTGTAGGCGACAAGAAGCCTATCGGTCTCTTCAAAGGCTACTATCGCGACGAGGAGAAGACTCGCGAGGCTTGGCACGACGGTATCTACCATACGGGTGATATGGCATGGCGTGACGAAGACGGCTACTACTGGTTTGAGGGTCGTATCGACGACGTCATCAAGTCTTCAGGCTATCGCATTGGTCCGTTCGAGGTAGAGTCGGCTTTGATGACCCATCCTGCTGTCGTAGAGTGTGCTATCACGGGTGTACCTGATGACATCCGCGGCATGGTGGTCAAGGCTACAGTCGTATTAGGCAAGGAGTGGAAAGACAAGGCTGGTGACGACCTCATCAAAGAGCTGCAACAGCATGTCAAGAAAGAGACGGCGCCTTATAAATATCCTCGTATCATCGAGTTTGTCGACGAACTACCCAAAACCATCAGTGGCAAAATCCGTCGCGTGGAAATCCGCAACAAGGACAGTCAGAAAGGCTGAAGTTTGATAAAAATAAGACAATGCTGATTATGCCTAAACAATTACACCTGCATCCGCTGCTCTGCCAGCTGATAGCCCTTTTCGTGTTGTCTGCTTGTTCTATAGACGACAACCCAGTACCCGAACCCGTCAATCCCGACCAGAAAGACTATGTGGAACGCATGGCGCCTGTCGTGACTCCCAATGGTGAGTCACAGGGCACGGTGATGCTGCGCTTTTATAACGACATGCCCAACGTGGCGTATGTCAGCATCAGCGACTTCCAACGCATCATGTATCCTGGTACAACCGTACAGGTGACGAAGACTGCTGACAATCAGTATGCGCTGACCAGTCCCTGTGGCTCGGCAACAGTTGACGTGGCAAAGGACGTCTTCGAGAGCGACGACTATGAGGCTTTTACCAATATGATGGGTATGGTGCAGCCAGGTATGCCCAATACCGTCTATGACGCACTGCCCATCATCCGCTGGAAGTCGTTGGAGAAAACACCCCAGCAAGTGCATGTGGCGCTGGACTATGGCAAATTCGACATCGACCTGAGGGCCGACGACGCGAATGTATATTTCCCCTTTGCCACGATTGCCGACCTCTATGTCGACGGCTATATGCACATGGCATGCTTCAACGGACAGACCGTGATGGTGGCACCCAACGGTGCATACAGTTTGAATGACGGCTATCCGCAGCAATTCATTGCACCCATCCTGAACGAGACGCGTACTGCTGACATGGCCGACTTCGCCTACAAGAACCTCTGCTTTACGCTGACCAACTTATTCGGCTACCCAGGACGCACGCTCTTGGAGAACAAAGGGCTGAAGGAGAAGGGCCTGGATCAGGCCTTGCTGGATTACGGACAAGCTGGTCAGATGACGCGTGAACTGCTGAAGTCGCAGAACATGTACGAATATATTGCTGGCACCACTACGTTAGGCTATCTGCTGAACGATGGTGGACATACTTATACCGACGTAACCGTTATCAGCCAGATAGATAAAGAGAGCACCTTCTGGTCAGAGATGAATGCTGTCAAAAATGCCAAGCGCAAAGAATTCGATACGTATTGTCCTGAATATGCTGGCGTTGAACAGGCCTTAATCGACCGATACCGCCTTAGTGTCCTTTTGAATGAGAAGCGTACGGAGAAGATGGGTGATGGCGTTAAGTACTACAAAGAGGGTGAAACGGTCTATTGCTGGTTCGACTCGTTCTTGTGCGACGACTCCGGCTGGCGTAAGTTCTACAAGGGTGAAGGTCTCAAACCCACTGTTGCCGACTATCCCGACGACTGGCTGGTAGCACTGACCGATGCGCTTGAGAAGGCTGAGAACGACCCTGAAGTCAAGAATTTCGTGCTCGACATCTCGACCAATGGTGGTGGCTCGTCGGATGTTGTCATGTTCGTCACTTCCATTTTCAGTAACAAGGCTGACTTCCTCTACGAGAACACGCTGACGGGCCAGAAGATGAAGTGTTCCTACGACGTCGACCGCAATCTGGATGGTAAGTTCGACGAGAAGGATGCCGAGGTGAAGTACGACCTGAACTTTGCCCTGCTCATCAGTCCTTGCAGTTTTTCGTGTGGCAACATGCTGCCCGCCCTGCTCAAGGACTACGGCATTCCCCTGCTAGGCCAGCGGTCGGGTGGCGGTTCGTGCTGCGTGCTTTACAACCCCTCAGCCGATGGTTTCGGCTATCGCTATTCGACGCATAGGGGTCGTCTGAACAACCAGAAGGGCGAAAACATTGATGCAGGCATTGTGCCCACCTACGAACTGGATTACAACGATTACTTCAACATTCAGAAGGTAGCACAACTGGTCGAAGGCTATTATGCCCACTAATAGATGCTTAAATTTGCCTCTCTAGAACGTGATGGCAACGAATGAGATGGCAGGTGACAGGTACCTGCCATCTTAGTTATTTTACAGCGATTTTTACTTCTCGTGCAAATCCTCTTCACTATATTCCACGCTACCCGTGTAAAGATCCATGTTACGTTTCAGCAGGCTTTCAGAACCTGCAGCCAGACTGACGTTCATTTTTGTCAGACGGTCCACTTCCTCACGAATACGGTTTACCTCTTCGCGAAGCAACTCGAGTTCTTTCTTTTCTTCCGTATTCATTTGTTGTTCTATTATGGTGTTGTAGTATTCATCGATGATAGCAAAATCTTAAGTCCAATAGCGATAAGGATGAGACCACCCACGAGTTCAGGCTTCATCAGCTTTGTGATGGGCTTGCCAAAACGGTGTCCTAAGTGATAGCCCATAATGCTGAACAGGAAAGAGACGATGCCTATAATTATAAGAGGCAGGGTGAGGTCTGACAGCTGGGTATAGCCCGTACAGGCGAAGGAGACGCCTACGGCCAGGGCATCGATGCTGGTGGCAACGGCCAGCAGCAACTGTGTGTGTAGCAGGCAGGGATTGAAGTGTTGTTCTTCGTCGTCACCAAAGCTCTCCCATACCATCTTGCCCCCGATGAATGCCAGCAAACCAAAGGCTATCCAATGGTCGTAGGCTTCCATATAGGTCTCGAAATGTATGATGCCCAGCCAGCCTAACAGTGGCATGAAGGCCTGAAAGAAGCCAAAGAGGAAGGCCATGCGGTAAAGCCATCTGGTTTCAGTAGCTTGACCGTCCCGGGCGGTTAGGCCGCTGACGATGGATACCGTCAAGCAGTCCATTGCCAGAGCTACAGCCAAAAGGATAATATCTATAATGCTCATATCTCTAACCTCTCATCTCTTACTTCTTCCATCATCCATCATCCATCTTCCATCATCCATCTTCCATCTTCCATCATCCATCATCCATCTTCCATCACTACACCAGTCCTTCCTCATGATAACTGTAGTAGGCACCATCGGTGACGATGACGTGGTCGAGGAAGCGGATACGCATCAGTTTGCAGGCATTCTGGATAGAGTGGGTGAGGTCGTTGTCCATACGACTGGGAACCAGACTGCCTGACGGATGATTGTGGCAGACAGCCAGGATGGTGGCATTGACCAACACGGCCTCGCGGATAATAATACGGATATCGACACTGACCTCACTGATGCCTCCGTGGGCTATACATACCTTCTTGATGAGGCGGTGGTTCTGATTCATCAGCAGAATCCAGAACTCTTCTACGTCCTTGTCCTGCAAGATGGGGTGCATGTGGTTGTAGATGCGTGTAGCCGTCCCGATATCAGGCCGTTCCTCGACAGTCTCCAACTGACGGCGTTTGCCAAGTTCGCAAGCTGCCAGAATGGTGATGGCCTTGGCTGGTCCCACACCACTATACCGACAAAGGTCGTGGATGGTGAGCTTGCCCAAGGTGTTCAGATTGTTGTTGCAATCGTTCAGGATATGCTTCATTAGCGACACAGCGTCTTCCTGAGGTGACCCGGACCCGATCAGTATGGCCAACAGTTCTGCATCGCTCAATGCTTGGGTTCCCAATCGTTCCAGTTTTTCGCGGGGACGGTCCTCCTCAGCCCACTGATTGATATTGAGTTTTTCCATTACTTATAGAAATTCTTCTCGAAGGCCGTAAACTCGTCCTGTTTCAGTACGCAGCGCTTCCACCACGCTACAATGAAGCCGAATCCATAGCCCATCAACTGTGTGAAGGCGGCAGGAATACTGAGTAAGCCAACCCAAAGGCTGCGGTTGCGGATGCTGGAGTCGATGAAAATCACTGTGCTATAGAAGAGCAATGGGAATAGCCCTAGCACACAGAAGACAAAGCCTACACCTTGATGCATGTTGTCATAGGGACGAAGGTCGTGAGCATCCAACCACTCGCCTTCCAACCATAGTTCTGCACCAGTTAAGAACAATAGTAGGCAGGCGATGACACCCAAAGTGAAGACTGTGGGTAGTAAATGTACCAACTTCAGTGTTCCGGGATGACGTTTTGTAAGATTGATGCGGGCTATACCACTATTATACACCTGACGAAAGAATTTGCGGAAGTCCGTACGGCGCTTATGCCATACCCACGCCTCTGGGAATAGACGGGGATTGTGTCCTGCTTCTACAATACGATACGAGAAGTCGATATCCTCGCCAAAGCGCATCTTTGAAAAACCACTCAGCGCTTGATAGACATCCTTGCGGATGCCCATATTGAACGAACGGGGATAGAACTTGTCGAGTTTGGCTTTGCCTCCGCGAATGCCACCCGTGGTAAAGAAAGAGGTCATCGAATAGCTGATGGCTTTTTGTATTGGAGTAAAGGAGGGGTGTGCTGCATCGGGACCGCCAAAGGCAGCTATTGGCTGTTGCTTATTAGCTGTTAGCGCTGTGTCTACGGCCTTCATATAATCATTGGGCAACACCACATCAGAGTCGAGTACGATAACATACTCACCTTGGGCTCGTTCTACACCATAGTTACGGCTCTGGCCTGGTCCGCTGTTCTCCTTATTGTAATAATGCAAATCAAGGATGTCTGCGTACTTATCGCAAACATCCTTGCAAGGTTTCTGTGAACCGTCCTCAACAATCACTACCTCGAAGTCCTTAAGTGTTTGAGAGCAAAGGCTCTCAAGCAACTCGTCCACTTCGTCAGGACGATTATATACAGGGACGATTATCGAGTATTTCATTACTCCTTAGCGCGAGCCAGATATGAACCATCGCGAGTGTCAACCTGAATCAGGTCGCCCTCGTTGATGAACAGAGGAACGCGAACCTCAACGCCAGTCTCCAGTGTAGCGGGCTTCAGGGTATTGGTAGCGGTGTCGCCCTTGATGCCGGGCTCAGAGTGTGTCACCTTCAAGATAGTCTTAACGGGCATCTCAGCATAGAGGATGGTACCGTCAGTCGTGTCGCTGACAACAGATACGACGTCGCCTTCCTTCATGTACTCATGACCGATAACGAGGTCGTTGGCGATGGGAATCTGCTCGAAAGTCTCCTGATTCATAAAGATACGACCTTCCTGATCCTCATAGAGGTACTGGTAGTCGCGGTGTTCGATGATAACGTCTTCCAGCTTCTCACCGATGTTGTAACGGCGCTCCAGCACACGTCCGTCAGTAACGTTCTTCAACTTGATGTTCATGATGGTGTTACCCTTACCTGGCTTGCGATGCTGGAAGTCGATGCAAACCCAAATGGCACCGTCCATACGAATGGCGGTTCCCTTCTTGATGTCTTGTGAATTAATCATAAAAAATATGCTAATATAATATGTAAATTGTCATTTTGCGGGTGCAAAGGTACAACATTTCCGTGAAAAATGAATAAATTTTGAAGAAAAAATCACTCAAAACTTGCACAATTAGAAATAATTATGTAATTTTGCAGCCCGAATCGACGAATTTCAACAAATAAAATAACGATAGAACAATGAAAAGAACATTTCAGCCGCACAATCGTCGCCGCGTGAACAAGCATGGTTTCCGCGAGCGCATGGCAACTAAGAATGGTCGTCGCGTACTGGCTTCTCGCCGCGCTAAGGGCCGTAAGAAGTTAACTGTATCTGACGAGCATCACGGATTGGGTGTATTTTCAATAAATATACCCAATTTTTTTTGTTGTCTCAATATTTCTTTGTACTTTTGCTCCTTGAATACATATTATATATTAATGGACGCGAAGGAATTCTTTAAAAAAGTGTGCAGCCGTTTCGTATTGTTGAACTTGCTTGCTATGGCTTTAGTGGTCGTATTGCTATGCTTGGGTGTGGGCTATGGACTAGATTTCTACACACATCATGGCGAAGGCATAGAAGTGCCGGAGCTGAAGGGTATGCGCTACCAAAAGGCTTATTTGTTATTGCAAGAAAAGGGTTTGAATATTGTGGTTAGCGATTCGGGCTACAATAAGGCGATGCCTGCAGACTGTATCTTGGCTCAGGTGCCTGGTCATGGACAGAAAGTCAAGGAGGGACATACTATTTATGTGACGGTGAACTCACCTTCGTCACCGACATTTGCCATCCCAGATATCGTTGATAATAGTAGCCTGCGCGAGGCAGAAGCCAAACTGACGGCTTTGGGCTTCCGTCTGATGCCTGCACAGCGTGTGACGGGAGAGAAAGACTGGGTATATGGTCTTCTGTGTCGTGGTCGCAGAATTTCCAACGGTGACCGTGTCCCTATTGATTATCCGTTAACATTGATGGTTGGCAGTGGTGCCTTTGACGACTCTGACGATGTGGACTATGTCGATGCTGACAACTCTTCAGAGTTCTCGAGCGATGGTGATGTTGACGATTTTGAGGAAGTGACGGAACCTCCTGTAGCGGAAAAGAGCGAATAAGAGAAAGTGATGACTGAAGAACTGGATGATATTGAATTGCTAGACGATGTAGATCTTGCGTCGGATACTGATGGCCAACTGTATGAGCATCTGCGCATGGAGGTTGACCGTGGGCAAGAGCCAGTGCGTATTGACAAATACATGTCAGAGCATGTGCAACATTCGTCGCGCAATCGTATCCAGAAAGCAGCCGATGCCGGTTTCATTCAGGTGAATGGCACACCAGTCAAAAGTAATTATAAGGTACGTCCGGGTGATGTCATTACGCTAATGCTCGACCGGCCACATTACGATACCACGATAGAGCCCGAAGATATTCCTTTGGATGTCGTCTATGAGGACGACCAATTGATGGTCGTCAACAAGCCCGCAGGGTTGGTGGTACATCCTGGCGTGGGCAACTTTCATGGCACGTTGGTCAATGCCATTGCGTGGCATCTGCGTAATCTGCCTACCTATGACCCAAACGACCCCAGCGTGGGTTTGGTTCATCGTATCGACAAGGATACTAGTGGTCTGCTGGTAGTTGCGAAGACACCTGAGGCCAAGACAGAGTTGGGTGCCCAGTTTTTCAATCACGACACGCACCGTAGCTATGTCGCCCTGGTGTGGGGTAACTTCACCGAAGATTCAGGTCGTATAGAAGGTAACATTGGGCGTGACCCGAAAGATCGTCAGCGTATGGCAGTATTCCCGCCTGGAGGGGAGGTCGGCAAAACCGCCGTCACCCACTACCGTGTCTTGGAACGCTATGGCTATACCACATTGGTGGAATGTCGGTTGGAAACGGGACGTACCCATCAGATTCGTGCCCACATGAAGCATATCGGTCATCCGCTGTTTGCCGACGAGCGTTATGGCGGCATGGAGATTTTGCGTGGCGAACGTACGGCTAGCTATAAAGCCTATATTCAAAACTGCCTTAAGCTCTGTTCCAGACAAGCTTTACATGCCAAGACCTTGGGTTTTGTACATCCTGTGACCCACGAGCAGATGGACTTCACCAGTGAGTTGGCTGACGATATGGCGGCACTCATAGATAAATGGCGAAATTATACTCGTAATGCCGTAATGTCGGAATAACGTAATAACGAA
The DNA here is from genome assembly GCA_902762565.1 of uncultured Prevotellaceae bacterium. GTDB lineage: Bacteria > Bacteroidota > Bacteroidia > Bacteroidales > Bacteroidaceae > Prevotella. The sequence continues at coordinate 30,863 of CACWOS010000036.1, forward strand.
ATAACGAATAAATAAAATAATATGAAACAACTGAAACGTAACATTGCCATCGTCTGTGGTGGTGACTCTTCTGAGCACGATGTATCGTTGCGCTCTGCACAAGGACTTTATTCTTTCTTCGACAAGGAACGTTACAATGTTTATATTGTCGACATTAAGGGACAAGACTGGCACGTCGAACTGCCTGGCGGTATTACTGCACGTATTGACCGTAACGACTTCTCGTTTGTGGAGGACGGCAAGGCCAAATGGTTCGACTATGCCTATATCACGATTCATGGTACTCCTGGTGAAAATGGTATTCTGCAGGGTTACTTTGACTTGATAGATATTCCTTATTCTACCAGTGGCGTGCTAGTTGAGGCTATGACATTCGATAAGTTCGTGCTCAACCAATATCTACGTGGTTATGGTGTGGCTGTGGCTGACTCTCTGCTCATCCGTCAGGGCTACGAGCAGTTGGTGAGCGATGATGAAATAGAGCGTCGTATCGGTATGCCTTGTTTTGTCAAACCTGCTGCTGACGGTAGCTCTTTTGGCGTCTCGAAAGTGAAGAACAAGGACCAGTTGGCCCCTGCCATTCGTAAGGCCATGTTGGAAAGTGACGAGATTATGGTCGAGCAATTCCTGGATGGTACAGAAATATCTATCGGTGTCTATAAGACCAGAGAGAAGTCGGTGGTGCTACCTGCTACTGAGGTCGTGACGAATAATGAGTTCTTTGACTATGATGCCAAATACAATGGCCAGGTACAGGAGATTACACCAGCGCGCTTGTCGGATGATATCACCCGTCGTGTGCGTGAAATCACCAGTCATATCTATGATATCCTGCACTGTAATGGTATCATCCGTATCGACTACATCATCTCTAAGGAGGGTAAGATCTTTATGCTCGAAGTCAATACAACGCCAGGTATGACGCCCACCAGCTTTATTCCTCAGCAGGTGCGTGCTGCTGGCATGGAGATGAAGGATGTACTGACGGACATTGTTGAGAATCAATTCTAAAAGCGGGCTTCGCCCTAGTGAAAAGTTAATAGTGAAAAGTGAATAGTTTGCTACCGTAATGGCGTACGATATCAAGGAGTTTGATGAAATTAGGCCGTATGAGGCAGGGGAGATGAAGCAGGCCTTCAACGATTTGCTCAATGATCGCCAATTCTCAGTGATGTTGAAGGGTTTTGTTCCCTGGTTGCCTAAAAGTTTACGCAATGGATTGCTGAAGTTGGCATTTATAGGGGTGAAGACACCGCTTGACTTCCAAAAGCGCTTCATGAAGCCCATAGTGTGGCATATTATCCGCAAGCATACTGATGGCTGCACGTTTGAGGATAAATTACTTCCGACGGACAAGACGCTACGCTACACCTTCGTGTCCAATCATCGCGATATCGTGCTCGACTCAGCCTTTCTTGACGTGATGTTGGTAAATGCCGGCTATCCCACCACAGTCGAAATCGGCATTGGCGACAACCTGCTCATTTATCCTTGGATTAAGCGTTTGGTACGCATGAACAAGGCCTTCACCGTTCGACGTGGTCTGTCACTGCGCGAGACGATGGCCGCCTCGCAGTTAATGAGTCGCTATATCCACTATGCTGTCACCCAGAAGCATGAGAATATTTGGATTGCGCAGCGCGAGGGCAGAGCTAAGGACTCTAGTGACCATACGCAGGATGCCGTTCTTAAGATGTTGGCCATGGGAGGCGATATCAAGGAACTGAACATCGTTCCCCTCACCATTAGCTATGAGTTTGACCCTTGTGATTATCTCAAGGCACAAGAATTCCAGCAGAAACGCGACAATCCTAACTTCAAGAAGTCGCGTCAGGACGATCTTGATAATATGAAGACGGGCATCTTTGGCTATAAGGGACATGTGCATTACAACTGTGCTGCACCAGTCAATATGTGGATTGACGAACTTGCCGACCTTCCCAAGACGGAATGGTTCAAGGCTCTCGCTGAACGGATGGACCGTGAAATCTATCGTGGCTACAATCTCTATCCTTGCAACTATATCGCATTGGATGAATTGGAGGGCACGCAGGCATATGCCAAACACTATACTCAGCAGGATAAAGACCGATTCGAGCAGTATCTGCAGGGGCAACTGGCGAAGATTAAGCTCCCTAACAAGGACGAAGCTTTTTTACGCGAGCGTATGCTGACGATGTACGCCAACCCCTTACGTAACTATATGAAAGCGGGCTTCGCCCTAGTGAACAGTGAACAGTGAAAAGTGAATAATTGGCGACCGCTATGAAGAATTATATTATACCTTTTTGCCTTCTTACCTTTTTGCTTTTCTCTTGCGAAACAGACAGTTACGAGAAAGGTCAGGGCAAGTACTCACTCATGATGGCTGACATGGGTGAGGTAACGGTCAATGGTAGTAAGCAAGTAGTAGCTTTTACGACCGATGATGGTGATAGCTATAGGCTGACAGTTCCAACATCAGTACAATGGATACAGACTGCTGATACGACTTATCGCGCTATTATATATTATAATAAGGTGGAGAATGGCCAGGCAGAGTCAATGGGGCTGACATCTGTTCCCACCATGATTCCTAAGGAACATTGGCGTTATAAAGAACAGACTCAAGATCCTGTTGGTTTTGAGAGTGCTTGGCTTGCCAAGAGCAAGAAGTATATTAATCTGGGGTTGCTATTCAAATCTGGCTATGTTGACGATACGATGATGCCTCATCTTGTCAGTGTCGCTCAGGATACAGTACTAGTCAATGCCGACCAGACCCGCACGGTCTATTATCGTTTTCTGCATGGTCAGAATGATACGCCTCAGTATTTCACTAATCGTCATTATCTCAGCATTCTCCTGCCTGAGGAGCGCCCAGACACTGCTTGCCTTACTATTGTTACCTATACAGGAACAATAGAGCGGCGTTTTGCCTTAAAGTAACTTGCGATAGCAACGGTGGCGACGGTAGATGTTTGCCTCCAGATACTGCCACTGTGACAGCACCCCTTCGTTTGTCTCCATTTGTGGTCCAGTAATAGCCCAGTCAAAGTGGTAACGTTGGAACCAGCGAATAAGGTCATCGAAGATGAGAGCATTGGCACCTTTGGCGCGATATTCGGGTAGTACGCCGATGAGTAGCAAGTCGACGAGATTCGTACGGTGCCATTTCAGGATTTTCAGCAAGTGCCACCAACCGAAGGGCAGCAGACGACCGTCGCGCGTCTTCTGCATGGCTCTTGAGAAAGAGGGGAAGGTAATGCCAAATCCTACTATTTTATCGCCGTCAAAGACGGCTGTAACCAAGTTCAAGTCGGCTATCTTGATATAATCGTTCACCAATTTGTTGATCTGGCGGTCTGACAGTTGACTGAAGCCATACAGGTCTTTATAGGTGGCATTCAGCAAATCAAAGATTTTTCGGCCATAGCCATCGTCTATCAGTTCACGACGTGTAAACTTATGGACGCGTAACCCATAACGCTTACGTACCATTTCTGTAATCTTTGCAAACTTGTCTGGTACAACCTCAGGTACCTTAACCTTCATCTCAACGTAGTCGTTGTCTTTATTGAAACCACCGATGCACTCCATGTGCTGTGGATAGTATGGGTAGTTGTAGTTGATATACATGGTTGACAACTCATCGAAGCCCTCGACGAGCATGCCTTCACGGTCGGTGTCGATGAATCCCAAGGGACCGGCCATCTCCGTCATGCCTTGTTGGCGGCCCCAGTCTTCAACGGCCTTTAGCAGAGCCTTTGATACTTCCATGTCGTCAATAAAGTCAAACCAACCGAAACGCACTTGATTGCAGTTCCAACGCTCGTTGGCTCTGCGATTGATGATGGCCGCCACGCGACCAACCATCTTTCCGTCTTTAAAAGCCATGAAATACTCGGCATCGCAACACTCGAAGGAAGGGTTCTTGTCCTTTCTTAAGGTGTTCATTTCATCGAAGAAAAGAAAGGGTACGGCACAATCGTTGCCCCTGTACAAGTCGTAGTGAAACTGCACGAATTGTTCTAGTTCCTTGCGATTGGTAACTCGTTTAATATCAATGTTACTCATTGTCTGTTGTCTTTGGTGTTGCAAAATTACAACATTATAATGAAAAAAACGAATATCAGTCCCTCAAATTTTCAATATATTGCCATAATTGCCGATAAAAGGGGTGACGGGTCATAGTTTCGCGATTGCCAAGGATGATAAGTTTCATGCGAGCACGGGTAATGGCGACGTTCATACGGCGCAGGTCGCGTAGGAAGCCTATCTGTCCCTCGTCGTTGCTGCGCACCATCGAAATGACGATGACGTCACGCTCTTGACCTTGGAAGCCGTCCACCGTATTAACACTGATTTGGCGACGGAAAGGTTTAAAAAACTCCCATTTCATCAGCATCCTGCGCAGCAATTGTACCTGTGCACGATAGGGAGAGATGATGCCGACGTCGATACGTTCATCCAACAGGCGTTGCTTGCCAATCTTGTTGAAATAGTTTTGCAGCGCCATGAGTGTCAGTTCTGCTTCCGCCTTGTTGACACGTCCGAAGCTTTCACCCACGAATTCTTCCTGAAATAGGGCGCGTCTATCTTCTTCTACCTTCCCCTGCTCTCCTTCTAGCTTCTCTTTGTCTTCTAATAGCTTCTTAAATTCCGAAGTGTCTATCCAAGTCATCGGGATGTCCATATCCAGAATGCTGCGGAATCTGACTTCTGGTGCACTCTCTACTTCGCCGTGATAGAAGTAGTTACTCGAAAAACGCATGATTTCATCGTTCATGCGGTATTGTATCTTCAATAGGGTAACGACTTCCGGATGCATCTCAACGATGCGCTCCATCAGTGTTTTGCCAAGTCCAGCCTTCAGGGCGGCAATGCTCTTGACAGTAGGTGGCAACTGACAATGGTCACCAGCAAAAATGACACGGCTGACGCGTCGCATCGGTATCCAGCAGGCTGCCTCCAGGGCTTGTGCAGCCTCGTCAATAAACAGTGTTCCAAACTTCTGTCCGTCCAATAGACGATTGGCAGAGCCAACTAATGTTGAGGCTATGACACGTGCTTCGCCAAACAACTCATGATTGATACGTATCTCTAGTTCGGTGGCACGGCTCTTCAGACTTTCCAATTTCTGGTGATACCCATCGGAAATACGACGAGGACGATGGGCGCGTAGTTCCCGAATGGCCTTCCTCAATGCCCATAGTTGTGGGTAGTCGGGATGCCCTTCAAAGCGACGCTCGTAGGTGAATGAGAGCATCTTGTCGTTGACACGGGTGGGATTGCCGATTCTTAGTACGTTAATACCTCGGTCGACCAGTTTTTCGCTAATCCAGTCGACTGCCATATTGCTTTGGGCACATACCAGTACTTGGTTTTCTCGCATAAGCGTCTCACGAATGGCCTCTACCAGTGTCGTTGTCTTACCAGTGCCAGGAGGACCATGCACGATGGCCACATCCTTGGCACGTAGCACAAGGTTGACGGCATCCTCTTGCGTGGCATTCAGGTATGGGAAGTGCATGTCAGGAAAGACAAAAGTCTCTGGTTTCTGTTTGCTATAAAAGAGGTCACGCAAATAACCTAGCCTTCCTTTGCCCTTGATGACTCTGTCCAGTGCCCCCATCATCAGTCGGTAAGATGTCTCGTCGAACGATAGCTGTACACCAAGGTTCTCTGCACTTTGCAGGTCGACAAGCGGAGTGCCGTCAGGTACCGTAATGACCATACGGTCACCGTCTACGTAGCTGACGGTACCCGTCAGGCGGAAATAAGAAATGCTAGCTTCTCTAGAATCTTTAGAATTTCTAGAATCTCTAGAGCCACTAGAATTTCTAGATTCTCTAGAGCCACTGGTAAAGAATAATACTGGTTTGCCGAACTCGAAGTTGTGCTCGATGTCTTGATCGGCTGTGCGGTTTACCTCAATCGCCAACTGATTCAGCGAGTTATAGTAAGTCTTACTGGCTTTTACAGGCCACCAGGCATCACCACGTTTTACGTTCCGTGCAACGCCCATCTGCTCGGTCTGTTGACGGAACGCCTCTTTTTCTATGTTATATTCCAGTTGTAACAACAGCCGTTGCTGTTCGAGCTGTTGAATAGATGATGCAGAGGTCATACGATTGGTAGTGATATACCATTAATCTTTTGATAGACATCGAGGGCATAGACATCGGTCATGCCTGCGATATAGTCAATGACAGCCATGATGCGCGTCTCCAAATTGTCGGCATTGATGTCGTACTGACTCGATACGCGGTCTATCAGTTGTTGGGAATAGTAGCGCTCGGGATGCATGACGGCCTCAATCATCTGTTCCATCAGCGTGGCCATGATTTTATAACCTGACAACTCTACATCAAGCACAGGACGGCTACGATAGATGCGTTGTACACTTAATTTGGCACAACGTTCATAGGCGTCATGCTGTAGTGGACTGATATGGTCGATGAGTGACCCTTCAAAGGTGCCGTTCAGTATCTCATCCTCGTGCTCAACGAAGGCATTGACACATTCATTCTCCAACTTGCCAATGACGCAGGCACGCATATAAACTACCTTTTCATTAGGGTCTTCCAGTTCTTCGTCGTGAATGCGACGTAGTATTTTCTGCTTGACGTCGTCTTCAAAGAATCCTAGCAGTAGAGCTTCCGTCTCGGCATAGCTCAGGATTTTCAATTTGTGGGCATCCTCCATGTCCATAATCTCGTAGCAGATGTCATCGGCTGCCTCCACCAGATAAACCAGTGGATGACGGGCATAACGGAGGGGCTCGCCAGGTGTCGACTTGCAAATAATACCCATTTCATCGGCAATTCGTTGAAAGTATTCCTGTTCACTTTGAAAGAAGCCGAACTTCTTTTTCCTGCCAGATACCGATGAGGCATAGGGATATTTCACGATGCTGGCCAATGTCGAATAAGTCATCACGAAGCCACCGGCACGACGACCTTTAAACTGATGGGTCAGTAGACGGAATGCATTGGCATTACCCTCAAAGTGGGTGATGTCGTCCCAAAATGCCGATGAAACCGACGTTTTTAGCACTTTTCCTGCTCCTTCCGTAAAGAAAGTCTGGATAGCTTTCTCACCAGAATGACCAAAAGGAGGATTACCTAGGTCGTGCGCCAGACAGGCTGTCGAGACAATCTGCCCAATCTGTTCGAACATGGTGCCTCGCAATTCAGGACGTTTCTCGTTGATGATGCGTTGCGATACATCGTTACCTAGCGACATGCCGACACTGGACACCTCTAAAGAGTGGGTCAGACGGTTATGCACAAATACTGAACCCGGCAACGGGAATACCTGTGTCTTGTTTTGCAGTCGGCGGAAAGGTGCCGAAAATATCAGGCGATCGTAGTCGCGTTTGAACTCTGTACGGTCGTCATGTCGCTCAGTATGGCGGTGTTCCTGCCCCAAGCGCTTGTTTGAAATCAGTCTTGTCCATTCCATAGGCCTGCAAAATTACGGAAAAAGGAATAAAAAACCAAAAGATTTTCGCTATTATTATTTTTTAAGCCTAAAATGATGGATGTTTCGGAAGAAATGCGTACCTTTGCAGATTGTTACGTACATTATTAAATAAAGCAGTGACAAAAATGGTAAAGATACAAGTCGTCAACCGCGGCCATCAGCAGTTGCCAGCCTACGCTACTCCGCAGAGTGCAGGCATGGACTTGAGGGCCAATCTGAGTGAACCGATTACGCTGCGTCCTTTGGAGCGCCGCCTGATACCTACAGGTCTGTATATCGCCCTGCCTGAGGGCTATGAGGCACAAGTTCGTCCTCGTAGTGGACTGGCTCTGAAGCATGGATTGACAGTGTTGAATACGCCAGGAACCATCGATGCCGACTATCGTGGTGAGATTGGTGTGGTGCTCATCAACCTGTCGCAGGAAGACTTCACAGTCAATGATGGCGAGCGTATTGCGCAGATGGTGATTGCCCGTTGTGAACAGGGCGAACTCATCAGTGTCGACGTGCTTGATGAAACCGAACGTGGCGCAGGCGGATACGGTCACACAGGCGTGAAGTAGCGGGCTTTGCCCTAGTGAATAATGAATAGTGAACAGTTATGGCTGAAAGTGTATTGGCTGATACTTTTAAATAAGACTGAATATTTGACACAGGATTTATATGAATCTTTAAAATTGGATGTGGATGAATTAATCCGAATGATTATAGCATCATTGAAGTCAACAAAAGGCAATGAGAAGAACGCTTAATAATAGATTAATAGCAATAGTTGTATTATTCACTATTCACTATTCACTATTCACTAGCTTTGCCGTGGCTCAAGACATGGCAAGGCGTTATGACTACTTCTTCCTGGAAGCTATATGCCAACAGGAGAAAGGCTGTCATGATGCTGCTTTCGACTTGCTGACTCATTGTGTGGAGATTGACTCTACGCGTTCTGAGGCCTATTATTATTTGGCTCGCTATTACGACTTCCTGAAGAATAAAGACAAGGCACTGGCATATTCCGAGAAGGCTGTCCAACTGGAACCAGACAATGTGACATATCTAGAGACGCTGGCAAACACCTATATTGGTCGTCGACAGTATGACAAGGCTATCGATGCGATGGAACACATCTTTAGCAAGAATAGTGAGCGCGAGGATGTGCTGTCGCTGTTGGTGCAGCTCTACGAACAGCAGCAGGACTATGAGGGAGCCATCCGTACGCTGACACGTTTGGAGACGATGGAGGGGAAGAGCGAACGGCTGTCGATGGCCAAGAGCGAGCTTTACACGCGAAAAGGTGACAAGAAGGCTGCCATTAACGAGATGAAGCAGTTGGCCGACCAGTATCCAAATGACCAGAATTACCGTTGTCTATATGGTACGACGCTTTATCTGAATGGTCAGCAGAAGAAAGCCGTAGCTATTTATAATGACATCTTGAAGATTGAGCCAGACAACAGGAGCGCACAGATGGCTTTGTTGTCGCACTATAACGAGATAGGCGATTCCGTGCAGGCCCGTCAGTGGTTGGATCGTATGCTGATGAATAAGAATGCAACGACGCAAGACCGCGTCCTGCTGTTGCGTCAGGTGATAGGTGAGAGTGAACGCAATGGAGGCGACTCTACTCAGGTGCTCCGTCTGTTCCACCGTGTCCTTAACCTGCCTCAAGCTGATGCCGATCTGGCCATCTTCTGTGCTACGTATATGAATCTGAAGAAGATGCCCAACGATAGCATCAGTCCCATACTGGAACGTGCCTTGGCCTTGGAGCCCGCCAATGCCGCTGCCCGTTTGCAACTGGTCAGCTATGCGTGGCAGGCTGAAGACCGCGACCGTGTGATAGCGCTTTGTCAGGATGCCCGTCAGTATAATCCTGACGAGATGGCCTTTTACTATTATCAGGGTATAGCTTATTATCAGAAAGACCAGCTAGATCAAGCCCTAAATGCCTTCCAGAATGGTATTGGCGTTATTACAGCTCAGAGCGACCCTGCCATTGTCAGCGATTTCTATGCTGTGATGGGCGATATCCTGCATCAGAAAGGACAGGCGCGTGAGGCCTTTGTGGCTTACGACTCCTGTCTGGTGTGGAAAGAAGACAATATTGGTTGTCTGAACAACTATGCCTACTACCTCAGCGAACTGGGCGAACAGCTTGACAAGGCCGAGCAGATGTCGTACCGTACCATTAAGGCTGAGCCTAAGAATTCCACCTATCTCGATACCTATGCCTGGATACTCTTCATGCAAAAGCGGTATAGCGAGGCAAAGATATATATTGATCAGACGCTGCAGTACGATACTGACACTTCAGCTGTACTGTTAGAGCATGCTGGTGACATCTACTATCAAGCAGGCGATGCTGCCCAGGCACTCGAATACTGGCGGCAGGCACTGGAACAGGCAGAAAAGGATGACGACACCAAAAACGACCGTCGTCCAATATTAATACGGAAAATAAAACTAAAAAAATATCTGAAAGAATGAAATCATTACGTATCATGAAGTTGGCAGCAGCGACTATGGCAATTGCTATGGTGGCTGGTTGTGGTTCTACGCGAAGGGTTGTCAGAGATACGCCTAACGCTCAGAGTGGGGTGCAGCAGCAGGATTTCCTGCAGAAAGTGAGTGATAATGCCCAGCATGCTCGTTTTGTCACTTCGAAGGTGAAGTTCTCTGTGGAGGTGGGCAGCCAGCAGCTGACGCTCACAGGTAATCTGAAGATGAAGCGCGATGATGTCATCCGTCTGCAGCTCATGGCCTTCGGTTTCGTAGAAGCAGGACGCTTGGAGTTCACCAAAGAATATGTGCTTGTGATGGACCGTATCAACAAGCAATATCTGAGGGTGCCTTACCAGCAGTTGGAGTTTATGCGCAATAGCGGTCTCGATTTCTATGCCTTGCAGGCTCTGTTCTGGAACGAACTGTTCCAGCCAGGTCAGACGCGCATGACTGACGAGATGCTGAAGAGCTACAATACCGACATGGAGGGAGAAGATGCTGTCATCTCGATGGAGAGTGGCAAGTTGTCGTATCGCTGGCTGGCCGAAAAAGGCTCAGCTCTGGTGAAGATGGCCAATATCTTGTATAAGGACAGATATCGTGGCAACTATCAGTTGAATTGGGACTATCTTGACTTCAAGCTGAATGGCCGTAAAAAGTTCCCCATGGATCATAAGGTCAAATTCACTACACCTGATAAGGAAGTGAAATTTGAGATGATGCTCAACTATTTGGGTGCTGATGAAGATTGGGAGCCACGTACAGAGGTGTCAGGTAAGTATCGTCAGGTCAGTGTTGACGAGATTTTGCGTCGTTTCATGGCACTCTAAACGATGGAGATGAAGCGTTTACTAATCGTGCTATTCCTTTTCGCCTTTGCTTTGGCGCCTTATGCCCAGCAGAGACGAACCTCTAAGCAGCCTGTCAAGAAGACGGCGACCGCTAAGAAACCTGCGGCTAAAAGCCAAAAGTCAAAAGCCAAGAGTTCACAGTCCACCACCTCTGTGCAGGCTTTGGAGAAGCAGCGTCAACAGATACAACGGCAGATCAAGGAGCAGGAGCGTCGCTTGCACCATAATGAGCAGGACGTGAAGCAGCGTCTACACAATCTCATGGTTCTGAACAGTGAGATAGAGGGTAAGCGTCGAACGATAGATACCATTAAGAACGATATCACTTCGCTTGATGTGCAGATAGAGATGTTGCTCGGCCAGTTTGATTTGTTGCAGGAGAAATTGGAGAAGAACAAGAAGAACTATGTGAAGTCGATGCGCTATATGCATCGCAATCATTCTATGCAGAATCAGCTCATGTTCATCTTCAGTGCTGACAACCTGGCTCAGATGGTGCGCCGTATGCGCTTTATGCGTGAATATGCTTCTTACCAGCGTGTGCAGGGCGAACGTGTGAAGGCAGAGGAAGAGGAGGTCAATCTGAAGTTCCAGCAGATTACCAATGCCCAGCAACACAAGCAAGAGCTGTTGGTGAAGGGAGAACATGAACAGCAGTCATTGGTAGGCAAGCAGAGCGAACAAAAACAGGTGGTTCAATCCCTGCAAAAAGAGCAGAAGACCATTCAGGGTATCATTGCCCAGCAGAAGAAAAAGGATGCTGCGCTGAATGCACAGATCGACCGATTGATAGCTGAGGAGGTAGCCCGTCAGAAAGCCCGTGCTGCTGCAGAGGCCAAACGTCGTGCTGAAGCGGAGGCCGCTAAGAAACGTGCCGCTGAACTGGCACGCAAAAAGGCTGCTGCTGAGGCTGCCGCCCGTGAGAATGCCCGTCGTATAGCTGAGGCTAAAGAACGTGAGGAACGAGCCAAGCAAGAGGCGATGGCTGCTAAGAACAAGCAGGCTCGTGAGGCTGCCGAGCGTAAGGCTCGTGAGGCTGAGGAGGCCCGTCTGGCTGCTGAGAAGAAGGCAGATGCCGAGGCACTTGAACATGCTCGTGAGGTGGCTACTGCCCGCAAGGAGGCTGAGGCTGTGCTGAATGCGCCTACCGAGGATATGCGTATCAGTGGCAGCTTCGAGAGCAACCGTGGTCGTCTGCCTATTCCCATCACGGGTGGCTATCGTATTGTGAGCCATTATGGACAATACAATGTCGAGGGCCTGCATAATGTGACGCTTGACAACAAGGGTATCAATATCCAGGGCAGTGCTGGAGCTCAGGCACGTAGTATCTTTGATGGTGAGGTCAGTGCCGTGTTCAGCTTTGGTGGGACGATGGTGGTTATGGTGCGTCACGGCAGCTATATCAGCGTCTACTGTAATCTGGCTAATGTCAACGTACATCGTGGTCAGAAGGTCACCACACGTCAGGCGTTAGGCCGTGTGGGGCAGGACAACATCTTGCAGTTCCAGTTGCGTAAGGAGACCACCAAGCTTAATCCGGAGAGCTGGCTGGGAAGGTAATTCCTAACCAATCAGGGTAACGTACGTTTCAATTGCGTGCCGTATCTCGCTGATGCGTATATACTCGTCGGCACTATGGCTGCGTGCACTGTCGCCTGGCCCTAACTTAAACGAATAGAATGGCATCAATGCCTGATCGCTCAGTGTAGGCGAGCCGTATGGCGACATACCCATCTTAATGCAGCGTTGCACGAGCGGATGGCCCACAGGGATATGCGATGACGACAAGCGGAACGAGCGAGCCTTCAGTTCACATTTCTTCATGTGCTTCTGCAGGAAATTGAACAGGAATTCATTCTGGTAATGCTCGTTGGTGCGCACATCAATCACGAAATGGCACTCGTCGGGTATCACATTATGCTGCGTACCGCTATTCACCATCGTCACAGTCATCTTGGTAGGACCTAACAGCAGACTGCGCTTGCGGAACTTGTGGTTGCGCAACCATATCAGGTCGTCCAAAGCCTCATAGATAGCATTGACACCTTCATCACGGGCGGCATGACCGCTCTTGCCATGAGCCACACCGTCAATAACCATCAGTCCCTTCTCGGCAATGGCAGGCTGCATACCCGTTGGCTCACCAACGATAGCCACATCAATCTTCGGCAATTCTGGCAAAGCCAACGAAAAGCCGTTCTGTCCGCTGACCTCTTCCTCGCAACTGGCCAGATATACTATATTATAAGGTATGTCGCGCGTGCGAAGGATGCGGTAGGTCTGTAGCAGACTGACCAGTCCACCACCACAGTCGTTCGACCCTAGCCCGTACAGGTAGTCGTCATCCTCTATCGTGGGATTGAAGGGATCACGCGTCCATGTGCTCACGGGTTTCACCGTGTCGATGTGGGCGTTTAATAGCAGGGTGGGCTTGCTGTCGTCAATCGCTTCTTGCACTAAGATGTTGTTTCCAATACGTTTGACTGGTAATCCACATTTCCCGATGAAATCGGCCAAAATGTCAGCTGCCGCCGTTTCTTCTCGGCTGACCGATGGTGTCGCTATCAGCCGTTGCAGCAACTCCACCGCTTCGTTGGTATATTGATTGATGTCCATAATTGGCGCAAAGTTACAAAAATTATTTATAATTTGCAATTATAATTCGCATTTATTTTGTATCTTTGCAGCCAATAAACCAAAAGAGCGCTTATGCAGACGAATTATCACATGTCAGTGCTGGTGCACGAACAGGCCAAGAAGTATGGTGACCGCGAGATGCTGATTTATCAGGATTTCGGTGGTAAGGAATGGAAGTCGTTGTCATGGAATCAGGTGTCGCAGACCGTCAAGCAGGTCAGCAACGCCCTGCTGAATCTGGGTGTGAAGGTGCAGGAGAACATCGGTATCTTCTCGCAGAACTCAGTGCAGTACATCGAGTGTGACTTCGGTGCCTGGGGCATTCGTGCCGTGACCATCCCGTTCTATGCCACCTCGTCGGAGCAGCAGATACAGTTTATGGTCAACGATGCCAAGGTTCGTTATCTTTTTGTTGGTGAACAGGACCAGTACGACAAGGCGCGCCGCATCTTTACGCTTTGTCCGACGCTGGAGCGTATCATTGTGTTTGATCCACAGGTGCATATCTCTACACACGACCCCAATGCCGTGTACTTCAGCGACTTCCTGAAGCTGGGAGAGAACTTGCCTCGACAGATAGAGGTGGAGAAGTTGCAGAAAGAGGCTTCGTTCGACGACATCGCCAACATCCTCTATACTAGTGGTACGACGGGCGATTCAAAAGGTGTCATCCTAACCCACGGCCAGTACAATGCCGCCATGGTGGCCAACAGCAAGTGTGTGCCAGTGACGGACAAAGACCGCATCATGAATTTCCTGCCCTATACGCATATCTTTGAGCGTGGTTGGGCCATCCTGTGTATGTATGCCGGTGCGACGATGATAGTCAATACCTATCCGCAGCAGGTGCAGCAGTCGATGCGAGAGACGCATCCCACCTGTATGTCGGCTGTTCCCCGTTTTTGGGAGAAGGTGTATATGGGCGTGATGGACAAGATAGACCATGCCAGTGCCGTACAGCGTAAGATGTTCAAGCATGCACTGGCTGTTGGCCGTAAGCATAATATCGAATATCTCAGTCTGGGCAAGAAACCGCCTCTGACGCTTCACATGGAGTATGAGATGCTAAATCGTACCGTCTTTTCCCTTGTTCGTAAGGAGTTAGGTCTGGAGAATGCGCATTTCTTCCCAACGGCAGGTGCTGCTGTCAGCCCTTATGTCGAAGAATTCGTCCATTCCATCGGTATTAACATGATTGTTGGCTATGGCTTGACGGAGTCGTTGGCAACCGTGAGTTGCGACCATTTAGGCGATCCTTACACGGTGGGTAGCGTTGGTATCCCCATCGAAGGTATCAGCATTAAGGTGAGCGAAGAGGGCGAAATCCTGTTGAAGGGTCCGACGATAACTTGTGGCTATTACAATCGTGAAGACCTGACGAAGGCAGCCTTTACGGAAGACGGCTATTTCAAAACGGGTGATGCAGGCTACTTGAAGGATGGTGAACTGTTCCTGAAGGAACGTATCAAGGACCTCTTCAAGACGTCGAACGGTAAGTATATCGCACCGCAGATGATAGAATCGAAGCTCTTGGTAGACAAATATATCGATCAAATCGCTATTATTGCCGACCAGCGGAAATTCGTCTCAGCGCTGATCATTCCTGTCTATAGCCTGTTGGAAGAGTACGCCCGAGACCACCAGATAGCTTTTGAGACACGTGAGCAGCTATGCCGTGATCCGCGAATCATTGAGATGATGCATGATCGTATCGATACGTTGCAGCAACAGTTGGCGCACTATGAACAAGTGAAGCGCTTCACCTTGTTGCCACACCATTTGTCAATGGAGAAAGGTGAACTCACCAATACGTTGAAAATCCGCCGTAAAGTACTGAACGAGAATTATAAGGCGGAGATTGAAGCCATGTACGCAGAATAATTATGATAACACAAGATCAGTTAAAAGATGTGCTTGACCGTGCTGATGCGCTGTACAAGTATTTAAAGATAGACGAGAAGAAGATGGAGTACGAGGAAGAGGATCTTCGTACGCAGGCTCCTGACTTCTGGGAGGACCAGAAGCGGGCAGAGGAGCAAATGAAAAAGGTGAAAGGCATCAAGAAATGGCTGGATGGCTATCAGGCTGTGCGTACCGCTGCTGATGAGTTGCAGCTGGCCTTCGACTTCTATAAAGAGGAGATGGTGACTGAGCAGGAGGTGGACCATGATTATCTAGTTTGTCTAGATCTTCTAGAATCTCTAGAACTAAAGAACATGCTCCGCCAGAAGGAGGATCCGATGGAGTGTGTACTCAAGATCAACAGCGGCGCTGGTGGTACTGAGGCTCAGGACTGGGCACAGATGCTGATGCGTATGTACCAGCGCTGGGCTGAGGCTCACGACTATAAGGTCAGCATTGCCAACCTGCAGGACGGTGATGAGGCCGGCATCAAGAGTGTCACCATGCAGATAGAGGGTGGTGAGTATGCCTACGGTTATCTGAAATCAGAAAATGGTGTGCATCGTTTGGTGCGTGTCTCTCCTTATAATGCCCAGGGCAAGCGTATGACAAGTTTTGCCTCTGTCTTTGTGTCGCCTTTGGTTGACGACACCATCGAGGTGTATGTCGACCCCGCCAAGCTGTCGTGGGACACGTTCCGTTCAAGTGGTGCTGGTGGTCAGAACGTCAACAAGGTGGAGTCGGGTGTCCGTCTGCGCTATTGGTATACCGACCCAGATACGGGTGAGGAGGAGGAAATCCTCATTGAGAATACTGAGACGCGCGACCAGCCTAAGAATAAGGAGCGTGCGATGGCTTTGCTCCGCTCACAGCTCTACGACCGCGCCATGCAGAAGCGCCTGGAGGCTCAGGCCAAGATAGAAGCTGGCAAGAAGAAGATAGAGTGGGGCAGCCAAATCCGCTCGTATGTCTTCGATGACCGTCGTGTGAAAGACCACCGTACCAACTACCAGACCAGCGACGTGGATGGCGTGATGGACGGTAAAATCGACGATTTCATCAAGGCATACCTCATGGAATTCCCCGTTAACGATGAAGATTAAACATTAAACGTTAAATATTACAATTATGAGCAAGAACAAACACAATGCAAAGCGTGAGGCTTATGCCAAGAAACAGGAAGAACAAGGCAAGAAAGTGGTAGCTTGGATTTTCGGTGTACTCATCGTGTTGGCTATCGTTTACATGATTTGGACTTTCTCAATGATGGCATAATGGCACTCGAGATTGAACGCAAATTCCTCGTGCTTGACGACTCGTACAAGCACGAGGCTTTTTCTAAAAGCCACATTGTGCAGGGTTATATCTGCAAAGAACGTGGTAAGACAGTACGTGTCCGTATTCGTGATAACCAGGGATTCATTACCATCAAAGGACCTTCGAACCAAGGGGGTATCGTCCGTTATGAATTCGAACAGGAAATACCTTTGGCTGATGCTAAGGAGTTGATGAAACTCTGTGAACCGGGCATCATCGATAAGACACGATGGCTCGTAAAAATCGACGAACACACCTTTGAAGTCGACGAATTCCATGGTGACCATCAAAATTTGGTAATTGCTGAGGTAGAGTTAAAAGATATTAACGAAAGTCCAAAAATTCCCCATTTCATCGGGAAAGAAGTGACAGGAATTCGTTGCTATTATAACAGCCAATTACAGACTTTTGCTTATCGGAATGATCCGTCTTTTAACGGATAAAAGCCTTGTGTATAATTAGTTAGACAAGACGCTTTAATGTTGTTGTGAGTAAGAGCTTGTTCGTTAAACGGACAGGCTTTTGCTATTTGTCTTATTTAATATTTTTAAGACTTCTAATTGATTTATATCAAGAATACCCCCCCCTAAATATAAAATAATGTTAAGAAACTTGGAATTGTCGAATATTTTTGTGATATTTGCAGTTGAATTTAATAATAACAAGCGCGTAAACGCCTAAAATTAGTAAAACGGCCTTAATCACTGGGCTAATACAAGAGATGATGATGAAAAGACAGACCGCTATAGGTGTAGTACTTCTGCTTTTAATGCTGACGCAGCAGATGTTTGCTCAAAAGGTGACTTTGAGCAATAACTTGCTTTATGACGCTACACTGACTCCCAACCTTCGTCTTGGTGTCCGTTTGTCGCCTCATTGGTCGATGGGCGTGACGGGAGGCTATCGTCCTTGGCCTACAAGCGACGAGAAGTCTACGAAGTGGAAGCACTTGCTGGTTTCGCCCGATCTGCGTTATTGGACTGATTCAGTGAATGTCCATCATTTCTTTGGCATTAATCCTGTCTATGTCCATTACAACATATCAGGCATCCGACTGCCCTTCAATCTGTATCAGTTAGACAAGAACCAACGCTATCAGGGCGACTTCTTTGGCTTGGGTGCTTTCTACGGCTATTCGTGGCCGTTGGGTCGCCATTGGAATTTCGAGGCAGCTATTGGTGCTGTAGTGGGCTATACTAAGTTTGACAAGTATCAGTGTGGCCATTGTGGTACGAAGCTGGGTGACGACAAAAAGGTCTTGGTACTTCCTCAGGCAGCGCTGAATATCGTTTATAACATTCCTGGTCGTCCACGTAAGGTGAAGGAAGAGATCATTCAGCCGGTCATGCCTCAACAGCCTGAGATGGTTACTGCCAAGATTGAGCAGAAAGTGTTTAAGCCCGCCATTTCTCCGGTTCCCGACTTTACGGGCCGTGCCGGTCAGTTGCAGAAGGAAAATCCTGTGCTGGCACATATCTCAGCCTACAAACCCTACGATCGTACCCGCATTCTTCGTAAGGAGAAGGATGCCCTCTATGTACACTTCGTGTTGGGTAAGAGTGTTCTTGACAATAGCTTCCGTGAGAATCGTGTGACGCTCGACCGCATCGTCGATATCACCCGTCAGATTATGGCCGACAGCACCAGTAGCGTGAAGAAGATCCAGGTTGTCGGTCTGGCCTCTGTCGAGGGCAAGATTGCCACTAATGAGAAACTGGCTCAGAATCGTGCTCTGGCTCTACAGCATTATATACAGCAACAGGTCAATGTGCCCGACTCGATGTTTGACACCGTGGGTGGCGGAGAGGCCTGGGCCGAGTTCCGCGACCAGTTGAACGACGAGGTGCTTGCTGGCAATACCAGTCTGCAGGCTGCCATCGATATCATTGACAGCGAGAGTGACCTGAATGTCCGTGAGCGCAAGTTGCGCCAGTTGGATAAGGGCCGCATTTGGCAGTATATCGAGCAGAATATCCTGAAAGACCAGCGTAACTCTGGTTATATCCGCATCTATTACGACTACGTGCCCGACCAGGCTGCTGCCACCATCAACGAGGCTAGCCAGCTACTCGCTGCCGGTCGTTACCAGGATGCCTTATCGAAGTTGAACACCGTCCGCAATGACGAACGTGCTCAGAACGCTCTAGGGGTCGCTCTCTGGCAGACAGGCCAGAAAGAAGAAGCCCTCCGCTGTTTCCGTCGTGCTGCCGCGCAAGGCAATGCCGATGCCAAGGAGAATCTCAGACAATTAGGAAATCAATAAACAAGATAATTAAATAATTGCAATTATGAATAAGATGAAAAAGTATTTATTAATGTTAGCAGCACTTTTTGTAGCAGCTATCAGCTTCACTGCTTGTAGTAGTGAAGACGACTTGGCAAATGCTGAGGAGGAGCAAGAACGAGGTGTGGTGAAGGCACAGTTCAACATCTCTATTCCTCAGACGACTCGTAGCACGACTCGTACAACGTTAGAGAGAGTTCAGTTTACGGAGGATATTCATGAGTTTCTCGGTATTCGGAACATATACCTCCTGCCTTTCAAGGCATCTAGTAGTACAGCAAGTATTGATGAGGAAACTTCTAAGGGTACTGTTATGCTTCAGCAAATGATTAAACCTACGGGAGTTACCATGCAGTCAAACACCATTCCTGGCAAAAAACTGGTAGGTACGAGTAAATCCGTGCTTTTTGGTGATGTGGAATTGACTATCGGTACCAATAGATTCCTTTTCTATGGCGAAGCTATACCCAAAGATGGGGGTAATAGTTTCTTGAATGGAAGTATAGTTGTTAAGAATGGTACAACCACGATGACAGCCCCCTCAGCTACTGCAAACATCACCCCCAATAATCTGGAGTTCTCATTGGAGCAGATTGGTAAGACAAGTGGTGACGCAACGAAGGAAGCTGCTATACTTAACTATTTGAATTCGATAGCACAGGCACAAGATGACGATAATAACAAGTGGTCAGAAACAAATAATCTTGACCTGAGAATACTTTATAACAACTTTACAGGCATAGAATCTGGTACTCCACATAACATACAAGGTTCTTCACTCTACTTGCAGGCAAGCATCCAAGACCTATATAAAACGATGCTTGCCAGACGGACAAATTCTTTGGCTGATGCAGTTTGCAATGCTATTGAAAATACTTCAAATGTTACTGCTTATCCTGCAGATGTGAAGTACGCTTCTACGGATCCAGAGGTTCAAAATCAGACAAAGACCGAAAATGATGTGAAGATTCCTGCTGGAACGGTGACTTTTAATAGTGCCTTGTTAGGCTATCCTGAGAACCTGCCAGATGGTGCTGCTATGATCATCTATAATGCAACCAATAGGGCGTTCTCGTATGTCGATGATCATGAATATTCAGATGGTGCAACAACTCCAACCACTTTGGATGTCAATAGTGCGACAGATCCCGATCTTGCAGCTATCGGACGTTATGTCTACCCCGCCAGCCTTTACTATATGGCTGAGAGCAAGATTAAAACTTCTACTCAGTCACAGGCTGCTGAATATGATGGAACTAAATCTTGGGATGATGTTCTTTTAAGCTATGACAATAGCGAAGGAAGTGATGCCATTAGTTCTACAACGCGTTCCATCGCCTTAGAAAGTCCTGTCAACTATGCTGTTGGACGGTTCGATGTGAAAGTTGCTGCTACCAATGATGGTAATGCAACGAATCAACTTAACGATGCCAAGAATAATACCGTGAATATTTCAGACCTTGAAATAACAGGTGTGCTGGTAGGTCAGCAGCGCTGCGTAGACTGGAATTTTGAAGCAAAGGAGAACTCGCATGAGTATATTATATATGATAATGTAGAGCAGTCTTGTGGTAAGACATTCCCGCTTACAACGTCGAACTTTAGCAGTATTACTAATTCTTATTCAAGAGATGAAACAACGGTTACATATACACAGAACTACGATCATGTTCTTGTGTTCCCAACAAGAAAATATGTCAGCGGTCCGCAGTCATCTGGTGACGAGAAAGTGAAGGTCGTCTTGGAGTTCAGAAATAAGGGCGAAGAGTTCGTTGGCAAGGATGGAATAATACCACATAATTGCAAATTCTATCTTATAGGCGAGTTGGATATGACAAAGATCAGTGATAATAATAAAAAGATTGATTATATTTTCCAGAAGGATTATGTCACAACCGCTCATTTTACGGTGAAAAACCTGAGTAAGGCTATCAGGGCAATTCCTGACTTACGGAATCCCCAAATTGAGTTAGGTCTCTCTGTTGACCTACATTGGGAAACAGGTAACACTTTCCCAATAAATATTGAGTAAAGTTTAATAAAATTAGGAATCAATAAAAACCAAGAGATATGAAAAAGATCAAGCAATTAGCCCTGATGAGTGCGATAGCACTGACAGGCGTGGTAGGATTCACAAGCTGTTCCTCTAACGAAGAAGCGGCGATAACAAATCCTAATTATAACCCTGAGACGAACGAGGTAATTGCCAAGTTCATGTTTAATGTGTCATCTGGTAATACTCCTACGTATGGTGATGCACAATCGGCTCCTAGAATGGAGGATATTACCCGTCAGTCGTCAGCAGCCACGCAGGCTACTGAAGATGAACGTTTCCGCGGTATCGAAAAAGCCGTACTCTTTACTACCCACCAGGGCAGCGACGGTAAACATCTGGCCGCTGCAACAACGATGGAAAAGCGGTTCGACCTGTCCCGTATTATTTCAGCTGGTGCTATCGATAAGACCAAGAGTAGCCGTGTCATCGAGACCTCTTTGCCCCTGAACACCAATACGTTGCTGTTCTACGGTAAGGCTATCGAAGGTTCCGCATCTGCCGCTGAGGTTGAGGAAGGCCTGACGTCCTATGACCTCTTTGGACATCTGGAGGAATTTAATGTGGCAGGCGACCCAGACGGGTTGGATATTTCTGCTACCAATTTCGAGTTGTCGCCTCGCATCAACGGCAATGTCACCAAGTTCCGTAAGATTGAGGAACTGCTGGCTGGTGTGCTCACCTGCATCATGAACACCAATCTGAGTGGTGATAACCATGTAAACCTCCCTGCCGAGCGTTACACATTTGACGTGAGCACCGATGAATATCCTGCCACCCTGACATGGAGAGACTATGCATTCCCCGAAGATGCTGCCGCTAGTGGCAAGAGTCCTGTAGAGACCTCTCATGTGCTCTATCCCTTGGAAATAAAACTGGCTGATGCTTACCGTGAGATGACTACCATTAAGCAAGCTGAAGGCGAGTTACGTGCTGGTTATGGTACTGCAATCCTTGAAACCATTCAGGACCTGTGGTCAGTGGTCAACGAGGTCCGTTGTGCCACACCTTTCAGTAAGGCTGAGGCAGTTGCCAAGTATCTTGCAGTGCGCATTCACGAGCGTATCAAAGAGTATTTCAATGGTGAAGTGCCCAGCACTGGACAGCAAGTGACAGAAGTTGGTTTCGAGTCTACTACCAATATAATTGGCCACTTTGCCAGCGACAATGCATGGCCTGCTTCTGCCGGTACTAAACCCACAGGTTTCGACCTAATCAAGGACCAGCTGTTTGCCGACTTCCCCCACTATTCGTTCCATTTGGCTTCTGGTGCTGCACACTATCTGTTCGATAGCGACAAAAAGAAGTTTGAGTATGTGCAGAACTATAACACTTCAGCTGTAGGCGGTGATGCTGCTGCAGCATTCACAGTGGAGAGCTATTTCTATCCTGCCGAGTTGGTTTACTTTGGCAACAGTGCCCTGCGCGCCTCCAATAGCGAATATAAGGCCAGTTTCTATCCGCAGACCGTATCGGCATGGGATGACGATAGCCAGTGGCCTGCCGACTGGGTTAAGAACACGCACGTGACAGCTGCTACTCAGAGTGTAGCTATGCAGAACGACATCAACTATGGTACATCACTGCTGAAGACTACTGTGAAATATGGTGCAGCCAAATTGAAGGACAACAACCATGCTATTCAGAAAGACAAGTATCCTGAACTCGTTGATGATACCAACGAACCCGACAATGAGATTACCGTCAACGGCACAAGTTTCCAGCTGATAGGTGTCCTTGTTGGCGGTCAGTCAAAGAAGGTGGGCTGGGACTTCACCCCCATAGCTACCGACAACTCTATGGGTTATGTCTATGATTATGCTATCGGCAATGCCTCCTCTATTCCTGCCACTGGCGAGTCGAACCCCAACTACACATTGCTGTTCGACAACTATAACGCAAAAGCTGTTGCCGACGGCAAACAGCAGGATAAGGTGTATGTGGCTCTTGAGCTGGTCAATAACAGTGGACAGGATTTCTACGGACTTCATAACATCATTCGCAATGGTGGTATCTTCTACCTCATTGGTGAGCTCGATCCCGAGAAGAGTGGCCTCAACACCATCACATGGCCCACTCACCATGCGTTGCCTCCATACAATGCTGACGGTACTTCGAAGAAGATTGCCCGCGTATTCATGCAAGACTACATGACTTCAGCCAACTTCGTTATTGGCGAGAACTCGCTGAAACATGCCTATCTGACCGTGCCCGACCTGCGTTACAGCTCGCTGACGCTCGGTCTGTCAGTAGACCTACATTGGAGCACTGGTTTGAACTTTGGTGATGTAATCTTAGGAGGAAACTAAATAGTGAGTAATTAGAAATAAGTAATTGGTAGTTATGATGACTGTGCATGCCCATATCAAAAACTTACAGGCTATGGTTGTTAAAACTTTAGCATGTAGAAACATGCGCTTGGCAATTCTTGCCAAACAATTAATCATAATTACCAGTTACTCATTACTCCTTACTTGTTTGTGTTCCTGCTCCACTATCGACGATGATTTGTCGGACTGTGGATTTGAGGTGAATTACGAGCTGAAACTGACGACGAACATTCAGACAAAGGTGCAGACCCAGATACAGACCGATCTGGAACTTCTGACCAATGTCGACCTGACAACATCGCTGACAACGTATTTGGGAAATATCTTCCATGACTATGCCGATGATGTCGATCTCTCGTTCTATGACGTGAATGGCGACTCCGTCCGTTTGGAACACGACCAGCACGAAATGAACGGTAAAGAGGAGTCATATACGCTGAATATTCCACGTCGCCACTATCAGCATCTGGCGACAGCTAATGTCTTACAGGAGCAGGGGGTAGAAGCTCGCAACACCGAACTGTGTCATACGGCGCGTCTGGTCCAATTGCCGCTCGATACGATACCTTCGCATACCACAGGTCTGTTCTCTGCACGCTACGACATGGACATCAAGGACAGCATCAATCAGACCTTCAACGTTCATCTCTATATGGCAAACTCTGCTACGGTATTGGTGATTGATACCTTGGGTAGTCATATCCGAGATATGAAGGTGTATGCCACGGGCTTTGCCAATGGTTTCCAGATAGCCGACAGTACATACATCTTCGATGGTGCTTCTCCCATTGTGCGAGCTAATCCCATTGATGTGGCTGACAAGCAGTATGCTTGTTTCAGTACGGTGAACTTCCCCTCTCGCGACAAGCTGATTATCCCTGTCGGTGCTCCTCAACGAGCTGCCACCGACGGTTTGGCCCCTGGTCTTTGGGATTATCATCTCTACATCACGACGGCTAAAGGTACCGTGACACGCAACGTGATACGATCATACAAACCGCTGAATGCCGAACAGGTGCAGGTGGTACATGTCAAACTGGAGCCTGATGGGTCGGCCGAAACAGCCGATGTCACGCTGGGTGTCAGTGTAACCACCGACTGGAATGAAGGCTGGCATTTTAATCCAGAGTTTTGAGTAAGAATAAAAGGAATTGAGTAACCGCTATATAAATATAATAGGTTCGCGCGCGTTAGCCCTTTTAGCACTAATCGCTATTGTGGCTTGTTCCTCCGACGACGTAGACCGCTTGCCAACGCCCCCCGATGGTAAGGTTTCCGTTGAATTGGCGCTGAATGTCGCTACCCCTTCCTTGGTGCGTGGCACTACTCGCATGTCAGCTGTAGCAACGCAGAGCGAAGGCGCTTTCCGGGATATTGAATCTGTCAGGATGATACCCTTTGACGAAAATGATAATCCGGGAGCTCCTTTTAACCTGACGTTAAGTACGTCGCCATATACTGCAGGTAATAGTCGTCATTTCTTGAACAATTCATTGGATCTCATCATAGGCACAAAATCATTTTTATGTTATGCCAAACCCCAGGATCCTGTGACGGCTCAAACTGGTGTGACAGATGAAAAGTTCTTGAATGGTAGTATCGTGTCGATGCCTCCAGCTCTTGCAGCGAATAATCCAGAAAACATCTCCTTTAGTCCAGATCAGATTAATCAAGGTGATATCGCCGCTAATAATTCTGATTCAGATAATGGCAGAGCAGCTGGTATAGCGACATATCTCACCAATATCGCCAAAGCAGATGGATGGACAGGTGATTTGCTGACCTCTTTGGACTGGTTTAAGAATAAGGGTAGTGGTGACTATTCTCCTATTGCCGGTTCCAGCAGAAATCTCGAGAAATGGGTGAATATGCTATATGTTGATATTCAGGGCCTTACGGGTGTAGGTGCTATTGTTGCCGCTATCAAGGATGAGGATTATGTAACCTATGATTCTCAGACGGAGACCATTAGCTTTATAGATGATTACCAATTCCCTGTTGACTTGCCTGATGGCGTTGCCACCATCCAATGGATCAATTACTCTGAGAATCCTGAAAATTCAAAGTTTGAATATCAAAATACAGGTCGATACAACGAGTATGCCTATCCTGCTGAACTGTGCTACTATGCCAACAGCAGCATCAAGACCTCGACAGAGAGCAAAGCGAGTTCTTATGCAAACAATAAGACTTGGGAAGACATCCTTGATGATTATGGCACAGGCACCGTCGTATCTGCTGATACCCGTTCCGTAGCACTGACGGAGCCTTTGCAATATGGCGTAAGCTGTCTGAAGACGCAAATCAAGGCTGTTCCACAAGAATATTCAGGCGGAACAGGCTTGTTAGGCTATAATGCTGACCCCCAGACAGATGTCGTGCCATTAACGGCCAGCACCTCCAATACACAAGGCACATTCCCCTTGACAGCTATCCTTGTTGGTGGGCAAACGCAGCAGGACTACACTTTGTCGCCACTTTACCCTGACGAGACGGCTGAAGGCTATAATCCAACCAACGATCCGGAATATGTCATCTACGACAAGAGCATTGCCAATCAGGGTATCTGCCTGGGTGATTTCCAGGACGAAGACTTCTCCACGCCAGTCTATACCCTTGTCTTTCAGACCAAAAACGACAAATCGGTTAAGATGGTGTTAGAATTCCTGAATAATAGTGGTAAAAATTTCCAGTGTGAAGACGGTATCATCTATAATGGCACCAAATTCTACATGGTTGCCTCTGTTGTGTTGGCTGAAGCTGATGAAGACTTTAGTAAGCGTATCTTTACGAAGGACTATATGACCACAGCCAAGATTACCATCTCTGGTCTCTCCAAGGCCTACAACTCGCTGCCCAGTTTGAACAGTGACAAGATTCGTCTGTTTACGGAGGTCCAGGCAGGTATCAGGACGTGGGATAATGGTCAGACTATCGACCATCCAGTATATAACTGGTAATAATGAATAAAACATGATGAGTGTTAAGAACATATATCGAATAGGTATCCTCTTCTGTCTGACGGCAGTGGCGGGGCTGACGGCGTGTTCTAGCGACGAGAGCTCTCCATCGTCTGCCAGCCGACAGCTGAGCCTGAGGTTCTATGCCCATCAGATGGATGATGTCCCCATCGCTCAAGCCCCCAGTCGCAGGGCACTTCCAGATAATTTTGAGGTATACACCCCTGTGGCAGGTACCAATATCATCGGTTTCATCGCCCCAGAGACAGGCACTGCTGTTGCAGCACGTATCTTTACACTCGACCAGAACCAATGGAAGACGAATATCACGATTGAGGATCCTAATGCCAACTATTATCTATATGGCTTCCTGCCTGTAGGCAGTGAGACATCTACGGATATCAGTACCACACGCATCGCTGGCAAGGAATATAAGGACGGTGTTAAAATCTTGATTAATCGCATTAAATCGCTCACCATGCAGGATCCCTGCGTCATCGTTGGCGTGAAGAAGGATGCTGCAGGTACAGCCTCTATTGAAGATGAAGCTATAGACATCAAGCAAGGCCAGTTCCTGTATCAGTTTAATGAGACCCCGAGCAACGAGTATGCTTACCTGCTGCTCGACCACGTGTTTGGTGCCTATCAGTATCAAATTGGTGTTACCGAAAGCTATAGCAAGCTGCGTACGATTAAGTTAAAGTCGGTGACTCTCAGTACCATGGGCTCTAAAACGGTAAATGCAGTAGTGACGTTGACAGCCAACACCTCCAACACCTCGCCGCTCACCTCTGTGGTCTGTACTCTTAATAATGATACGGGCAGTAATATCGTCACATTGTATCAGACAGGAGCCAACGAATCTGATAAAACGTTGACAACATCTTTTCAGAATCTTGCTACCTGTTATGCGCCAGTCATTAACCAGCAGCTTAAGTTGACTGCAGTTTATGATGTTTATGACAAAAGCGGCAATTACTTGATTCGAGCAAAGTGCAGCGCTGAAAACATATTTACACCTATTGTACAGGAAAGCGATTTGAAGCCTGGTAAACGACATACCATTCGTATAACGGTGAATCCCACCTATTTATATGTGTTGTCTGACCCGGATTTGGATAACCCGACAATTAAAATTGAGAATTGATAATTGAGAATTGATAAAGATAATGCGCAAAATAACGACCATCCTACTACTTTGTTTGTCTGCAACACTGATGCAGGCACAGATCGGTGGTAATGCCGGTAATACGGGTGGTAGTACAAAGGTCACTGTATATTCTGGCAATCTGCATGCCGTCTTTGCGGGAGCCCGTATGGCTAATGTCGGTGGCTCTGCCTTTGTACATCTCGACGGTGAACATGCCTCTGACTATATTCTTGCCGACTACGTTTATGGCGGCAATGATATTGCAGGAACCATCGGTTCGTCAAACGACCTTCCTACAGAATTGACTGAAGTAGGAACTGTAAACCGAAAAAATGACATCAATAACACTTGGAATGCATTCGTTCGTATATCATCAAAATTACAAACGCCAGCTGTTTATTATACACAAGAAGAAATAGCTGCTGCTCAGGAAGGTGATGGCGCATACGGTAAGACAACTAATGATATAAAGACGCCCGCGATCATTGCTACTGATAACAAGCCAATTTATATCGGCCAGCTC
The DNA here is from genome assembly GCA_902762565.1 of uncultured Prevotellaceae bacterium. Lineage (GTDB taxonomy): Bacteria > Bacteroidota > Bacteroidia > Bacteroidales > Bacteroidaceae > Prevotella. The sequence goes on from CACWOS010000036.1 coordinate 58,839, forward strand.
TTTGGTGGTGGTAATGGCAACTATGATTATGAGCCGAAAACCACAGGAAAGGGTACTATTGTTAAGGATAAAGTGACTCAAGAAGAGGTGGCTTCCAGTACTAATACTCTGTCAGAACCCGAACTCGGCAAGACCTATATGGAAATCTTGGGTGGCTCTATCGTCTATGCTTATGCTGGTGGTAACAACGCTACAATTACAGATAAGACAATTATCTGCTTGGACAACCCCAGCGAGGTTGTCAACAGTATCAAAGATACCAAAGTCACGACAGAAAATGAGGGTGAATTGCTGACCAGCGACCGTTTTAAGTTGATGCGTGTCAACACCACCCTATCTAGACCATCGAGTGATCGCTACCAGATTGGTCGTATGTTTGGTGGTAACAATAAGGCAGAGATGGCCATCCGTCCTACCTGGAACCTGAAACGCGGCAAGGTTAGGAATCTTTATAGTGGTGGAAACCAGGGTGCCATGACCCATCCGAACGGAATTTATATTGCCATAAAATCTGAAGGCATGGAGGTCGACAATGTCTATGGAGGATGTCGTATGGCCGATGTGGATCCCAACAAAACTAAAAAAGCCATTACGAAAGAAACCATCGATGGCACTCCTTTCCCCGCCGGCTATTCTGCACGTGTGTTGATTACTGCTGGCGACATCAATAATGTCTATGGCGGTAACGACGTAACAGGTAATGTCTATGGTGGTAATGCCGTCGGTATTCATTGTAGCATCAATGGTGATGTCTATGGCGGTGGTAATGGCTCGTATCCCTATACGGATAATGATAAATTTGAGGGCGATGACACTTATGGAGACTTGTATTATAATCCCGAAACGGTGTTGACAGAAGCTGGTCTTACTGCAACATCAGACAAGTTGAAGTCTGTTGAGGCCATGAATGTCTTCCGTCCTAATGCCGAGGCTGTTTCCATCCGTCTGATTGGTACAGAAGCAAAGCCAACAGTGATTGGAGGCTCCGTCTATTGTGGTGGTAACAGTGCCACATTGCGCAATGACAGGAATACGAGTGCAGCAGCAGAGTTGAAGATTGGCTCGTATGTCTATGCCGATAACGTGTTCTTTGGCAATAACGGCGAGAACATGATTAAGACGAATGAGAGGTCTGAAACGGAATTAGAAGGTGTGTTGAGGACATTCAAGAGTGCTGTTGCTGGTTCGAATCAACCTTTCAGCTCTATAGACCTCACAGACAAGGATCTTTTTGCTGCTTATATGGATGGTGTGGCCATGAGGGTCCATCCACGTGTTGCCTTCGATATTAGTAAGACCAATGGCGGCGATGACGATGAAGACTATGTCCCATATTCCACCTATTTTGGTTCCGTATTCGGTGGTGGCAATATCGGTAGTATGAAGTTTCTGGGTGAAGTCGAATTCAACTTCAATAAGAAGGTCGTCATTTTTGACAAGTTCGTAGGCGGTTGTAACAATGCTTTTATTCCTGAACAATGGACTGATGATAAGACGCAGAAATTGAATGCACTCTATGAGGGTGGCGTGCTCGAGGCTCCTGATACAGAAACGGAGAATAAACTTATTCTCAACTTGAGTGGTTTGAAGATAGAGCCGAAGCGATGGAAGAAAGATGTTAATGACAATTACGTACTTGATGACCAGGGCAACCGACAATTGGAGTGGAATATCGTAAAATATGATAACGCTACAGGCAAATATGTTAAGGATGATCCTGTCGCTCCAACTCAAACCATTAGTGAAGAAAGCACTTCTGCTGACTTAGCCCGTCGCTTTACGGGTGGCAATATCTATGGCGGTTGCTATAACAGCGGTGTCGTCAATGGTAATGTGGTCATCAACATCAACGAGACCCTCATGGAGCGCGAAAAGCTCTTCGATGAAGTGGTGTCGGATGAGTTGGGCGAGGAGGTCAGTCTGTACGGAGAAGATCAGACGACAGAAACAACCTATACGATTACCAAGCGACACACGGGTGTCATCCTGGGCCAGCAGGGTATGGATGTGCTTGGTCAAGCCCTCAACGTGTTTGGTGGCGGCTATGGTAAGGATGCCAGAATATGGGGTAGCACTACAGTCAACCTGAACAAGGGCTATGTCTTCCAGATCTTCGGTGGCAGTGAGCAAGGCGTCATCGGCAAATCTTTGGAAGAAGATCGTATTGCAGTGACAGAAAATAATACTGACAAGAATACCACGAAAAACTACGACTATGTATTCGAAGGTAATCACTATGCCTATAATTCCAAATACAGCTGCTATGTTAACCTAAAGGGCGATTTCAACGGCGTTTCGAAGAAGGAAAACAGCAGTGATGAAATGGCTGAGTGCGAATTCATGTATGGTGGTGGCTTCTTTGGTCCTATAGCAGGTAATACCTATATTAATCTGGGCAAGGGACGTATCTTCAACTCCTTCGCCGGCAGTTGTAATGCTGACATCCTGGGACATACTGAGACCTATATCGGTCGAATGATCAAGGATGACTACCAAAACGAGATGGGCAAGCATGTCGACGAGGAGGATGCCTACGAAAGTGGTTTCCCGTGGATCCGAGACTATACCTATGGCGGCAACGACCTCGGTGGTAAGATCATGAGGGAGGAGGATTTCGTCGGTAGGGTGCGTGTCGATGTCAAGCCGATGGTGCATCGGTACAATGCAAGCAGCAATGCTCATCCCGACGTGCTGAAGGCTTCGGCTTATACAGAGTACCTTCAGGGACGTGCCATCGGTATCTTTGCAGGCTGCTATGGTACTTACGATTATAAAGATCGGAAGTTCAGTGCTTATACTGATGAGGATGGTGAGCCTTTAAAGGATGCCCAAAACAATCCCTTGTTTACCAAGCCCCGCCTGAATAATGCCATCGTCCATTTCCGTCCTACTGCTGACAACGAGGAAAATATCAACGATTACAACAAGGTTGATGAGATCTATGGTGCCGGTCAGGGCTATTCAGGCGAGAAAGACCGTGACATCATGCAGAACCGCAGCTATGTGCTCATCGATATTCCTACTGCTTTCGGTACGAAGTACGAAAATCTGGAGGTGTTTGGTGCAGGAGCATGGGGTGGTGTCGGCATGGATGAGACGCTGGGTACCGATGCTGATAAGGACAAGACCTCTGCCATCATCGACCTTGCTCGTGGTACCATCGGCGCTGCCTACGGTGCCAGCTATAAGGAGGGTGTCACCCGCCGCACCGTTGTCAATGTCCCTGTTGGCTCTACCATCAATATCGGTAGTATCTTTGGTGGCGCATACGGCACAGAGACCCTCTTGCCCTGCGATGTCTATGAGGCCAATGTGGAGTATCATAGCGAACTTGCCAGTCTGATATACAACCCTGTGAGAACAGAAAAGGAGACGAATGCCGAGACAGGAGAAGAAACCACCAAGACCGTGGGTAACCCGCTGATGAAGGGTGCTATCTATGGTGGTAACAACCAGGAGCGTCGTACCATCTTTGGCAGAATCAAAATCGATGTGCCTGTCAAGCAGAAGCATCACCAGTATGGCATGACCAATGCATATGTCTATGGCGCAGGTTATGGTCCTAACACATGGTCGGAATATACCGAGGTGAAATTGGTCAGCAATGAAGAAAGGCACACAGCTGCCAAAGTCTATGAGGTCTATGGTGGTGGTGAGGCCGGACGCGTACTGAATGCCGAGAGTGTTCAGAAGTACATGAACACCTATGTGTCGTCCAAACCCCAAGGCATTACTAAGCCAAGTTCCATCTCGGACGATGATTATAATAATCACTGGGACAAGGTCTGGAAGGCTGCGTGGACACTCGGTGGAGGCTTGGATCCTGAGAATTTTACCATTACTGCCGATGGCAACAGCTATCTTAACAACGCCAAGACCAACTTGAACAATGCTCGGGCAAGAACGGCTGAGATTGATGACAGGGAAACGAAGACTTATAAATATAATACCAACGTCATCATCGGTAAGGGAGCCTATGTGGGGAACTATGCCTACGGTGGCGGCCTTGGCAAGGAAGGTACGGGTATGGCAGGAAGTGGTGATGTTTATGGCACCACTTATATTGCCCTGCTTGGTGGCGAAGTTAATAAAGATATCTATGCTGCTGGAACCTTGGGTGCTGTTAACGATGCGTTTGGGGCTAAGAATTTCACTGCTGGTACTACCGCTTATATTGCTGGCGGCACCTTGCGTAATGTCTATGGTGGCGGTTGGAAGGGTGATGTAGGCTCTACCAAGATGACCATCAGCGAAGATGGTAAAACCGCAACATTCGATCCTGATAAGGAGATACCTGGTGAGACCCACGTTGTCATTGGTATACGTAATGACCAGAAAGAAGCCAATTTCTTGGCTGCATTACAGCAAGTGGATAGCAAAGCAACTGTTAACGACTATGGTGTCGACAACGGCTTGCCAGCCATCCAGCGTAATGCCTATAGTGGTGGTGAGGGCGGCGCCGTGTTTGGTAAAGCCTATCTCACCTTGAACAATGGCTACATCGGCTACGGCTATTCTACCGATTCTATCGAGGCCTCTGCCAAATACGATTTGCCCGGTGGTTATTATCCGATGATAGAAGACAAGACGCATAAGGTACAGGGTGTCTTTGTGCCTAACACTCGTCTGGCTGATTGTGGTAATTTGTTTGGCGGCGGATATGATGTCCGAAGCAGTGTCGATGAAACCTATGTTAAGATTTGGAATGGTGTCGTTCGTAACAGTGTGCACGGTGGTGGTGAGATTGCTACCATTGGTCGTGGTGCTGTCACGCCGAGTGGGACAAACAATTCTGTCCGTACTCTAAAAGGCTTCTACAAGGCCGGTAAGACGAACATCGAGATGTATAATGGCCATGTACAGCGCAACGTGTTCGGTGGTGGTAAGGGCTACAATATCTACGGTTACGGTCAGGAAGGTACGCTCTACACCGATGGCTATGTGTTTGGTCAGACTGAGGTGCATATCCATGGTGGTGAGATTGGTACCGACAAGAACCTGGCACAGGGTTATGGTAATGTCTTCGGAGGTGGTGACATTGGCTACGTCTTTAGCCCTAATATTACAAGCACGAAAACAAAGCAGAAGATTAGCACGCACTCACCAGGCCACATCTATTATTATAATGAAGTTGGTGATTTGGAAGAGGACTGTAAGGTGGTCATTTCACCTTGGCTCCAGGTAAGAGATGCGAATGGTGCTACGATTAACGGCAAGACCAAGGCTCAATATGAATATTTCGAGACCGATGACCTGAACACCCTTGGAAAAACAAAGTACAATGGTAATTGGACTGGAAAATGGGCCCAGTTGTTTACGGGTGACTATCTGAATGGTGCAGTGAATCCCGATGACCCTGTGGAACGTGGCGTCCATATCCATAATGCTGTGTTCGGTGGTGGAAACGTGTCATCGAACAGTGACCAGAGCTTTGCCAACGCTACAACCGTCTATGGTAATGCCACAGCTACACTCTATGACCTCTACCATCGTGACTTCATTACCGTGGGTACGGAGCATACGGGTGGTATCTATGGTGGTGGCAACCTCTCGATGGTGGATGGTTACCGTGAGTTGAATATCACCAACTACGGTACCGATTACTACGGACTTCAGCAGACCATTTCTATCGATGAGTATCGAGGCCTCTCCAACCGCGAGCGTGCATATTTCCAGCTGGAGTATGAATGTAAGGCTGAAACTGATGAGGATGGGGATAGCAAAGGAGTAAGAATCAATGGGGTGTTCTACAAAAAAGGCAGCAAGCTGTCTGAGGAGGATTATCTGAAACTGGTGAATAGTACGATAGAGGGTGTTGCCGCCTTGGCCAAGAGCAGTTTTGAGCCATATGGTTTCTGCTCTATCTATGCCGGTCGTCTGCTGAACACCATTCAGCGTGCCGACCTCTGTGGTGTGTTTGGCTCTCGCATGGTGCTGCAGGGCGCTAAGGACCGTGTGGCCGAGGTGGGCGAGGACATCGACTATACCATCAACCGTGTGGGTGAGTTGTCGCTGAACAAGCAAAGGTCAATTGTTGCCGGTGATACTGGAGACGATGCGGAGCATGGTAACTACTTCGGTATCTATAGCCTGGTGAACTACTTGGGTAATTTGACCAGCGATGTTCACTTCAGCGATGATATTATTGACGGTAATGGAAAATTTGTCTATTTAGACGGAGAAAACAAAGTGGTAAAAACCGTGAAAAAAACCGTCGGAGAAGAGGAAGTGGAAGTGGATGTCAGCACACTTACTCCGGAAGAGTTAACAATCTATGGTTTGGCCAAAACCAGCTACTACGGTTACAAGGCAGCTAAGCACTCCAATAGTGACCGAAATAAAGGCAAGAGTTCCAATCAGGTGGCACTTGCATCGGGTGTGTTTCTTGAGTTGACCACAGAGAACAGCACGAAGGAGCATAAAGATTACGGCTATGTGACGGGTGTCATCGAGCTTGACCTGATTAATGTGAAGCAAGACCAGGTGGGTGGTGGCTTCGTCTATGCCAAGAACGAACACCGTGTGCCACGACGCTATCCCAACAAGAAGAATGTCATACTCTCGCAGTATAATAAATTGTTGGGCAACGAAGCTTGTACTTATAAGCAGTTCCGCTATTCTGCTAGTGATACTAGTGGTTGGCCAGATGAAAGTCAGGCCTACACACTTGGCTATCCAGAAACGGATCATGCGCAACACCCCTATGGTGATAATGAAATTAGAGAGTGGCAGACGTCTGGTAACTTTATCCATCACGAGAAACGTATCGTCGATGACTGTTACCCCACGAACAATGCCTATGTCATAGGTTCTGCCAACTATTCTGAGGCCCACTACTGGTATGTGAAGGGCGATGTGTATATCTACGAGCAGAAGGTGTCGGCCTACACTGGTTCGGCTAATGCCTACTCGAAGGAGGTGCATCTGCCACTGACCATTACTGCCGCATCGCACGGACAGTTGCAGCTGCTGAATGTGAAGCCCAACCTCTATGCCTACAAGATGCCGGGTGCCAACGATGATGATGCTCCTGTGAAGATTGGTTCGATGAACGATACCAACGGCAAGCCGATAGATAAGGTGACGGTGAACAACGAGAGTGACACCTACAAGCTGAACGATGTCATCAGTTGGTGGGACTGGCACCAGATGTCGGCATCCGACCGTCAGTACTTTGTGCCTAATACTTACGTCAACTGCGTGACCTGTCAGGTAGACGGTGTGACGTATGAGGCAGGAACTTACGTGATGGATGATACGGATTTCGATGCTTTCAAGGCATATAAAGATGCTAATAATAAGCCTCATCAGATCAGGGATGCCAGTGGCGAGATGTTCAAGGATGATGATGACAATGACATTGGCCTGACCTATGTATTCCGCTCGTCGAACAACATCAGTCATGAGACAGGCTATGTGCTCACCTTCGACATGAACAGCCCGAAGAAGTGGGATGACTATTATACCAGCGTTAATAGTGCACAAAAGATATCTAAGGCGGAATACGAGGCACTCCTTGCTGCTGCCACGACAGAAGCCGCCAAACAGGACATTATCAATGCCTGGCGCGAAGGTCCTACGTTTACGCCTACTACTTCAGGTGTTTACGGCAAGCGTGAATATAAGGCTGGTGATGTTATTACCAAGGCCGCATACGATAATGCCGGAGAGGGTAAGGACAAGATGAAGCGTGCATACGTGGCAACCCAAACGGTGACCTATACGTATGGCGACAAACAGAAGACTATGAATCCCGGCGCAGCTATTTCTGCAACAGAATGGGGGGCTATAGGCACTGCCCAAAGCTCGTTTGCTGAAGCCTTGTTTGTTACGAATACGGTGAAACTGTCGAAGGACGAGTATATGCTCTATGGTGAGCTGAAGACAGCCGCCCAGATCACTGCGATCAAAGAAGCCATAGATGCTGACGACACCAGATCTGCCGATGATAAGGCAAAAGTCAAGAGCGAAATTGACGCTGCGCTGACTGACGCGTACATCCTGACAGAGAATGGTACCTACGGTGGCCAACAATTCGACGTCGGAACGAACTATGGCGCCATTGATGCATGGTGTTCGTTGTCGTCTGAAGACCGTGGGCATTTCGATTACAAATATGATGCTCTTGACCTGTTGGTAAACTCCAATTATTTGGCAGTCAATACGGCTGTCACCTCATCGCCAACCCATGAATCTACAGTGGGTGCTTTCCATGCGCCTTATACTGATGAGGTGAAGGTAGAGTATCAGGCTGTGTATACGGGTGATACGCCCAGAGATATCTATTATAATGATAATACTTATAAATCGTTCACGAAAGAAACAGAAGGAGCAACTATCACGAACTCGGAGTATGAGACCATCCGTAACGACAAGAAGCATTATACCCATGTAGAGACGACGAAAGCCGGTGAGACTGTCTATATCACTAAAGGCAACTTCGTTTACCTTGGTGTGCCCTACGGTGTCGGTCAGGTGGTTGACGAGGATGTCTATAATGCCAATAAAAATGATGTGGGGTATGTCACATTTGAACAGCCAACAAATTGCTATTATTGTTACGAAGAATATACCAAAAAAGATGGTACCACCAAAGTTAATGTGGGAGCAACGCTCACTCTGAATGAGTATAAGAGTGAAGAGATTGTTCCCAACTACCAGCAGTACTTCATCATTCAGGGTAAGGAGCCGACAGAGACCACGACGCTCTACGTTTCTCGAGAGTCGAATGCCTACGATGTGATGAAGGAGAAGATCATCACCGTGGTCTATCAGTACACCTACAACGAAGATGAGGACGATGGTGGTGTGAAGAAGACCAACGAGCTCCACGTAATCAACATCCACCTGCAGTTGGAGAGTGGTGCACCGATTATCGGACAGTTGCAGGATCCTCCTATGGTATTGCCTGGCAATGCTGTTGGTCTCAGTCGTCCGGATGTGAACCCAGGCCTCTACGAGGTGCTCAACAGCGGTTGGGAGTTGTTTACTACGCCCGACGATGCCACCAACCATCGTAACGGTATTCCGTTTGATAACAACGTCACACCAGTTTATTGGTATCAGAACCAGAAGAACTGGGTTGCCTTCTACTCCAGAACATGGTTGGGTAAGACTTATTCGAACTCTGTGCCGCTCTCTGTGGCCAACTACCACGACCTCGACAAGATTATGCTGGATAAGGAGCATCACCTCTATGTGGATCGTTCTGACGTGGATCGCGACTGCAAGATTTACATCGATAACCGCGAGTGCCAGAGCGATGCCACGAAGAGCGAGCTCGACCTGTTGAAGGACTTCTTTGACCTCAGCGTAGGCAAGATCAATGGTACCGCCGTTGAGACCGATGCCAACGGCATCATCACTACTAATGGTGCATTGAAGGATCATGCACTGTTAGGCAACCATATCCGTGCAAGTCGAAACCTCGAGTTCTTCCTGCGCAGCAATGTCAGCCCGAAGGCGTACACCACATGGATGCCAATTGGTAATAATAATACCACTGGCGATACAGGTGAGTGCTTCGAAGGCATTCTGCATGGTGATGGCTATACCGTCAGCGGACTCAATAATTCGCTGTTTGGTCATCTCTGTGGTGAGGTTTATAACCTTGGTGTTACCGGTTCGTTCACAGGTGCTGGCGTTGCCGAGACAGGCTCTGGCTACGTGGAGAATTGTTGGATTAGGACTACAGGTACGCCTGTCAAGGTAAATAATGAGAATCACTATGCCGTCTTTGGCAACCCCATAAGAGGTGCTAATGACGAAAGGGGTCAGATTCAGGTAGTGAACTGTTACTATCCTGCTACCAACGACTATCAGGTACCGACAGTGGATACTTACGGAAAGCCTAAACCAATGCCCGAAAAGGCCTTCTATAATGGTACAGTGGCATACAACCTGAATGGTTTCTATTTGAACAAACGCTACTATCAGGGTACGAATCTTGGTGCAGGAACCGACAATACTTCCTACAAGTACTTGAAGCCTAATGCTGATGGAACGTTGCCTGAGAATATGACTACGGGCTATTATCCCAACAGCTATGCCATCTATCAGCCGGACATCAAAGTGGAAGAAGGCGAGACAAAGCCTTATTTGGGCTATGTGGAGAACCGCTTCTATGATGGTGACTACCGTTATGCTGGTGGTACCATCCCAGAGAGCAACGACCTCCGCATGAGGACGGTAACGGTGGGTGAAGGAGAGAACGCTGTAACGACCACACACTTCGTGCCTATCTGGCCTGATGACTATCTCTTCTTCGGACAGACACTTACCTATGGTTATGTCGACAGTAGAGCTCACCAAAGCAATCCGTCGCGTATTGTCAAGAGCAACGAGCGTATACAGACGTCACAGGATGGTAACCGAGTCTATCGTGCTCCGGCTTACTTCCGTTCTGAGACAATGGAAGTGGCTCACTTCAATCCGTATGCCGTCTTCGCAGCAACGCAAAAGGACAATGAGAATGTCATTGCCTATAAGGATATGACAGCTATCGACTTCACTGGAGGCAATGGTGATGTTGAGGGTGGATACAAGGAAGGTTGGACAGGCGACCACTTCTTCCTGCCGCTGCTCGACGATGATGGCATCACTGCATTCGAGAACGTGAATCTGACACGTAACCTGCTGGTATATTCCAAGGCTGGCACGCCAACAGACGGTGTCGTTAGCGCATTGACAGACAACGCCTATAGCGAGTCGAACAGTACATATCGTACCGTTCCCAGATCGGACGATCCTTACACGAAGAGCGTGAAGAGCCACTGGGTACAACTCACAGCTAACGATGTCTATGAGGCTCAGCGTGACCACTTCCTGGTGGATAAGGAGGACTTCAACTGTCCTATCGCTTACAAATTCAAGGCTGGCACAGGTACTGCTGCAGGTAAGCGAATGTGGTATCAGCGCGATCCGCAGGATATGAGGTATGTCGATCTGACCAAGGGTTGGGAGGCTATCAGTTTGCCATTCTCGCCGGAGATTGTTACGACGCAGGATAAGGGTGAGCTTACGCACTTCTATCAGGGCAGCACGGCAGGCCATGAGTACTGGTTGCGTGAGTTCAAGGGTAATGTTCAGCAGAAACAGGAGAACAATCAACCTGTGGACGGTATCTATACTGCCGACTTCAATCCGCTGGCTGCTGGAACTGGCGAGAAGGATTATACGAACACCTTCCTCTGGGACTACTACTACAGCAAGGATAGCTATTTGGACAAGAATCAGGACGAGTATCATAAGCAGTACTATAGCGAAGAGTATCTGAAGGAAAAGTATCCTGTCACGGATTATCCTTATGCCGTTGCGGGCAAACCGTATATTACTGGTTTCCCAGGCGCAAGCTATTATGAGTTCGACCTAAGTGGCCAATGGGAGCCGAAGAACCGCTATCAGAATGGTGAAATTGAGAGTAAGGGCAAGCAGACTATTACCTTTGCTTCTGCGCCAGGTGCCACTATTGGTGTAAGCGACGGTGAGATGGCTGATGTGACTGAAAGTGGATACACCTTCAAAGCTACCTATCTGAACAATCCTGAGATAGCTACTGGTAATGATGCATACCTACTCGATAATGAAGGCGCTGGATTCAAGAAGACGGCATCTGCCGATGTGAAGATTACTGCCTTCCGTCCGTACTTCGTTGCACCGACTCCTCCTTCCAGCAATCCTGCACCTCGATACATCACGTTCAACAGCATGTCTGGATCCGTCGGCATCCACGACGAGCAGAGCGAGGGCAATATGGCTGAGAACGTTGATATCCGTGCGGGCAAGCGTTCGGTAGTGGTAACGTCGAACCTCCGCAAGACGGCAGATGTACGCATCTTCAACGTTGGTGGACTCTGCATTGCTAACTTCAATATCGAGCCTGGTCAGACCATCGAGACACCTGTCTATCGCGATGGTGTCTACGTAGTCCATGCTGCTGGTGGGCGCTATAGAACGAAACTGGCAGTAAAGTAAATCCTCCTTATGAGAATGAAGGACGTAAATGATTGAAGTGAAATGAAAACGATATACGAAAACAGAAAGCGAGTAACAAGGATGATGGCAAGGTGTAGCCAAGGTGTAGTCAAGGTGTACCCAAGGTGTAGCCAAGCTCTAGCCATACTCATGAGTATGCTTAGAGTATGGCTAGAGTATGCCTGGAAGCAGCCTAGAGTATGGCTAGAGTATGCCTACAGTATGCCTACAGTATGCCTCGAAACAAAAAATTTATTCCCATACTGGGAACAAAATATTCCCACCTTGGGAACAAAACATTCCCAGGCTGGGAATAAAACAGGCTTCCGGCTCCTCGTTTCCCTACTCCTCATGCTGGTATTGGGAAGCACCAGTGTGTGGGGACAAACGGACTATTCGGGTGTGTATTATATTCGTAGTGAAAGTACCAATAAAAACACCGACGGTGATTATTATCTTTGCCCTACGAAGAACTGGTATCTTTATAAGGCCACGAATAGTTATGAAGACGACACCGATGACAACGACGACAATGGACAACCATTCCTCACCACATACCAATGTAAAGATGGGGACTATGATGCCAAAAAGGCTGTGTGGGATGTTGTAAAGCATCCTACAGAGACTGATTGTTATTACATCATACAAAGAAAAACTGGCAGATACATGGTGTCCAACGGCAAAATTGGCTCCGATGCCAACCGTATGCGTGTACACCTGGAAGCTGTTGCTGATGCCACTGCACTTGCTAATCTTGGTGATTTAGCCCTTTTTGAGATTACATCACATAGTGGTCATATTGACATCGTACCTCATTCTACAGAGGGTAGAAATGGTGATACTTATAAATACTTGGTTGTGAACTTCAAGAATTTTAATGAACTCAAGGGAAGTGAAGGCAAGCAAGGCGGTCCTAATGGTACCTATGGAACTAACACAGCAGGAATTATTGGCCTTTACAATCAGGAGGAGAATCACAAATGGTTTCTTGAAAGCGCTAAATGTACTACGCCTGTCATTACGTTTTCTAATACTACATCTACTATAACCATTACTGCCGGTGATGGGGAGTCCATCTATTATACCACAGATG
>CACWOS010000037.1 GCA_902762565.1 uncultured Prevotellaceae bacterium
ATTTGCTATCAAATCACAAAACCGATCCTTTATTTTCTTCAAATCATCTGTTAAAATACTGTCACATCGCTCTGCTATCTCATCGGGAATCGGGTACATGCAAGCTGCAATAGCGCCAGCCATTGCTCCGATGGTATCTGAATCGCCGCCAAGTGATATAGCTAAACGTATTACCTCTTCGAACGAATTTCCTTCCAAAAATGCAATGATTGCTTCTGGCGCACTGCCCTGACATGATACATCAAAGCCGTATCTTGGACGTATCTCTGCAATGGTTCGGTGCAAATTGTAACCAAACGTCTGTTCTACATAATCCTTAATCTCTTGCTTTGACTTTCCTTGCTTACATAGGAATACACTCGTGGCTATCGCTTGTGCCCCTTTTACTCCTTCGGGATGATTGTGGCTTACAGATGCCGTCAAAGCCGCCAGAGCTAAAGCTTCATCAAGAGACTTGGCATAAAGACCAACTGGACTAACTCTCATGCCAGCCCCGTTACCCCAGCTGTTATAGGGTTGGGGATTATCCTCACATAGCCACCCTGCAAAACGTCCTCCATAACCAGCATTGGGATGATGATCACCAAGTTCTTGCATACAGTATATCAAATAATGTATAGTATGCGCTTCGTCCTCTAACAACCACTTGGCTACAGCCAACGTCATAACAGAGTCATCTGTAAAGTTACTCCCGCCACAAAACAATTCAAAAACCGTTGACTTCGTATTACAGAACTCGTAGACAGAGCCGATTATATCGCCTGCCAGTGCTCCCAACATTTTCACTTTTCCCATCGTTTCCAATTTTTGTTGCAAAGTTACTAAATTATTCTCAAAATTATCGCTCACACTCCTGTAATCTGCATTTCTCGACTTCTATGTCCAATGTTCTGGCTGTCCTGAAGAAACTATCCAGCGTTAACTTCAAATAGCCTTCCAAATCAGGTATCTGCTCCACAAACAGAAAGTGTTTCTTGATGTGTACAGCCACGTCATCCGAATCCGTTATACCATAAAACACAGACAAAGTACCCCGCATATTTATGTCATTCACCACCTGGCGAACCCTTGCGAACTCGTCAATGTCGAATTTAGAGATGCTATGACACCAAGGCCATATCAGATTCACAAACATACAGTCATTAACTGCCTCCATCAGGAATATCACTCCCTGATACTCAAACTGAATCCGTCCCTCTTCAGTGTATTCTGGCTTACTCCCAATATTCTCAATGGTTTTTAAAGCCAATTGCCTTTATATCACCACAAATGCCAGGATTCCTATTATATGCCATTCCATAACACAACTGTTTTAAATTGTAGGTTAAAAAAATATACCACAGTCATATTTGTAGATAACGAAAGTATCTTTCTCTTCATAGGAAGTCACCTTGCCATTGCACATCTTTATTTCGATATGTTCCCTGACAAGCCCCTTCCAGTCATTCCAATAGCAGCAATGAACATGAGCTATTCTTGTGCCAGCATTATCCTCAATCTCAACATTTGGATAAAGAAATTCCCGCTTCGTCAAGTCAGATAAAGAGAAACATTGAAGTGGCTCTATCTCATACAGGTCTTTCTCCTTCAGAATGAAGTGTCGTTCAATATATCCACCATGCCAGAAAGTAGGCAGTAAGGTTGGTGAAGTCATAAGTAGATAAACCTGCCAGGCACCCATTGCAGTCTCGTCCATAAGAATGTATTTGAGCAGTTCCTTGTCCTCCTCACCATTTGTATCATATACATAGAAGTTCGATTCATCGCCCCTGCCTTGATGCTCTGCTACACGCAGTCCCAAATGATACCCGTCTTCCAATGACAGTGCATCAAGATCCCAGAACGCGGCATCGTCGCCTTTCTTTTTCAGGGAGTCAAGGTTGGCTTTAATCCTCCAATGATAGTTTTTCGCCTTGGATGCAAAGATGTTGCCCTCATCGATATACTTAAGGAAATCCTTAGTTGTCTTGAAAACAGACTTTTCCTCGTTATAAAACAAATCACCGTCCTTTTCCTGTATCTTTTTAAGGATCTTCTTAGATATGCCAATATTCTTCATTATAGTGTTATGGGGATAATCGCTTCCCATATAATGGAAGAAAGCAAGGTTCCAAAGACATTTTAATGAAGGCGAAGGTTTCTTATTTACTTCAGTAAGATGATTGATGGCCTCTTCGTACTTCCCTTCAGACCACAATACTGTGAACAGGTTCAACATGGCGTTATGCGAACCACCATCAACGCCTTTCTGGAGGAACTTTACACCTTCTTCTGTCTTCCCTTCAAAATTGTAAGCCAAGATGCCCAATATGTTTGCAGCTTCGGAAATACCGTCATCATGAGCAGCAAGATAGCATCTTTTAACTTGTTCAAAGTCTTCTTTACCCATCGTGTGTAATAAAAACCAGTCGGATTCTTCTGCTGCTTGACGTGTCTTGCCGCTAAGACCCTCCAGATATTTTGTCCCCTTCAGGGGTTTTCCACCTTCAAAGTTCCTTATACCAAAAAGACTTGGATTGTAGTCCGATTTGCTCAATTTGTGCGGTATCGGACATTTTGCCTCATGAGAATCAACCGGCTCATGATAGCGATATCTTATTATTGGTTCATGTTCTACGACTCTGTGACAGTGAGGACAAACAGAAACGATTCCAGAATAGCCTATATCCCCAAATTGGAACAACGAGCTATGCCATTCCAATTCTTCAGAAGCCTTTCCACATGAGAAACAAGGAATTCTGTTCTCCGTAACTACAGGCTCAACAATATCATTAGGCTCTCTCAAATCAGTCAGGCAATGCCTAATACTATCGAGATCAAATGGAAAATCGAGGATGTCATCATGATAACCAATCGTAGGACTTAGGTGACGTTGGATTAAAAGGATCTTACTTATCCTATTGTCTCTTATTAAGAACATAACTACCATCATATCCAGCAGAAGGCATGCATTTGAATAGTAGTTACTATAGACAACTTCAAACTTCTTGGCTTTCCGCGTTTCTACATAACGACTTCTCCATCCCTTCCAATAGTCAACAACCTTATCTTTTCCTGATATGGTTTCTTTCTTGTAACTAACATGCTCAACATTTTCATCCAATTGGCTTTCTAAACTTACGAAATCTCCAGAAAGCAAAGCCTCTCCCAATGTCTTTGCTGCCTCAGTATATATTGTTTCTGGTATGTTTTCCTGAATTTCGAGTATGCCAAACGATGTAGCATCGGCATTAATTTCTGCTTTTTCTTCTTCACTCAACGATTCAATGTAACCTTTCCCATACACATCATCTAAGGTATATTCTGTTCCGTGTTTATAGTTATACTCTGCAATTGATATTGTACTATTGTTTTCATCCAAAACACAGTCCTTCTTCATATACTTCTTAAATTTCTTGGGCAATGGTCTTGGGCGGTTCTTGTAATATAGGCTCCTGCAGCCCTTATATAGCAGAGCAGAAAGTAACACGGGAACGGCAATAGGACATAACAAGATAATTTGTAAATGTTCCCAAAGAACAGCCTTTATTCCTGCCTTTCGAACAGGCCCCTTCCCTAATCGAGTCCTTATTACATATCCTGTAATACAACATGCAAGCCAATATAGTGCTATATAAATCCAGATATTCATAATTCTATATTTTAACTACTGAAACATACTTCCCAATTCAAACACTGTTCTCTATCAAAAGACATACCGCCTTAATGTTGTGGCTTAATGATGAGAACACGCTTTTGGTTATCTATCTCTATTTTCCCTAATCTGCCAAGAACGCTTTGGCCTAACAGCAATGGAGCTTTCTGATTACGGACTACTGATGCCCGCACATTTTTTAAGGTCTGACCTCCAAAATTCACGTCCTTAAGATTTATTACAGTACCAACACTAATGTCGCCATCAGCATCCATATATCGTTGGCTTCCTATTACGTCATTTCCTGACAGGTAACCGTTTTTCATCATGAAAGATGCTTCTGTCATCGACAATGTCACGTCACTTGCCCCAGTATCAAAGACAAAATGAAGTGGAAGTCCATTAATCTGACATTTGACTTTATATACACCACTCTCCTTGGTAAAGGGAATCTCTGATATATCTGCAGTACTCGATATTGTACTCTTTTCCACTTCACTCCTGACACTACTGCCATCTACATCACTTTGCTTATACTTTAGGATAAGAGCTTTAAATTCTTCCATATCCCGTATTGGATCCATGTCCTGGTCTCTTTCAATATGAGCAAAGCGACGATAGCCAAGTTCAAGTGACTTTTCGAGATATTCCAATGCTTTCTGCTTGTTATCCATTCGTGAATAAAGACATGCTGCATCATAATAGCTTCCTGCACGGTCTTCTTCTCTGGCAATGATACTGTCCATCATCTCGATTGCTTTGTCATATTGGCCAAGCCCCTGATAGGCATAGTGAATACAGCTATATTTTTCTGGTGTATTCTCTATCTCAATCACTTTTAAGAAATCGGCTTCAGCAAGTTCCTTTTTGCCCTGTCTTAAGTAGATGTCACCGCGAGTCTCAAAGGCATAGGACTCTTCAGGGTCAAGTACAACGCATATGGATAAGTCCTCGATAGCGCCATCAAAATCCCCAGTGAGTTCCTTGAACCATCCCCTACGATAATAGCCAAATGCATATTCTGGCTGGGTATTCAGTACTTGTGTATAGACATCAATGGCCGACTTGGCATTGCCCATCTCATAGAGAATATTCGCCTTCCTTTCAAGGTTAACCAAGTCTGTGCTATCCATATTCAGAGCTTGATCTATGCTGTTGAGGGCATTCTCATACAAGCCAATTTCAGAATAGCAATGTGCGACCCATCTCAGAATTGCAGGAGAAGCATTCCTTTTATTTGCTTCCTCATAAGCTTCGACAGCTTTCTTATATTGCTTTTCGTGCTGATACATAGTGCCCATTACATAAGGCCATCTTGCCTCATTAGGTGATTTTACAGATTGAATTTTCATCTTTGAAACGAGCATGGTAAAAGCAGGCTCCTTCAAAGTCGTAGCCAAATACATCGCTTTTCGGTCCCATTCAAGTGCCAATGCAGAAACAATATCGTCGGTTGCTTCATTCCATTTCTCCAAACCTATATAAGATTCGGCTCTGAAGGAATATCCTGATGAATAATCACTCGACAACTTTGTAACGTAGTCGAACTGCTTGATTGCTTCAGTCCAGTTCCTCTGTTCGTTAGCATTGCGCCCCAATCCCATATACCCCATCACATCACCGGGATTCAGTTCTATCATCTTATGGTAATCTGCGGCTGCGAGGTCATATCTCTCTTGCTCAAAATAAATCTGAGCCCGTTTCTCATAAAGGTCTCCTTCGTCGGGTTTCACTTTGATGGCCATGTCATAATCCGTCATTGCTTTGACAGTATCGCCTAAATGGAGATATACTCCTGCACGTGTAGTATAAGCGAAGATAACATATTCTGCATCTTTCCTGGGCAGATACTTTATTGCTAAATCTGCCGCAGTAAGAGCACGACCATATTCTTCATTCTGACCGCGTAACATAGCTATCCATGAATAAGAATAGCCATTCTTTGGATTCTCCTTCAAATCCTTATTGAAGAAGTCGAGTGCCTCCTGTCGTTTCTCATCTTGCATAGCTTCCAATCCACGCTGGTAGTTATACGACTCTGTCCGCTTCACACTCTGGGCATTAACCCACATAATGCTCCATGTCATTACTGATAAAACAAATAACAGTCTTTTCATAATTCAATATATTCTTTTAAACTCATCACCTATTTGATTCCATAATATTCGAGAGAAACAGTGACCGTTTACTTTCTGAATCCTGCTTACCTTAAATGTACGATCCTGCCGTATATCCATTCGAAACGCAAATATGTACATCCCGCCATAATAGCTTGAGTACCTGATGTCAGCTATTCTACATGTAAATACTCTACCTGCCCGAGTGCAATACTCAATCTCAATTTCTTGATTCTGCTGCACAGCTCTATCTATAACCTCCTCGATACTCATTTTTTAGAACGGCACATCCTTTTTTTCATCTAGTATTTCTTGGGGAATCATCGAACTGTCGATAATATCATGTGTATACAGAAGAGTCCACAAGTTCGGATTGTCATTAAGCATTTCTTTAATAATCTTATTACGATCCTCTTCTTTTAATTCCTCTTCTTCTGATCTCCTGTATTTATGGAAAAATGGATTAATATCAGCAAGATTTATGTGTGGGATGTTGTCTATGCTGACTAAATTCATTTGAACCTCACCGCCATATCTTGTGCGTTTTTGTGGATTAAGCATAACTCTCCACCGCCGGTTTAACCACGTTTTGTACTGAAAAGACTCATAGTTTAGCATATAGCGGTATTTGTCAGGAAAGGACTCGATGATAGCAGACAGAAAAGATTCTCCAGTTACATCTTGATTCGATGGTATAAGTGGCCCAACATTATTTGAGAATATGGTTTTGATACTATCACACCAAGCACAGAAGTCCTTAACGACATCCTGCAATCCCATAAGGCATAGGTAAACTAATACCTCTTTGAAATTATCATTCTTGTATATCAAGAACTCAGGACATCTGAACCAATATGACATAGTCATATCATGCCCAGTCTCGTCAACCTTAATCTCTCCCCATTTTGTCTCCATTTGCTCGTTATTGGCCAAATGAGCATAAATAGCAACACTGACCATCCTATATAGCAGTTCGTTTGCTTCATCTTCTGCGATAGGATACCTCGTCATGGAAACAGCCTCTAGATACCGTACGATAGTAATAGTAGGATTAAACTTGTCTTTGAAAGGAACAAACCATTTTTCTTGTCCCAGACGCTTACAGAGGAAATAGTAATTGTACGGAGTAGATAGTGCCTCAAGATTCTCTGCAAGAAATTCTTTTGGAAAGAAACGGGTAATCAACCATCCACATTCTTCATCTTGGAATTCATTCCAAGCTTGTTTTACAATATCTATAAACGACTCATCCCAAAGGGCTGATAGTCTTTTATAGGCAAATCTGCGATCCCCCAAGCTCAGGAACAAGAATGACTTGACAATCTTCACCTGCTGTGAATAGGAGTAGTAATTGAATCCGTAAGTCAAGATTCGCTTTGCATAGCTCACCTTCCCACGTTTCCTTTCAACGGCCCATTTCAGAAGAGTATCGAAACTCTCCTGTTTCTTGTATTCAGACCTGTCATATTCTGGCCCATAAGGTTTTTGGTATTCTCTACCATCCCCCATGAATTGTTCTATATAATTATCCATATGTGAACTATCCTTTTTCCCCCTCTTTATTCATCTTTTTCTTTTTCCCTTCAGCCCACCTTTGGTTGGCCTTGGTAGTAGCAGACAAGGTGTCGATAATCTTCATCTTGTCTTCATCATCCAAAGAGTCGAACCGATCCTTCATTTCAAGAACAATGAACTTACCATAGCCATTCTCGTCATGAAGGTTTTCAATCAGGTCATCCACTGACATCGCTTTTATCTTCCTGTCTCTTTCTCCAATCCGCTCTTTAAATAGCTGATTAAAAATGGCATCTTTCAAAGTCTTCTCGGTTCCTATCCACTTGCTTCGATACATAGCCAACTGCTCATCCCTGCTGAGTGTTGGCAACATATCCACACATTTTCTTAACTCTTCATCATCCCATCCTGAATAATGGGCTTTTTTCATCTGTTGATAAATGTACTCGTAATCTGTCATAATTGCATATAATAATGTTTGGTTGCAAAGTTAGAAATTTCCAACTCTGCAACCAAACTATTTTGCACCACAAGGCTTGTGGAAATGCAATTTTTATTTCCAGACCACTAAGTCGCGGGATAAGAGAATTTTCTTCACCTCACCACCCTTACCGGTTATAATATATTGCTCCAACAATGAAGGGTCAACTTCCGATAGAAATGCTGCTCTAATGCGAGAACATTTCTCGTTGATGGAGTTTAGTAGTGGATTGGTAACATCCTCTATACTTCTTATCGCTCTTTCGGTTAATCCAAAGGGCTTTATCTTCTGATACAGGTCAGTGAGTTCTTTCCTATAGTCAGGTAAATACTTGAAAGCGATACCCTCAGGGTGATTCAAAAACAGTAAATATACAGCTTTGACGATGGGTTCCATCTTAACCTCCTTTTGGTAATCAGCAAGAAGAATGGTACCATCTTTGGTAATATGCAGTTTGCTCAGTTTTATGGCATTTTTCGATTTCTCTTCCCGTGTTCCTAAGCGCCAGATAGTTTTGTCACAGAGTTTACCCTCATAATATTTGTCCAACACCTGCTTGAAGATATCATTTGGTGACACCATATCAAACAGCGTCATACATGACCTAACCTTCAACACATCAGGAAATCCGAGGATGTCATCTGCAGACGGGTTGACACAATCGAGCATAGCCTGAGATATTTCTCTGAGTCTAGCCCCTAACAGAGGATGCTCCAAGTAAGCTTTAGCCTCTTTAGTGCCACTGATTCCATAGTATTCAGAGTTATAACTATGCCCCAAACCTTTAATCTGTGGAAAAATAAACCAGATCCAATGACCTCGTTTCTGCCCCTCCTTTATTTCGCGGAGCGCCATGTCATATACCAGATTCTGCGCTTCAACAAATCGCTCCAGATCAAAGTCAATCTTTCCATTACTGAGTGTATCAACAAAGCTCTTTGGTAGACAGACATTTTTCAAATTCAATGCTTCTCTGAAGAATTGTGCCATCTCCTCGTCTCTATATCCGCCCATTCCACACCCTATTCTTGTCACAAAGAAAAACAACTCGGTATGCTTTCCAGCAAAAGAGATGAATCTTTTTATTGCGTTTTTAACTTCTGCATCTTTCCTAACACTTTTTCCATAATCTACAGGAATAGCATAACTCTGGCCTTGCAATCCTTCTGGCTGTCCCCATACAGCGCCAAATTTTTTCCTTGCGGTACCAGATGCACCGCCTGTATGATAACCTAATGCGTTACTGCCAAACACAAAAATTTGATTTGGCAACAACATATCAATGTAGTCTGGTGTGAATCCTTTTTTATCTTGCTCTTCCATGATCTTTTCCCTATTGTCAATGATATCGTATATATTCTCCTATGTTTAGTGCGTCTATTGCTTTACGTCCATTCTTCAGAAATTGATCAATTACCCCCATTCGATAAAAGAGAAGAGTGGCATAACTCACTTGGTCATCAAAACTTGCCGAGTCACCTGTCATTATTAAATCTGTATATGACTTACCTCCATCAATAGAATATGACCCTGCAATTTTATTTGACCCATTCTTTTTTGTCCGAAATTTGTAAGTTGAATGATTCGTCAACCAAACAGGCATTATGTCTGAAGCACCTTGAGCTTCACCGATTAAACTATTAGTAATGGCCATATACGAAAAAAATGGATGCTTAATTACTCTTTCATATTGTTGTTTGATAAAAAGCCTATTCTGTAACATGTAATCTTCAAGAACAGGTTCCTTCTCTTTCTTCTCTAATTCTATAGTTTTGGGGGGTACTATCTTTTTTACTTTTTCCTTCGCTTTTATATCTTCAATTATTTTCTTAAATTCATTCTCTTCATACTCCTTGATCATAGAATAATAGCAGACAAAAGGAATAGTCTGTTTGAAGAATTCTATTACATATGCACAATTCTTCTTCATTTCATCGTTGGTTGAAATGAAATCAATGATAATAACACTCTTATATACTGCGTTTTCATTTATTGATTGAATGTCGTTTAGATTACACCACGTATAATTATCTTCATCAAGACGAGAGCGTAAATGTTTATAATGGTAATCAAATGCATCATTACTCCAATTTTTACTGTTACTCGTAATGAATATTATTAACGGTTTTTCTACTAAAGTGTTGGTGGTGCCTTCAATAAATGAGTATACTCCGTCATATACACTATTATAATAAAACCTTTTTTTATTAGCAAATTCCGGTATTTTTTTTAGCATATCCTTATACTGTTCTGTCTGCTCTTCTTGAAGAAAGAATGAACAACTAGAATTAAAAAATTGCCAGATTTTAAATTTTGACACTTCAAATGTGCCATCAATCTTAGGCTTTTGAAATGGAACCATATAAGTATATCTACCATTATTTGGAAGATACTTCTTATTTATGTTCCATATATCAGAGCAATAACTTTCTTGTTTTTTCTCCCAGCCATCAAAAATATGACATTCGTGAAATCTTCTTTGTTTGTTTATAATCCTCTCCTTATTTCTTAAAATTTCTGCTGATGAAACGAATGAGGTTTGCATAAGGCGAATAAAATCTTTGCCTCCTTCAGGACATTTATTTAATAGAGTTGAGGCTTCAATACGGTCTTGGTTCCTCTTCTCCCAAACATCTTTTGGTTCAGATTCTATAGTTCTTAATTCGTAAAGAGTAAGACATTCTATTTTGTTAGGTAAGGTTGTTTTTATAGGCGAATTTTTGCTGGATGGTTCTTTATATAAATTCCTTTTGGGAATGTCAGGATAACATTCCTTGAGAAATTCGTCAAAAGTAGAGGGAAATGCATTTGCAATAGCTGTGACTTTAACAATAAGTTCTTCCCATTCTTCCCATTCTGACTCAGTTAATGATGCAATAAGCCTTTTCTGTTCATTACTAAGCGTCGATTTATCAGGAAGGAATACTAAGTTTAATAAAGTGGGTATACGACGAGAGTGTTTTTTATACGCTTTACCGACTAACTGCGTTGTCTTATCTGGGCGCATAAAAAATACTGTGACTCCAACAATCACGATACCAACCATTATTATAGAGATTACTTCCATAAATACATACTTAATTGTTATTGTTAGCGTTTGGTGCTGGCCTATTTATCTTTGGTATTATTTGTAAGACAAACCGCTTGTTGTAATCTTCAACGCGCGTATCACGGTTTATGCCATTGAATCCGCTACCTGCTAATATAACTTCAGTGTTATATTTACGGAAGTCTATACCTTGAGCCAACCACCTCCTATATAGTGTCAATGCACGGTTGTAACTTAATAGATACATTGACTCATCATCTGGGTCGTACTGATGAGATTTGAGTTTATCCCATTTTATTGCGGCATTTCCTTCAATAACCATCTGATACTTAAATTCTTTGTTTTCATTAAGAGATTTAAGAACTTCCAATATTTCCCTACCGACCCTATCAACAGTCTCTTCATACTGAGGATCAATTATTGGCTTGTTAGGGAAAAATATTTCTTTGTTTTGAAAATCCTTTGCAAAGAACATTTTCTTTTCCGAATCATATTCCAAAGAAGTTGATTGGCTAAGAACCTTGAATTGTTCTTCAAGTTGCAGGATATTTCTTAGTTGTTCGTTTGTTGCTTGAACACTGTCTAACAAATGCTCTAATTGTCCCTGTTTATCTTTTAATTCACGGTTGGCTCCACCAATTTTAACCAGGCAAATGATGAATAGCACAAGCATAACAAAGAACAGACTTGTCATTAAGTCTGAATAACTAGTCCAGAATGAATCTTGCTTATTCTTTGCCATACATTAATTCTTTATTGTCTTTATTGCAGAAATCATTTCACGTACAGCAGTAAGTAGGTCTGCATTTAGCTTTGAGCTGTTGGATTGGACTGAAAGTTGAGTTTTTTTCAATTCATTTATTTCTATCTTTAAATCTTTGTAGCAAGATGCTTGGACATCGGAATATTTAACAAGGGTTTCAAGAACTTCTTTAAAGCTTGCTATTGAAGAAAAAGCCTCCTTGTTATTATCAGTAAATGAACGAATATACTCAGTTGATGTTTTTAGTTGACGGTTCAACTCCTCAGAAACCGTGCTTGCATCTGTTGTCAGTTCGTCGAATTGTTTTCTCCACATTTCTCGAGCTTCTGAACCTGTTGGGAAATGGGTTTCAATTGCAGCGCTAAATTGTTTTTGTAAATCAGCTGCAGCCCCTTGATTTTCAACCACAAGTTTTAATGACTTAGAGAAATCGTCAAAGGTATCAACAATATCGTCGATTCTTTTAACTGTAGAGTTTACTTCTTCTACAGTCTCATTTAGACTTTGTTGATATGACTTGAAAACATTCAACGAATCAGAAGCGTCTTTGAGTGTTGCAAAAGTCTTCGCAATCTCAGCAGCAACCTGGGTTTGGTTCATTTTATTAATTTCAACCAACAGGAGATGCTGCTTCTCGATATTGTCATTTAACAATTCAGCAGAATTTGCATAAGCAGTAAGATTGTGACCAAATTTGCCAATAAACTCTCCTAATACACTCTTGAGTGAATTAAGACTCGATGCCATGCTGTTTGACAAAACGGGCATCAATTCACGACGAATAAAGTCATAATACCCATTCTTGTGCATGTTACAATTGACAAGCGCTTGTTTGTAATTAATAGCAGAATTCCTTACCATCAAGCCTAGTCCAAACAAACTTGCAAACATTGCTATAACCACACCAGCAAGTAGCGTTGTAAGCGATGACAAATTAGCATCCTGTCCAAAGAGCGAATTGACGTTTGTGGCAATTCCAACGAGTCCAATAATAATACCGACAAATGTACCAGCAAGTCCTAAGTATAGTGGAACGTTAAGGGAATTTGATATTTGTGATTCCAGTGATTCAATCTTGCGCTCACAAATATCTTGTATAAGAATGAAATCAGCAGATGAGCCAACATTCTTACACAAATAGGCATTGGTCTCGTTTACGACTTCTTCAAATGATGCACTTTCTATATTTTTAGCAGATATTAGATTGACATCAATATACTCAGTCTTTTGGGGAGAGAACATCGTTTCATCATTATCTTCTTCCTCTTCTTCCCTCTCTTTGACTACCTCAACATGTTTGGATGGTGGATTCTTCAAAAAGGCTTCCATTTTAGCCTTTGATGAAAGAACATCCATTGTGATGGAGCTCTCCTTAATTGTGAAGTTTGATTCATCAGGAAAAAAAGAATCTAATTCGTCTATTTTTTCTTTTGTTCCTTTGTAGAAGCGATATTGTAAAACTAATACTATTGCAACAATAATTGCTGCAATGATAATAAGAGAAACATCCCACAATTCCATGTTCTCAAAAATTGGTCTAACGCTATTCATTTTTAAAGATGTTTAATTGTTCTACTTTTGATTTATTTCTCCTTTTAGATACTTTCTTATTCTCTTTAATTTCATTTTTCCGCTGTTTAATTTCTGCATCTGAAAGCGGTGTATATGACACATTTTTTTTAGGATAATTTCCTTCTATATAGAGTTTTACCAAACCTGCATGAGAAAGAGGCGAAGAAGTGTCTCGGAATTCGGTATTTGTATTGTAATCCAAGAAAACAATATCATGGTCCTTTGAACGTTCTTTAATCCTCATGATGACATTATGGACTTCTGGAACGTTGTCTAATACCCATTTGTATGTAGGAATATAAATCTGCATTCTAGCATCAAAATAATTCAATAGCTCTTTACCGTACACGCCTTTCCTATGTCCAAGAGGTTTCCCGAACATCCTCACCGTCCTCTTCAATCCTTTCATTGTGTCATTTTTGAAAGTATTTAAGTCAATATCGCAAGAATCAAAAACCTTTAATCCTTGCCATACAGCTTCAACACATGTGGCTCTAAGACCATCAGTAAATGGTATAGGAATATTCCCATGAGGATAGAATGGGCTCAAAATCTGAGCATATCTTAACTCTGAAGATGAAGTAATATCCAGAATGTCTGCATTTGGGTACTGCTCTTTTATCTTCTCTATTTTTCTTTTTTTATTCTCTACGTAAATCATAAATCAATGCATTCTTTGTGGGTTATCTATATTATCTATATATTCAATAGGCAGAAAGGTTTTTATCATGCATTCTGCTTGGTGAGGCTTAAACTCTGCATCAGTTTTGCTGACACAAGATAATTTAGTCGCTCTTATATCTACTCTTCGTAAATCTTCAAATTCTCCACCATGTTGATGACCACTATCAGTTGCGTTAATATCGGAAAACTGCGTCTCTCTAAATCCTGCAACATCTATTTTAATTTTCAACAAAACTAATCGAGCGCCTGATTGGCGCAATCTATAAGCCATAGGGTGATCATTACAAAAACTTAATCTTACATAGTCTTGCAATCCATATCTCATATCAAGCTGTTTGGAAAGACTATCTCCACCAGAATTGGGAATTTTTATATCGTTTTGCTTAAGATAATACCAAGAGTATAATCCCCCATATTTCTTAATTGATTGTAAATTATTCTCATCAGTAAAATGATAGAAATATCTAACTCCTTTGATTTTTAGATAGTTTATTATTTCTTCTGCGTTATCTTTCTTACGTGTAACAATTTGCCGTTGCCGTTCAACTTCTAAAGTTTGAGCTTGCTCCTGTTTAAGAAGCCTTTCATTAAATTGTCTTGCTTCCTCTTCCCTTCTTAATCTTTCTTCATTGTCTTTTCTTCTTTTCTCAGCAAGTTCTTGTTCTCTTTGTAATTGTTCCTCAAGCTCCTTCTGTTTTTCACGTTCCCTTCTTTCAATTTCACGAATACGAATTTTCTCCTTTACATCCTTTATTCCTGAAAGAAAATGGTCATAACGACCTGATAATGATTCGTCAGAAAGTTCTTTTAACGAAGAGGATATTGTGTATAAAAGGTGCTCTGCTTGTTCGACATCTTCCGTACTTAAAAGTAAAGAAATAGTTTCATAGCATTTCTCAACCTCGCCCTTTAGTCTCTTAATTCTTTCAGCCTCTTCTCTTTTTCTGCTATCAAATAAGTCCTTCATCGTCTTTACTTTCCCTCTCTTTAAGGGAGTAAAAACGGATATGTTCGTTTTAGTACTTTCGTTAATGGGAAATACAAACCAAGACAAATCAGGATTGTATGTGCGCATTCTTTCGATTTGCAAATCCAAGTCTCGCTTGTCTTTATTCAATTCAATAATTCTTGAAGACAGCTTTGATTCTGTCTTTTCAAATTCATTGCCTTTGAAAAAAGAATATATTCTATCTAAAAATCCCATTTTAATTACTCTTGATAATTTTCCGCAAAGATACAAAACATTTCTAATTTACTTAAACTTTTGAACTTCACAAGGCTTGCGAAAAGTGGATTTTATAGTATGTAATAGCATCCCGCATGATTTGGTCATGGTCAAAAGCCAATGATGGCAGTGCATCTATCGTAAACCATTGAGCCTTTGCCGCATCATCCAGGCCAATGACGGCGGTAGGGTGGTCGACTATCACCAGATAGGCAACGGTGATGGTACGTCCTCTTGGATCACGGTCTACTTTGGAATAGGCACCAATCTGATATAGTTCAGACACTTTCATGTCGGTTTCTTCCTCCAGTTCACGAATGGCACACTGTTCCGTCGTCTCATCCATGTTCATGAAACCGCCCGGAAATGCCCAACACCCTTTGTATGGGTCTGCACCTCTCTTTATCAGCAGCACCCGTGGCACCGCTTCCTTGGTCATCACAACGCAGTCAGCTGTTACTGCTGGTCTTGGATATTTATAGGTGTACTCCATATCATATATTTAAAAAAGTTTATACTATTTGAAAACAAGCTGTAGAATGGCAAGTGTTATTATTCCCGCAACAATCAGCCAGCGGTTTATATTTGCTGATTTTAATGTTTCTTCCTTAGATTCCTGTATTGCGCTAATGACTTCATCCTTAACCTTATTAATTGTCGAGGTGATGCTGTTTGTGGATGATTGCATCAATGTATCAATGTTTTGACATATGGTCGTCAAACTAGCGACATTACTTGCAAGAGCATCTGCTTTACCGCTAACGCCATCTATCTTTTCATTCGTTTGATGTAGAATGGCAGAAAGAGACTGCTCGGAATCTGCTATGGCTTGCAAAACAGCCACTTTGCTGTTCTCTATCTTTTCATTAAGACCAGATATTTTAGTTTTCAGATCTTCCAAAATGGCATCCTGCTCGTCTTGTGAGTCTTTCAGCTCCTTCAAAATCTCATTAAGAGCGCTTTTTACGCTTTCAATTTCTTCCGTTGCTTTCTTGATTTGTTCACGCAAAGCAACCAATTCAGTAACTCTTTCAGCAAGTTTGTCATTCTGTTCGGTAAACTTCTCTAGTGTTTTGTCTGTATCTTTCTTGAAGTCCAATGTAGCCTTATTGACATCTAGTTTGAATGCAGAAATGATATCAGTACAAGTCTGCTTTATACTGGTAATTGCAGACCCAAATTCACCATGTAACTCAGATTCTCTACCGCTTAAAGAAGATTCCCATTCCTCAAGGCTTGCAGCTAGTTTCTTTACTGCTGTCACATATTGTGTAACCATCTTCAAAAGATCGTTACTTGCATTAACCGACTGCAATACTTGCGACCTGGCAGAATCAAGTTCGCTTAAGTTCTTCTCAAGCCTCTCTAAGGCAGAATTTATGTCATGTGTCATAACTATATATATTTAAATTGTTTCGTCTGAATCGTTAGACATTGTCTTATTATCGATATTCACATTATTATCGAGAAATCTATTGGTTATATCTTCCAACTTGTTTCCATGTATAAAGAGCATTACGGCATCCTCACCTTTTTCAATGATGTTTTCTCTTATGTAAATATCATCTTGATGAACTTTTGCTGCTAAGCATTCATTGAAGTGAGCCAGATTATCCCAAACTTCTTCGTTGTCTTTGTCATAGAGTGCCATAAAACCATCAATATATCCATTGAATGCATTTGACTTCAATGTTTCATTGGTTCCAGTTCCCAAGAATGTAATGCAGTATGTTAGCAACAACTGTAAGGCTGCATTATCAGGGTGTGCTCTCAAACATAGCAGTGTAGCACCATAGAGATGTTTTACGTTGTCTATTTCGCTTCCAGAACCATCGTTGCTAATGATTTCAATGTACTTTCTTACGACATCATAACCGTCACGACCTTGCTGGTCCGTGTCTTCTGTTAGTGAATAGTCTTTCCCATTCACCTGATATCCCATGCGGGCATATTTTGAATTGAAATAGAGGTGAATAAACTCCTTAAGCCACGTATCATTATGAGTTCTTTCCCTCTCCGAAATACTGTCTTCACAGGCAATACGCATATCCTCAATGGCACGGAAACGCTTTTTCTCCAAGTTCTCATAGACAAAACCTGTTAAATAGCCAAGACACTTGTCAAGATAGTTGCGACCTCTTTGTTCATCGATTTTGTCTACACGCATTTGTGCCTGTTCCAACGAATAGTACTTACGGAAGAAGTTCAGCATATACTGTTTAAACTCCTCATCTGTGCGATTCTTAATCTTCAGTTCGTAAGTCTGAGAAAGATAATCTATGGTTACATCTTCTACCAAACCAATACAGCACATGCGGTAAATGGCCTTGTCTGTATCATCTTTATCCCTCTTTTTGCAGAATAGGAAACGTAGTCTGCGATAGGTCGCCTCGTCAGCATGATAGCGAAGCCATCTGGTATCGCCAGAACATTTAGCCACCTTTGAAATTAGGTCTTCAAAGTCACCGATTTTGTTAAGAGCCAGCTTCCCGTATCGATCCTCGTTTATATCATTCCAGCCCTTAGACTGTGCTATTTGTGATATTTCTGTCTTTATATTCCGCTCAAAATCATCAGGGTCTTGCTGAACTTGGTTTTCCCATGATACTGTCACGAAAACATAGCCATCATCATCAGCCTGAGCCATTGCACTATAGATGCCTTCTGTTATGTCATCTACACCTTCAATTGGTCTAAGCAATGCCGCAGCAGAATGATCTTCATACGTTTCCAATATCTCAATGAGTTTTTGTGAGATATACTGACATGTATTATAATCAAACTCCACATAATTGTATGTTGGACGGAGGTTGTCTAATATAATATAGCCATATCGATTTCTGTTCTCTTCCTCAGAGTAAATGGTAATCGAGTTCCTTGTCCTATTTACTTTCAGGCAAACATCATTGTTACCGGTCTCTTCCCTGAGTCTTCCCTGAACTTCCAATGCATAACTGGGCTTTACATTTAGTATTCTATCGGTCATTTCCGATAAGATAACTTTTTCTTTATAAAGCCCCCTGAAAGAATTATTGTGGAACCACAGGTCAATATTCTTATCAACATTCTCCAGGAATCCATGGGTTCTAATGATATTCAGCAGAGCATTTGTCTGTTCCTCCGTTGCATTATTATGTCTGCATAATTCAGAGAAATCCTGAATAAGGACATATTTGGTAACATACTTTTCAAGCCAAACGGGATCATTATCTGTTCCCATAAAATAACGTATGTCATTTATCTTGTCAGCAGTTAGGTGTATAAATTCCGTTGGCTCATACAAGATATATGATATAGCATTTTTACGGTCACGGCCAGCACGGCCCGCCTCTTGAACATAACTCTCTATCGATGAAGGGTGATTGAAGTTGACCGTAAAACGGATATTTGGCTTGTCAATACCCATTCCGAAGGCTTTGGTAGCCACCATTAGGTTCTGGCGGTTGTCATTGAACAACTTCATATCACCTGATGGCTTATCACCTCCGATAAAAGTACCAATCTCTAAATATTCTTTGCTGCGTAATGCTGTTGAAATACCGCTTCTTGTCCCCCAAACATTATCTTGGACACCAAATGTACCATGGGCATGTGGACAGAATATAATACCTGCATTCTGGTACAGATTGTTATTATCCGATTGGTAGAAAGCATCAGCTTGATAACCAGTGATAATACACGAGGCATTAATTTCATTTAGAGACTGTATGTCAGATGGGACTTCATTCAGAAGGCTAAACAACACTTGTTTTTTTGGTTCAGCAACAACCCCTTGCAAGTCCCAATCTGAAGTGGCTTTAAGAATATAGCTTTCCGTTGGGTCTCTTAATTCGTCAAAATCTGAAGTAACGTTGATGATACGGTATGTGAGTTCCGGACGTGTATCACTCTCTGGACGTACGATTGTTTCACTGTCTATCGTAAGATTTCCTCCCAAAGTCAGTTCCCTCTCTACATCCGCAAGAACATCAAAGGATGCGGTTGCTGTAAGGCCAATGATTGACAGGGGGCGACCTGACCTCGTCTTCATATAATTAATCATGTTACGTCCTAAGTGTAGGTATGACGGACGGAAATCATGTCCCCATTCAGAAACACAATGAACCTCGTCTATTACGCCATATGAGAAGTAGATATGGTTCTTTTCTGTCATTGTTATCAGACTGTCCCTGAAGTTCTCCATCATATATCTCTCAGGAGAAAGCAACACCATTAAGGCTGCACCATTCTGTAGAAGGTTCAGCTTCTTGGCTTTTTCCTTTGCATCCATTCCGCTGTGAACACATTCACAAGCATCTATGCGAGCATCGCGAAGTCCACGAACTTGGTCAACCATCAAAGATACCAGCGGATCTACTATAATAGAAACTCCTGGTTGTAAGAGGCAAGACAACTGATATGTCAAAGATTTACCACCACCAGTAGGCAAAAGACCTATTGTCGTTTTGTCTGCTAATGTATGACTAAGTATAGGTAATTGCCCAGGACGGAATGAAGGCTTACGGAAGATGTCTCGTAAGAAATACGTCAGTACATCTTCACGCTCCTTAATATTCTTATAAGCACCAGTACCATCTTTAGTAACAAGAGCAGGATATTGTATGTTTTCTGCAGAGCAAATCGTTCTTTCCCGCTTTTGATAATGCGAAGAACGGATAAGATAAAAAGCCTTAGCGCTTACAGCAAGAGGCAATGCATCGATATTGTCACGGAGCAACATAGAGATGTCAATGCATAGGTCATATGTACTCGAAGGAATGTCGCAGACTGTTATTTTATCCAAATGCAAAGGTGAATCCTTAAATTCATCGCTAGAAACAATAGTAAGTTGTATCTCTGGAAATTCTGCAGGACAATTGGACAATTTGCACAAATGCATATACTTGTCCTTTAAGTCTTCTATTGCAATGGCAGCACAAGGAACATCCCTTTCTATAATAACGATGTTCCATTCCTGTGCATTGATATCTAATGCCGCTGACATCATTGCTTCTACCAGTATTCTCTCAATTCGAGCGATTGCAAGGGGGGCAAGCACAATCTGAAGAGTTTTATTCCATTCTCCAGACAACGTCCTCTTATAATTCTTTTTCAACGTTGTGAGGAACTTGCTTGCAGAGGCTTCTTTCTCCCAGTTAACAATGAAATCGTTATTATGAATCTGGTCTATACGATAAGTATCCCACCCACCATTGAGGGACATTCTGTCTCTGCGCTCATCCCTTAGCCTCTGGAATATATTGGAGTGATACTGTTTACCGTCCAATTCCAAGATAAAACCAGTCCTTGAATCTCCGTAAGGAATTTCCAAAGCAAAGTCAACACGCTGTTCCTTACTGAATTTTCTATCTGGTATATTGACAATTGAGGAAAGAGGACGCTGTGGTTCCAATATCTGTATGAGATATTCGCTTCCTGAACCTTTAAGGTATCGCTCGATAAAAGCTTTCTCGAAACTACTTTCCAACATGTCGCCATTGTATGATTCAATATCAAATCTCGGATCAATGACGTGCAATGCATCGTTTATGTCTTCCTTGGATATAGCATGATTCGAGGAGAACCGGATACTTGAACCTTCTTCTGTTCTTCTTGAAATATGGAAATGCTTAGAAAACAGTTCCTCAATATATATGGGAGCCTTGGTCGGTAAACCTCTTGATATGATGTTGGCAAGAACCGCAAGTTTTGAATCACAATCTATATTATTGTCTAATGGAAAGTTTGATTTGACATCGAAAGATGATAAGGAATGATATAACCCTTCCGTTTCGGTCTCAATATCCGTGTTTTTATATTCTTCCTCAATGGAATCCAGAATGTAACCTGCAAAGAATTGCTGCTTTTTGTGTGATTCCTCGATACGCTTTCTGATATCTTCAACCGTTTCAATACGCTGGAAGTTTTTAAAGAATACCCGAAGAGATATTGTCCAGTCATTCTGCCATCCACCTCTGTCCTTATTGACAACAGCAAACATCGTGTCTGGATCTGTTGCGGCAATGAACTCGTCAACTCGCTTGTTGTTGCTATAATATGGCCCCACGCAAATAAAGTAGTTATCGCCAGTAAATGATTGCTGGAAAAAGTGAATGAACTTTGCAAGGTCAAAAGCATCTACATCAAGAATATTACTAAAGAGATGAATCTTTAGGAATGTCGATGGGGTAATATCCTCTGTATTTAGGGAGTCAAACTCTTTAACAACGGTATTGACAGCATAACTTCCATAACTAGATATGACTTTTGAGGCTCGATCAACAGCTGCAGCAGATGGCTCTATTAAGTTGATTGAACGTATGTCTGCAGCTATTCTTTTAGCTTTCAGGAAATCAAGCAAACAGACAGTTGCAGTTCCCTGTCCACACCCCCAATCATAGATTTCTACAGATGAGGCAAAAAGTTCCGATGGATTCTGTATGCAATTGAATGCAGCATCAAGCTTGGCCTTGTGCATCTTGCCAAAACTGCGAAGATACATATTCAGATG
The DNA here is from genome assembly GCA_902762565.1 of uncultured Prevotellaceae bacterium. GTDB lineage: Bacteria > Bacteroidota > Bacteroidia > Bacteroidales > Bacteroidaceae > Prevotella. The sequence continues at coordinate 21,531 of CACWOS010000037.1, forward strand.
ATCATCATCGTCTAAAATACCAGTTCCACGCTTAAGGTCATTATATAGCTTATCCAGCTTCATTTTGTCAGTAGGAAGCAGGGACATGGCTACATTTCTCATTCCTGTGAACGAGATTTGGCCTCTATGTCGGAATATATCTATGAAGTTTGGCATACAATACTTTTTCTTATAGTGTAATATCTATTTGCTGCAATATATATCATAACAGAATTCGAGCATTCTCTCCTTATAGTTTAGTACATAGGAGAAGTATGTGTCTTCACTCTTAATGACCTTTATATAAGGAGACAGAATCCGCTTAAATACTTTGAATGAGTTCAATTTCTTATCACATTCAGAATGTTGTATAAAGAAAACATACCTGTTGAGAGGATGGTCTTTCATTATCTCACTAATCTGAATCGCCAGACGCTCCGTGAACTGTGCAGATACATTTGAGAAGAAATATGACATATTGAAAATGACTAGGGATGGCAGTTCAGAGCATCCTTCCCAATATGATGCGTCTAGTTCATTGAAGGAATTAAACATCTGACAATTGATCTCCCCATTAAAGACATCATCTAATAATTTCCTGGCCATTCGTTTCATTTCAGTAGAAACATCAATTCCGGTATAGACCATGTTGTGGGCTGCATCTTTAAAGATTTCTGCAAAAGCTATACCACAAGTTGCCGGACCACAACCGATGTCTATCATCTGTACTCGTTGATTCACTGAAGTTATCTGTGCATTCAACCAGTCCTTATAGCTTGTATAGATGTTACGACTACTACAATAGTGCTGTCGCATAATGTAATAGCAGTAAATCAGCACCTGCCGTTCTGGTGACATCTGTTGATCAAACAATCGAAGCTGATTTGAGAAATTGATTCTTCCATAACCAATAGCATTCAGATTTGTACCCATGTCATGGCCGAATACTAATGAAGGCCATTTTTCGCCAGAACCGTCTTTGATTGGCTGGAGGATATATTTGTTGAATACATCATTGAACTTTTCTGTGACGGTAAATGTTGCTTTACTGAGGTCAAGTTCTTCTGAATCATACTGTGGTACTTCAAAATTACCTTTGACAAAGTCATCCTTCCTAATACGGAAGAAACCATGTTTGCTTCGTACGAACTCCATTAGTTTGAAGAACGTAAAGTTATTGGATAGCAGCTCTGCGTTTCCAAACATCACCAAATGTTCCTCTGCACGAGTCATGGCGACATTCAGCTTTCGGTCAACTATGCAACCATCTATTTCGTCTTCAAATACATTATTTGTAAGGAAACTAAGCTGATAATACTTCTGAACGGTGAATCCATAGACTATATACTTCCTTTGGGAGCCTTGATAACGTTCAACAGTATCTATTGTAATATCATGCAATAACTTTATCCTGTAACTGTCAATAGCCTTACGGACAGCTGTGATCTGATTTCTATATGGAACAATTACACCAACGGTTCTATTGACATCGAAACCATTTGATTTCTCTATTTCGTATATCTTCACTACTGTTGCCGCTATCATCTCTGCTTCAGTCTGGTTGACCTTATCAGATATAGGATTCCTTGGTTGTTCAGCATCAACGAAGACAATTCTACGTGTTTTAAGCATGTCAGTAATACCGTTCTCGCCATTTCCCTTTATAGGTAAAATGACATTCTGATGAGGTCGAGGCACTTCCTCCAATAAATTGTTGTAAAAAGCATAGTTGGGAAAAATGGCGATGTCATGATGCATTCGTCCCTGCTTTTTAAGCATACCAACCACATCCTCATTGTCAGCATATTTCTTAAGTAGGCGTTCAAACAATGACAAACGACAATCTGTCAAATGAATACTGTTTAGCAATACATCTTGCACCCGACTTACGTCTTCCGTTTGTTGTACGACGGCAGGCAACTGCTTGTGATCACCGATGAGCACAAATTTCTTGATAGCTGGCTTGCCGTCCATCTGGGCACTAAGCAGACCTATCAAATGAGGTTCCAGTATTTGAGATGCTTCGTCTATAACCGCAAGTGTGAACTGTTTCAGTTGGAATAAGGCAATATTGCTATTCAGAGCAGTAGTGGTTCCTACAAATACTTTTGTCTGAAGCAAATCGTTTTTAAGGTTTGCCAAATTGTTGCTTTGTTCGACTCTCGTACTAAGCAAGTTCCCTTTATAGCTATCACCACAACTATATTCTCCTCCGATACGGATAAAGTCAATCCCATCTTCAGCTAACTTGCTGCAGATTTCATCAACTGCTCTATTTGTGTATGACAAAAGCAAAATGCTGGCATTTGGCTCCAACAATTCTTCTTTGACAGTATTAAGAAGGCCAAAAGATGTCTTTCCTGTTCCTGGAGGTCCAATAATTAAGAATAGTTCCTTTGCTCTTTTTACCTTTAACATCAGGTCATCAAACTCTCCATAGCTACCTTTTAATGTAATTGTTTTATCAGTTTCAGGCTCTCTCTGCAGCAATAGTAAATCACGTCTTTCCTTTGGAGCCATAAGGAAAGATTGCATACCTTTGTAGAGTGAACTATATGAAGACTCCATAAAATCGTGCTCGATGGCCCACGGGTTATTCATCTGGGCCAAGAATACACGATTATCCGATTGTGCAGCTCTCAGTGTAAGTTTGATGGTATCTGTCCCAATACTCTCTATTGTACAGCGGTGTACCATAGTCTTGCGGGCATCCGGCTCCTTTCCTTCAGTGTATGGGTATAGAATAACAATGTCACCAACTCGGAAGTTAGACATGTCATTGTCTTCATTTTCTGAGAATCCCAATTCTACGCTTTTAATTCGCCCTGTTGTTTCCCTATTTGGCGATAGCAGCTTCAAATTGTCGTAGATGTTTCCAGCCTGAAGCTTTTCTTCCAAAGAGTTATGCCAGGTCGCTGCAAAACCAGAACTTTCTTTGGTCTTATTTCCCAGCTTCGACATCACATGCTCATTAGAAATGAATGTCAGGAAACGGAAATAATATGCCTTTTCCAAATCCGATGCTTGCAGAATTGGGTCAAGAACGGAAGCTAACTGTGGACGCTGATAGTCTGTCCATAATCTGTTGTTAGCCCCTTTCTTATTCAGCTTTTCCGGTGTAAGTCCATCAAGGATTCTGTAGCCATTTGGCTGTGTATAAAGCATTTCAGTCCATGCCAATCCATTTCTGACTTTGATGGCGTTGAAGATAAGTCCTGGAGCAAAACCTAACCCTAACAAACTCTCAGTATATTTTGTATAAAGAAGGAACGCATATAACCTTTTCCCATTACGTTCGTATGCCTCTCTATAATTATATCTGATAAGAGCCATGTAAAGGAGCATTTGTATATAGTGCTCATCGGTCTGTCTTGGCTTTATAAAGTTATCATAAGGGAATCCTCCCTTACCAGATTTCTGCTCCATTAGGACTTTATAGTCCAATTGAAGATAGTCCATACGTCCTTGTAAGCCTAGCATTTCAGAGAAGAAAGAAGGTTCCACAATTCCATCACTCAAATTAAAATGATCAACTTCTTGAGGCAATGAAACATGAATAGCCTGAGAAATATTCTGTTTCTGTCTTTGTGCATCTTGATGGAACGTAGGGCTAACATTGGCAGTCAATAGACTAATAGCATTGTCTTTAAAGAAATCCTTAACACTATCAGAATAAGGGCGAGTATTTGGCAATCGGTGAATAGACTCATCTAATAATTGTCCAGCTAAATTACCCAAAACAATCGCTTCCGTTGTTTTTTGTGGTTCCAACTTCTTAATTAAATCCACAAATGGAGAATCTGCATAATTGGTGAAGCAACGGGCAACAGTTGATATATTTACCAAATAATCTGGCTCAAATATTGTCAACTCTGGATATATTACTCCATCGTCTTCTCTTGGACGTACAAGGTTAAGTTGGGCATCCTTGTAGAACAGATCTTTCAAATAGGTCCAGTCATATTCATAAAATTTATTCCCATGTGCATAACAAACTTTTGCGAGTTCGCCATCATTGGAGTCTTCTGTCCTGACATAGACATATTCGTCATCCCAACACTCCACGATACATCTCATACATTCTCCAACGAGCAATGGAGTGTAAGATGGTATTTTTTCTGTTGGGAAAAGCTCTATCAGTCGGACTGGAATCTCAGTCTGATATATGAATGCTATAAATTGGCAAAGGTTTTTTAGGTCAAACAGACAATATTTCCGTAAGTCATCTTCTGTCAGTTCATAACGTTTTCTCAGTCGTACACGTGTATCATTAGTTGTTTTTATCAACTTCTTAGATGCGCCCAACTCTTTTAACAGATAGTCAGTTTTGGCAAAATCGCCACCAAAGTTAATACGAGCTCCTATCGTTTTTTGACTCAGACATTTTTTGAAAACCATATTCATCGCATTATACGTCTTGCGATAATTAGGTATCTGACTAATGGCTGTTTCCAATTCATCAAAGAAATTGGTAGATGCTTCAGGTTCGTATGTTTCATTGATAGGAGCTTTATACTCCCTGTCTGATTTTATGGAGAACTCTCCTAACTTTAGCTTTAGGGGTATTGAAGCGACAAAGTCTGCAGACATTGCGTTGGTCTTTAAACCGTTCAGAATGTAAGATAGGTGTTGGTTGTCACAAACAGTTAGCCATGTAGTCACCGTATCTGATAGGCCTGTTGTATCAATGTCAGCATCTTGCCAGAAAATAATAGCAGCACTAATCATTTGGGGCTGAACTCCTAACAGTTTGTTAAGCCCTTTTGTGACTCGGCTTTTATTTAGTCTGATTTGTTCAAATGGCGTTTTCTCGCGGGCTCCTCCTTCAATAATCATATTGTTAGAAGTCCATGAACCATTTTCACGAGCAATAATATGACCACCCCAGTTTTTGAATTCTAATATTCGTATACCACCTGCAGTAATAAGAAGGGCGTCTAACTCTACACCTTCAATATTATAATTGCCAACAAGAATACACTCTTCTGAAGAATCCCCATACTTTTGTTGCAGCAACTGGCATATAGATTCAAACTGCCTTGTCTCCGCAATATGGTTGTATTCTGAAATTTTGAAAATATTTAGTGCCATATTATTTCCCTGTTATAGTTTCCGAAAATCTATTCTCTTGATGTCGTTTCCAATTCTGCAACGCCAATTCTTTTGTGGCATTAGCATAGCAGTACTCACAGAGATGTGGACAGGTGTTATATTCGCCAATGTCCTTGGATGCCATACACTCACAGAACTGGCGCTGGCCAGGATCTTTCTTGTGGGTGCTAATGAAATAGTGGTTATTAGGCAACAGTATGGCTCCCTCTGGTAATTCGGAATCACCGAACAAGGAAGGAGCAGGAACATCCTCTATCTTCACTTTCATGAAATTCATGAGATCCTTATCATCCCATGCAAGGCGTGTAATGAGGTCACCGTCAACACAACGGTTATGGGATATTCCGTATTTTGCAATGTCTATTTTCTCTCCGCATGTCGCCAGTTGGAAGTTCCAGCCTCGTTCACGATTCATGGAAGATAGCTTATCGGCAAACTTTTCCATCTGCTCTGTATCCCATTCATGATATGGTATACCACTGACTTCAAGGTTGTGTTTCACCTTTCGATACATGGCAATATCAGCATAGCTAAACACCAATTTCTCGGTATAATCCTTCAGTTGGTCACCAATGTTTTGAACTTTCTGAAGCAAATCCTCAACAGATATGTTATCCGTCAAAATCATTGGATCAAACCGCCATACAACTGCGCCCTTGCCCAATTGTTCAACTAATAGTTTGAATGTCTCTATACGTGAAGCAAGGGAAGGAACCTTTTCCAACTTCTCCTGCTCATAGTCGTTTAGTGTATATTGAACGTAGCACTTAATATTACGCTCTTTGAGGATATGTAGATATGGCAATAATGGACGAGGATTCTTAGACCAAAACACGATAAAGCGTGTATTCTCATACGAGACATACGACTTCACACCATTGAAGGGATTCGTCCATGCAGAGTAGCCTTTCTCTAACCGATGGAAGAACCAATCAGCATAAAAGGCAGGAATATCCGTACTCCTGCTTGCCGAAATTATAAGTGGGGCTTGCATCGGTACCTTGATGCCGTCCTCTGTAAGCCGTTCTATTTTAGTCCACGTTGCCATATTTGCTGCAAATTTACAATATTATTCTTTGTATTTCAACTTTTATGTTTTCACAAGCCTTGTGGAAAATGTAATTTATATTCACTGATAGCATCCTGCAAGATATCCTCATGGTCGAAAGCTAACCGAGGTTGCGCATCAATATGGAACCATTGAGCCTTTGCCGCATCATCTTGGCCAGTGACGGCAAAAGGAGCATCAACTATCGCAAGGTATACCACAGTGATGGTGCATCCTCGCGGGTCACGGTCCACCTTCGAATAAACTCCTATCTGCTGAATCTTCGATACTCGAAGCCCAATTCCCTCATCCAGTTCCCTGATTGTGCACTGTTCCGTGGTTTCCGCCATATTCATGAAACCGCCAGGAAATGCCCATGCTCCCTTAAACAGCTCGTTACCTCTCTGAAGCAGCAGCACCTTTGGCTCAGCCTCCCTCGTTATTACGATACAATCAGCCGTTATAGCTGGTCTTGGATATTTAAATGTGTATATCATTACTTTTTATAATGCTCAAAGCGGATAAGATCGTTTAATTCCACATCCAACAGCTCGGCGACTTTTACGAAGTCCCCAAGGCTTGGCTGGCAAGTGTTAGTGCACCATTTGGATATTGTTCCTTGATCTTTCCCTAGCTGTTCTGCCAACCACTTATTGGTACGCTTCTTCTCAGCCAATACCACTTTCAGACGATTTAAATCTCTATTTTCCATCTTTTTTAGGTTTTATGTTGCAAAAATAGCAATAATAATTGAAATAATGGCAACTTTACTCCATAAATAATCTAAATTCTCAAAATATTGAGGTATTTTCAATCCTTCATCCTAAAGACTGACAATAAGGATGGTCTAAAAACAGAAGAAGAAATATGGCGAATAATTTGGTAATTTGGAATATTAGTATTACCTTTGCACCTGAAGAAAAGCGTTCTTTGGAAGCTAAGCAATGTGAGAAAGAATATAGAACTTAGCTCGTTTCTAAATCGTTACCTATTGAATAATTGAACAAGGTAACTCTCTGATTTTTAGTTAGGAAGAGATAGCAAAATGACTTCTGCAATGGAAGGTAATGTGCTTGGTGATTCCTGCTGCTTCAATCCATTTCTTGACAGGCCGATTAATCCACGAAGGATCCATGAGTCCTTCAAACACAAGTCTGTCAGGATCACGTCTCTCTCCGCATAGTTCATAGGCTTGGTCTGATATAGGCATGTATTCGACGCCATCTGTCTTTTCTTGATTGAAGTTGATGCGCCAAGAATCATTGTGCCTAACTATCTGCCCCCATTTCAGTTCTTTGATGTCACAGTGTCTTAATCCAGTCAAGATTGAGAAAAACGAGGCTCTTCTCAAGATGTTGTTAGAGCATGGTGTGTCTGCCAACTTGTTAACCTCTTCAATGGTAAGAACTTCACGCCTGCTTTCCTTTGTTGGGATATTCTTTACTTTCTCACTGATGTCAATAGTAAGATATTCGTCAATAAAGGCTTGTTTGAGTCCGGCTTTGATGATGGAGAAGTATGTTGAAGCTGTGTTTTGTGAGATAGGTCCTTTCTTGGAACCCCCTTGTGGGGCTGTGAGAAGGAACATCTTAAATTCTTCCATCCATTTTACCGATATGGTCGAAAATGGTATAGGCTTGTTCTCTGAGAAGATTTCAAGGAGAGCTGCTACACGATTCCAGTTGACAATAATGGAATCTGAAGAATTGGGGTGACGAGAATAAGTAATCTTCTTGAAGTACTCAATAAAGTCCTGTTCAGAACGCTCATTCTGTGCCGCAATCTCGCTTTCCTTGTCAGTATAAAGTGATTGGTTGTCGTATTCGTGCTGGCGTAGTTTCCTTACGTTGTCTGCATAGATACAAGATTCTTGATCGAGGGTAGAACGGCACATAATAATGCCATTGATGTCTCGTTTGGGCTTAAAACCGGATGAACGGGTAGAGGATGACTTGTCCCAGATAGGGGTGGTAATCGTCCTATTGACAGATTCCACTATCCGTTCCACCTTATTGCCTGCTTTTACCACAGGGTAGGCTTCTACAATGAGATACCATTCCTCTTTATACTGTGATTTGCGGAGTTTAACCGTAACTTTCGTATGTGCTAATGGTTTCTTCATAAGCTCTTATAAAGTTTGTCGATTTCCTTTTTGGGGGCATACACATAATTGCCTATCTGACGGGTTGGGATGGAATATTTCCTAATATGCGCCCAAACAGTGCTGTCATCAATTCGGTACTTCTTTGATATTTCCCCAATCGTATAACAATCTTCAGGCTCCAAGCTATATAGTTTTGGTAGCGGCTTATCTTTTTCTAGTGGTTCCTCACGCTTAGGGAACAATTTTTCAAGTTCTGTCCTTTTTATCCGTGTCAGTCTTTCACCTATATTTATATAAGGTATAGTTCCCTTTTTTATTAGACGGTAAATCGTGTCTCGCCCGATAGAGTACATGGCTACAGCTTCTGCTACAGAGATATATTCTCGTGCATCAGGTACTTTTTGGGCAATTTGTTTGAATTGCTCAGCCTTCTTGGCTGCTGCCTTTTTCTGCTTATAAGCCATGTCAATGCAGTGCTTAGAGCAATACTTAGACTCGAGCGTCTTTGCAATGAAGGTTGCTCCACACATTTCGCATTTCCGTTTAATCTGAAATTTTAAAGCTGGCATATTTTCGTCCTTTTAATATGTATTAATCCGTATAAGTATTTTTAAGTTGCATCTCATCGCCAATTAAGTCGTGTCGCAAATATGTCGCAAAATTACGGTAAAAATCCGAAAAAAGCAAGAAATGAAACAAAGTTTAACAATAACAAAAAGTGGTGTAACCACTTGGATTACACCACTTTCTTATGATACTTCACCTCCTCGAAGTCGGCATCCTGGATGTTGTCATCCTTTGGAGCACCCTGCTGCTGAGCCTGTTGCTGACCAGCAAAGGGGTTGTCCTGAGGACCGGCCTGAGCGCCCTGGGCGCCCTGATACATCTGCTGTGAAGCAGTCTGCCAAGCAGCGTTGAGGGCGTTGATAGCATTGTCGATAGCTGTGATGTCACCACTCTTGTGGGCATCCTTCAACTGCTGCAGAGCCTGTTCGATGGCTGGCTTGTGCTCAGCAGGAATCTTGTCGCCAATCTCCTGCAGTTGGTTCTCTGTCTGGAAAATCATTGAGTCAGCCTGATTCAGCTTGTCAACACGCTCGCGCTCTTTCTTATCGTTCTCGGCATTCTGCTCAGCCTCGGCCTTCATGCGGTTGATCTCGTCCTGAGAGAGACCAGACGAAGCCTCGATGCGGATGGCCTGCTCCTTACCTGTGGCCTTATCCTTGGCAGAAACCTTCAGGATACCGTTGGCGTCGATATCGAAGGTTACCTCAATCTGAGGAATACCACGACGTGCGGGAGCGATACCTGTGAGGTTGAACTGACCGATACTCTTATTCTGTGAAGCCATTGGACGCTCACCCTGCAGAACGTGGATGGTTACCTCGGTCTGATTGTCGGCTGCAGTAGAGAAAGTCTCACTCTTCTTGCAAGGAATGGTTGTATTGGCCTCAATGAGCTTGGTCATCACACCACCCATGGTCTCAATACCCAGTGTCAGTGGAGTAACGTCGAGCAGGACGATGTCGCCTACGCCACCTTCTTTGTTCAGGATAGCACCCTGGATAGAAGCACCTACGGCTACCACCTCGTCAGGATTTACACCCTTTGAAGGCTCCTTGCCAAAGTAGTTTTTCACGAGTGTCTGAACGGCAGGGATACGGCTCGAACCACCTACGAGGATAACCTCGTCAATATCAGAAGTAGAGAGGTGGGCATCAGCGATAGCCTTCTGACAGGGAGCCAGACAAGCCTGGATGAGGTCGTGAGCCAACTGCTCGAACTTAGCACGTGTCAGGGTCTTCACCAAGTGCTTGGGTACACCGCCTACAGGCATGATGTATGGCAGGTTAATCTCAGTAGATGTGCTTGAAGACAGCTCAATCTTTGCCTTCTCAGCAGCCTCCTTCAGACGCTGCATAGCCATTGGGTCGCTCTTCAAGTCGGCACCCTCATCATTCTTGAACTCCTGAACCAGCCAGTCGATGATTACCTGATCGAAGTCATCACCACCGAGGTGGGTATCACCATTGGTAGAAAGCACTTCGAACACACCACCACCGAATTCGAGGATAGAGATATCGAACGTACCACCACCGAGGTCGAATACGGCAATCTTCATATCCTTATTGGCCTTGTCAACACCATAAGCCAAAGCTGCAGCTGTAGGCTCGTTGACGATACGCTTAACCTCGAGACCTGCAATCTGGCCAGCCTCCTTAGTAGCCTGACGCTGAGAGTCAGAGAAGTAAGCAGGTACGGTGATGACAGCCTCAGTAACCTCCTGACCGAGGTAGTCCTCAGCAGTCTTCTTCATCTTCTGAAGAACCATAGCAGAAATCTCCTGTGGCGTGTACTTGCGTCCATTGATGTCAACACGGGGATAACCGCCCTCATTTACTACTGTATAAGGTACGCGAGAAATCTCTTTCTCAGTCTGCTGCCAGTTCTCACCCATGAAACGCTTGATAGAATAGACGGTGTTCTTCGGGTTGGTGATGGCCTGACGCTTGGCAGGGTCACCGATCTTACGCTCACCGTTCTCAACAAAACCAACGACTGAAGGAGTTGTGCGCTTACCCTCGCTGTTGGCGATTACTACTGGCTCGTTACCTTCGAATACGGCAACGCAGCTGTTGGTAGTTCCTAAGTCAATTCCAATAATCTTTCCCATAATTCTTATATTTTTATTGTTAATACTCTATTTTGTTCTTGGACAATAATCCGATAATGGGATAGCAAAGCATGTGCCAAAAATACAAAAAGATTGTTCATTCGTGCCATTTTGGCATAAGTTTGTCATAGTGAGGCAAAAAAACACAAACATTTTTTAGTTTTAATGCCTTAAAATTTGCGTTTCCATTTTTTTTATCTATCTTTGCACCATAATTATTGATCAATAGCGAAAACTACATCATGATGAAACGAACAATTGTACTGCTTTCTATGGCATTAGTCGCAATAGCTGTAGTGGCTCAGAGCACGGGATGGTCGGCAGGTCAGGGAACCCTTCAGGACCCTTACCAGATAAAAAGTGCTCAGGACTTACAGGCATTGGCAGCAGATGTTAACGCAGGAAAGACGTTTAACGGTGTCTATTTTAAGATGACCTCAGATGTTAATCTAGGTAATGTGTGCAACGAAAAACTTAATAAGAGTTGGACGCCTATTGGCGTGACAGGAACGGATGGCTTTTCGGGCTTCTTTGATGGCGACAACCACGTTGTTTCTGGTCTGTACATCAACAACAAAGACGATAAGCAGGGTCTTTTCGGCTATCTTAATCATGGCTCTATAAAGAATGTTGTGCTTAAGGATTGTTATATTACGGCCAATAGTCAGGTGGCAGGCATCGTAGGCTTAAATAGTGGAACTATCAATAATTGTGTTATTCAGGGAGGACTTGTCTCTGTCATTGGCTCCTTCAGTGATGGCGGTATGATTGCCGGTAGCTGTAAGAATGGTGCAATAGACGGATGCCGCGTAGAAAAAGCCAAGGTGTCTGGCAACTATAGTTGTAATATTGGTTTTGTCACAGGTAAGGCAGATGGCAGCTTGATTTGCAATAATGAGGTGACGGGAGCTGAATTGTCAGGTGGCGTTCATAAGGGTGCCATTCTTGGCTATAATGCGGGCAAGATGAAACTCGAGAAGAACTACTATGCTCTTAATATAAAAGGTGTAAAAGGTGGTTGCGATGATAAGGATGTCAATAATTCGAAGAATCCTGATGGCGCAGTGAAGTCTGACAAGTTGCAGCTGTCAGCATTGTCAATGATAGCTACTTCTGTGGCAAAGGCTGCTCCTGCAGCTAAAAAGACCACTCCTGCAGTAGCTAAGAAAGCTGCTGAGACCAAAACGGCTCCTGCAGCCAAAGTGGCAACACCCAATGTGCCGAATCCCGTTAAAGCTCTGGCCCAGAATCTCCCTCAGAATAAGACTTACTCAGAGGCAGAATTGTGGCCATCGTCGTCCCAGACGGCACAATCAACTACAGGTAGCAGTGAGTCGGAGTTGTGGCCGTCAACAACATCTGCAAAGCCAAAAACAATAACAAGGTCAGAAACGGCTGTGAAGTCTGAAGCCCCTGCTAAACCGAAGATACAGGCAAAGCCTGAAGTGCAGACGTCTGCGCAGAAACCTATTGCAACAGCAGCTGCCGCCAAGCAAGAAGTTGCTGCTGTACAGCCGGCTGTTGTACCTTCTGTCAAATCAGCAGACTCTCCCAAAGCAGACCCCAACAACTCGTATATTGTCAAGACCAAGGGTGTACAGCCTGTTACTAATAAAGTCAAGGCGGTGACGGTAGCAAATGATTCGATCAATAATGATGACGAGTCTGGTCCTACTGACTTTATGGGCAAGAATTTCCGTTATCTGAGTATGTGTGACTGGAAAGATGGTATGCGCTTCATGGTCGTTCCTGAGAAATACGATATGCTGGTGAATACCTTCTGTGATGCTGCTACAGGTAAGGAGGTGAGCAGCAATCGTTTGCGCCATAAAATTATGGTATATAAGGGGCATGAGGATATGACTAATGGCCGTGTTCATGTGAACTTTGTATGTGAAGATGACAAGAAAAACTACTACTATGAGTTGCCTAATGGTACCTTTGACGACTATTGTTTTGGTAAGTTGGGCGTTCCAACATTGGCTTATTTAGGAGATGTTGACAAGGCTCGTGAACTGCTGATGAATCAGGTCCTGCTGACCCGTACAGAATTCTTTCGTGAGGATACAGAGTGGAATGGCGATGGATTCAGGGAAGTGAAATATCCGAAGAATAAGGTTGTAACGGTCAAGGCGATAGGCGTAGGTACGCGTTCGTATCCAGTCAAAATTATCGTTGAAGACGATGAAGGTAACCAGTTCTATCAGAATGTAGCTATGTCGAGGATTAATAGTGGCATGCGTGATGATGAGTTCGATGTCGATAAAGAAAAGTTCCTCTTCCAAGGTTCATTTGAGTATACAGGTGGCGAAATGGCTGTCTCGAGCGATATCAGAAGCTATCTTAATCAGACTGTTCATACCAAGGTGTCTACGGCAATGAGCAGTAAAGGTTCTGGTAAGGTTCGTGATGTCAAAGTGCCCCGTTTTACAGGCTTTATCATCGACGAGATTAATCCCGTCAAGGATAGTCCTTATCATACTCTAACGTTACGTGAGACGGAAACACGTCGTATTTATTATAAAGATGTGTTGTTCAAGGAACAAGATCTGATGAACTATCGCGATGCAACGAGAGACGATTACTTTGGTTACATCTTCGGAATGGGCGAAGGTGCATTGCATAATACCAGCCTTGAAACACGTACGGCTATTCGTGAGGGTCGTGTCATTCCTGGCATGTCGGAAGACGAAGTTCTGATGGCCGTTGGTGAACCATTTAATAAGGTTAAAGACAGCAAGGGCGTTCGTGAATGGCTGTATACCCGTTCGAATGGTGTGCTGCTGGTCGTTCAGTTCAATGCGAAAGGCAAGGTTATCAAAGCTGGTGGACGTGCTACCAAGACTACTAATGCTTCTTCTGATAAAAAGACAAAAAAGAAGGCAGAAAGTAAAGGTAACGAAATACCTGGTGGCACCATGAAGACCGGCACGCCATTGTAATGTGTCAAATTGTCATATATAGAATCAAACATTATTAACTAATAGATTTACGAACAATGAAAAAGTTTTTGTTATTAGCATGTGTTACCTTTGCACTCACATCTTGTATTACTACAGTTAAAACATCCAAGAGTGCTGACACCAAAGGACAATTGCTCAGCGCCACAGTAGCCGACCTTGAGGTGTCACCTGTACGTGTCAGCTATTCGATGGCTCCAAGTAAGGAAATTCAGCGTGCCGGACTGGCTAATGTAAAGCAGGCTGCCGTTCGCGAGTGTTTGGAGAAGAATGGCAATGCCGATGTGCTGGTGGATGCAGAATATACTATTGAAAAGAAGAAGACGCTCTTTAGCCGTCGTATCAACCTCATCACAGTCACAGGTCACCCTGCTCGTTACAGAAACTATCATTCTTTGGATGACTCTGTTTGGAGTAACCGTTGGTTCCGTACAGGCTATCAGAATGGCATTACTCGTCCCTAAAGTCTTTCGACAATGAAACATGTTGTAAGTATTATGACGCTCTCTGCCGTCGTGTTGCTGTCATCGTGCGTTACTACCACGAAGACTGCTCGTACGGCTGTTACGAGTTCGTCAATCAAGAATGCCACAGTGGCAGACTTAAGGGTGGCAGACCATCGTATTTCCTATACGATGAGTCCGTCAAAGGCCATCCAGCGTGCAGGCTTGAGCAATGTCAAGCAGGCAGTCATTCAGGAGGCTTTGACATCGAACGGAAATGCTGATGTGATGGTTGAACCAGAGTTTGTCATCGAGAAAGAGAAGTTGCTTTTTGGTTCGCGTATCAATAGTATTACCGTTACAGGTCGTCCTGCTTACTATGAGAACTTCCGTACGCTGCCTGATTCCGTATGGCATAAGCCTGGCTTCTATGGTCAGCCAGATGTCGTGTATGTATGCTCTTGTAATGGTGACGATTGTGACGGCCTTGGTCAAAAGCGTGGTGGTGTTGCTGGTCTTCTAGGCAAACGTTCCAATAAGAACTCAAATAAAATTGAGATTGAAGATACGGGCTGGCGTCGCTCTGGTATGGGCGTCTACTTAACGTTTATGGGTGGTTACGAAAAATGGAATGTGGGCAGCGGTCATAGTATCGGAAGTTATACTTTAGGTGATCTTGAAGACCATGGCTCCTATTTTGGAAGCATGTTGACCGTTGGTTATAATGTTACACCACATTTGTTCTTGGGTGTAGGCGCTGGAGCGTATTGGAGTGAACGTAAGAATATGTGCAATGTGCCTATCTATGGCAATATCCGTTATAATTTCTCTGGTCGTAAACTGAGCACTTGGTTTCTTGACTATAAGGGAGGCATGAATCTTGTTCCCAACACGAAGTCGATGAAAAATGGCTTCATGCTAGCTTTCTCTATGGGCCGTGACTTTGGACGCTTTGAACTGGCAGCACAGATTATGTATATGCAAGCTAAGAACAATGAAGACATATATTGGTCAAAGTCCACCTTTAGTAGTGTCAAGTGGGAAGTGCCACATGTTGGACTCGTGATGGGTATCGCGCTCTAAGAAATGTCTGGCATAGAAATTAAAAAGGTAAGGAACAAAACCGTTTCTTACCTTTTTTTGTAACGCTTTACGCCTTGTCGCTGATGGCCTGCATAATCTTAGCCTCCAACTCCTCGCAGAGTTCTGGATTGTCTTTCAGCATGTCTTTTACAGCATCACGGCCTTGAGCCAGTTTGGTATCACCATACGAGAACCACGAGCCGCTCTTCTTGATGATGTTGAAGTCAACACCCAAGTCGACAATCTCACCAACCTTCGAGATACCCTCGCCGAAGGTAATCTCAAACTCAGCCTTGCGGAAGGGAGGAGCAACCTTGTTCTTCACGACCTTGACACGTACTTGATTACCAATAACGTCGTCACCGTCCTTGATAGCAGTCACCTTGCGGATGTCTAGGCGTACAGAGGCGTAGAACTTCAGGGCATTACCACCCGTCGTGGTCTCAGGATTGCCAAACATCACGCCAATCTTCTCACGTAACTGGTTAATGAAGATACAAGTTGTCTTAGTCTTGGCAATGGTACCTGTCAGCTTGCGTAAAGCCTGCGACATCAGGCGGGCATGCAATCCGACAGCAGAGTCACCCATGTCACCCTCAATCTCTTTCTTGGGTGTCAGGGCTGCCACAGAGTCGACAACAAGGATGTCGACAGCTGACGAACGAATCAGCTGGTCGGCTATTTCGAGGGCCTGCTCACCATTGTCGGGCTGAGACATGTAGAGGTTGCTGACGTCAACTCCTAGTTTCTCAGCATAGAAGCGGTCGAAAGCATGCTCAGCATCGATAAAGGCAGCAACACCTCCCTGCTTCTGGCACTCGGCAATCGCGTGAATGGCCAGAGTTGTCTTACCAGACGACTCAGGACCGTAAATCTCAATGATACGTCCCTTGGGATAGCCGCCAACGCCTAAAGCAGCATTGAGGCCAATAGATCCAGTGGGAATCACCTCTACATTTTCAATCTTTTCGTCGCCCATCTTCATGATGCTGCCCTTGCCGAAGTCTTTCTCGATTTTCGCCATAGCAGCCTGTAGGGCTTTCATCTTTTGCTGTTGCGGAGTCAACTGCTCCTCTTTTTCTTCTTTTTTTGCCATTGATGTTATTGTTATTACGTTATTTCGTTATTGTGTTCTTTCGTTATATCGTTATTACGACTTCAAAGTTCGAGGTCGCCGTCGTGAATCTCGTGCCAAGGCAGACCCTGTTTGTTCAGCTGTTCCATGAATGGATCTGGGTCGAATTCCTCAACGTTGTGAACGCCTGGCTTCTTCCAGAGCCCCTTGCAGAACATCATAGCGCCAATCATGGCTGGTACACCTGTGGTATAAGAGACGCCCTGCATACCTGTCTCTTCGTAGGCAGCACGGTGTGAGCAGTTGTTGTATACATAGTAGGTGTGCTCCTTGCCGTCATTGCCAATACCACGAATGCGACAGCCAATAGAGGTCTGTCCCTCGTAGTTCTCGCCCAGATCCTGTGGGTTAGGCAGCACAGCCTTCAGGAACTGCAGGGGCACGATCTTTACCTTAGCTGTGCCAGTGCCGTCGGCCAGTGGAGCCTCATACTCTACCTCGTCGATACGGCTCATGCCGATGTTCTGGATTACCTCGAGGTGCTTAAGATACTGCTGACCAAATGTCATCCAGAAGCGTGCACGCTTGATGGTGGGGTAGTTGATTACCAGACTCTCAATCTCCTCGTGGTGCAGCAGATAGCTGTCGCGAGGACCAATCTCTGGATAGGTCAGATCCTTGTGTATCTCCAGTGGCTCTGTCTCTACCCATTTGCCATCTTCCCAGTACAGACCCTTCTGAGTGATCTCTCGAATGTTGATCTCAGGGTTGAAGTTGGTGGCGAAAGCCTTGTGGTGGTCGCCAGCGTTACAGTCTACGATATCCAGATATTGTATCTCCTTGAAGTGGTGCTTTGCTGCGTATGCAGTATAGATGCTGGTTACGCCTGGGTCGAAACCACAACCAAGGATGGCTGTCAGACCAGCCTTCTCGAAGCGGTCGCGATAAGCCCACTGCCAAGAGTACTCAAAGTGAGCCTCGTCTTTTGGCTCATAGTTGGCTGTGTCGAGATATGAACAGCCACATGCCAGACATGCGTCCATAATGGTAAGATCCTGATAGGGTAGGGCCAGGTTAATAACCAACTCGGGCTTGTAATCGTTGAACAACGCCTTCAGCTGCTCTACATCGTCAGCATCTACCTGGGCAGTCTTGATGTCCAGCTTATAGCCAGCCTTGTGAATATCCTCTACTATCTTGTCGCATTTCGCCTTACGACGCGATGCAATCATAAACTCCGTAAATACGTCAGCATTTTGAGCTATCTTGAATGCTGCTACCGTTGCGACGCCACCAGCGCCAATCATTAATACTCTTGCCATAGTTTTATTTTGTTTTCGTTATTACGTTATCACGACATTTTATTTAGTTCTTCCGACTTGATGCCCAGCGCTGCCATCAGCGAGTAGCCCAAGATTTCCTGTCGGAAATTGCCGCCTTCCATAGGTTGCATTGTTAGTACTGTGATGCGCTTCTCGTCGTCGACATGACGTAACCCTTCGCGTACCTTATTATATATTTGTTCGGCATTAGGAACCACAATGAGTCGCTTAACCTCTCCTGCATTGGCCAATACCTGCATGGAGTCAGTGAAGAGTTCGTCCATTGTTGTCAGATCTTCCACCTTGACGCAGCTGATTAAAAACTCGCCCAATTTGCCGTTGAAGGCCTTGCCGTCGAGGCCCTCATGTGTGCCAGGATTAAAGTTCTCCATGGTCTTCTGCTTATGCAGCAATACTACTTGAACAGATGTCTGAGGTGTGACGCCTGATGTCGAGGGTCTTATTCCCCCGTCCAATGCTACGCATTCTAACCATTGTGCCATGTCGGCCTTGGGAATGCGCCTTCCTATCATGCGCTCAAAATTCACCGTCAGGTCGAAAGCCACCTTGTCGACGTAGTCTGCGTCGACAAGGATGACCGTCTCTTTCCACTTTGCTTCTTTCATACCTGCAAAGGTACGAAAAAAAGCTAAAAGGTAAAAAAGAAAAGTGAAAAATTTACTTTTTCACTCTTCACTTTCTCTTAGTTGTACCAGATGCTGGAATCCACACTCATGTTCTGTGCGTCATCATTGCGACGGTTGTTGCGTTCGCACTTCTCCTTGTTGTACGTGTTCTGAGTCTTCATAGTCTTGCCCTCCAAATATTTTAGTTAGTTAGTATTTTTATTTTTTACGTTGCAAATATGATAAATAGTTTTGTGATTCGCAAATTTTTCCAATACTTTTTTCAGTTTTTCCGATGAAATGGAAACAAATTGTATAAGTATGCGCGATAAAGGGTAGTCAATATGAAAAAGATCGAGGCTGCCTCCCAAAGGAAAGGACAGCCTCGACGATTATCGCTTGTTAGTGTGTGTGTGCTTACTTTTGAATCATCTTGACCTAAGGTCGAGGTCGTTCACGTTTGTCAATGAGAGCAGGCTCTCGTTGCTCTTACTTAATCACGACCTTCTTTCCGTTCTGAATCACTACGCCCTTGAAGCTCTTGTCAACCTTCTGACCAGCGAGGTTGTAGATGGGAGCGTCAGCGCTCTGCTCAGCAGCCTTGACAACTACAATGCCTGTACCTTCGAAATCAGCCTCTACAGACTCAGGCTCAGCACCACCTACGGCCTTGACGTCCATATTGGTTGTACCGAAATTCACTACAGATCCTTCGCTTGTAACATTGGTTGCATTTCCGCTTGCATCAATAACTGCAGAAAACTCATTGCTCAGTACTTTGCCTATTTCTCCCCCCATATCTATGCATGCAACATAACTTTCCTTTTCACCACCTGTCGGAGTAAAGTCATAGCCTCCAAATCCAAGTTGAGAAGATTGCTGGTAGACGACATAGCTCTCGTTGGCTACAACATTAAAGGTCAACCAGCCCCAAACAGCCTGATTTCCAGCATCAATCACATAGGGATTGTCGTCAACGCCATCCTTGAGATGCGCATTGTCATGGCGCGTCTTAATCTCATCGGCAGTGAAATAAGTGGGGACCTGAATCCAGACGGGATTGCCATCGTTGTCAACAGCCTGAACACCTGTTTCAGGATCGATTTTGGGCTGATCCGTATTGGTATTCTGTCCATTTACATAACCATCGAAAGTATAATCAACATAGGGAGTCAGGGGTTTACCATCAGAAGCTTTTATAATGAAAGTTTTACGGTTGGTTTTGTTGTTCCATACGCAAACTTTCAATTGGCCTGCGGCTTTGGGAGTAAACTGATAATAGAGTCCGTAAGCAGGGATTCCCGTCTCGCCCTTTTCGTAATTAATATAAGTGTAGCCGGGTTTAGTTTGCCATTCGCTTTTATCCTCGCTATAACCATATTCCGCATACATGGTGGCGTAGCCGTTACCTGTTCCCATCAAGAAGAGCATATCCTTGTTGTCCTTGTCTTTCTTGTTGTTACCATTTTTCCAAGTAATAGCCTTCCAAGTTACAGTTTTTATTGGATATTTACCAGCCTCGTTCCCATTAGGGTCTTTCTGGGCGTTAACACTCATGGCAACGAGGGCCATGCTAATAAGAGTAAAAATTTTCTTCATAACGTTATGTATTTGAATTAGTAATTAAGTTTGTGGGTGCAAATATAGGGGTTTTCTTCGAATTCTCCAAATTTTTTGCCACTTAGTTTTATAAAAGACGCTTATTCGGACATTTTGTCATCAGAAGTGCGGCGAATCCATACTTTGTGTGAGTGGGAGCCGCGTACACCGATGCCTGACGTGGGGTCGCTGGCAATCTGGCGCAGGTCCTTGGAGGCTGTTGAGCGTGTCTGTCTGGTAATGATGGCATAGTCGCTGAGGGTCATAAAGCCCTGCTTGTCAATGACGGCGAGGGCTTTGCAGATGCGCTCGTCGCGGCTGTCATTGGGCTTGCGAGGCACTACGACGTCCGTCTCTGCTCGCTCGAAGGTGGCCTCCTTGTTCATCAGCTGCAACAGTTTCGGGTCGGGCTTGAAGTTGATGCCCTTGATGCACACGTGTCGGTACTTGGCTTTAGGCTCGTTGTCAGCGTTGCCGCTCTTCTGCTTCTTGGCGGCTTCGGCTTCGCTGGGTGTCGAGGTGTCGAAGCCCAGCGACAGCGAGAACACACCCAGCCCGTCAATCTTGATGCTGTGGCCCAGCGGCATCCAGCTCTTCATGGTGGTCACCAGCGTGTCCAGTACGCCGCGGATGGTGCCCTCGCTGAAGTTTCCGCTGTACTCGCGCATATGGCGTATAACGGTGTCGAAATCGTGCAGCGAATAGGTCTGCATGCGTGGATAGACCTTCTTCTTGCCGTCGCCCATCTCTTCGCTCATCTCTTGTAGTACGTAGCTTGGCATAGTCTTTCGTTTCTTTTAAAATTTTTCCTGATTCTCTTGTTATTTGTTTTTCTCTCTCTGAAATAGTTTTGTGCCTAACTTGGAAACATGTGTCTTCAAGTTGGAAACATGTGTTGCTGACTTGGAGATGTGTGTCTATAAGTTGGAAACATAACTTTCCAGACTGCAAAGATACATTTTTCTTTCGGAACGACAAAATGTTTTGCGGATTATTTTCACATTTATAATGTGACAAACCTGCTGTTGGTTCGTCTATAATTGTAAACCAAGAAAATTAAAACAAAACAAACCCGATATGAAAAGAAAACTGACTGTTTTGATGGCTGTGTTGCTGACGTGCACGACGGCTATAGCTTTGGCAGGCGTTCTAAGAACCCAGGCTGTGATAACAGTGACCTTTGTTGTTGATCCAGAGGGGGCTGGTGACGTACTACTAAGTGGTGCAAAGAAGACAAGTGCTATGGCTTTCTCCAACATGGAGATGACTATATCGGCTCAAGCAAATCCCGGCTATGGTTTTGCTGGCTGGTATATTGACGACGAGTTGAAGGGCACTCAATGCTTTAGCTGCTACTAATCTGACTGTTGACGTAAAATCTGGTTGCGAGGGTATGGGAACTGTAAGTGTATCTCCTTTAGGAACTGTGACGGATAAAAATCACAAGTACACTGCAGGTACGGAGGTGACTATTTTGGCAACAGCCTCTCAAGGTTATACGTTCGACCACTGGGAGCTGGCAAATGGCAATGTGCTATCTACTTCAGCTAGCTATAAATTTGCAGTCAACAGTGACATGGCCGTTTACGCCGTCTTCCAACAACTGGAGAACTACAAGGCCGACCTCATTGCCTTCCCCGGCTGTGAGGGCTACGGACGCTTTACCACGGGCGGACGTGCTGTCGACGGACGCGGTTCGAAGGTCTACTATGTGACACGTCTGGACGATACAGGCGAGGAGGGTACCTTTCGCTGGGCAGTGACTACGGGAGACGACACCCCACGAACAGTATTGTTCAAGGTAAGCGGCACCATCTATCTGACCAAAAATGTAGATATTAAGTCTAATACGACCATTGCAGGTCAGACAGCTCCTGGTGGTGGTATCTGTCTGTGTGGCTATCGTGTGAAGCTGGGTTCCAACATCATTGTGCGCCATATCCGTTTCCGTTCTGGCGACCTGCCTAAGAGCAGTATGTCGCCCCTGGGGGTTGAGAATGTCAAGAACATCGTGCTTGACCATTGCTCTATAGGCTGGTCGATGGAGGAGAATCTGACCCTTTACGACTGCGACTATACTACCACCCAGTGGTGTATATTTGCAGAGGGATTGTACGACTCGCGCAACTCTAAGGGTAATCGTGCCTATGGTGCCCAGTGGGGTGGTGAGCACGGAACCATGCACCACAGTCTGTTTGCCAACAACAATTCACGTTCTCCCCGTTTCAACGGAGTACGCCCCAGTACTCACGACCGCCACGCAGATAACGAGTTTGTCAATAACGTCATCTACAACTGGGGCAGCGTGAATGCCATTTATGGTGGCGAGTGTTCGACGGGTACAGCCTCTGACTATAATCGTGTCTACATGATTAACAACTACTATAAGCCGGGACCAGCCACGAAGGACGCTACAGGTAGTCGTCGCTATTGGGTGTCGGCAAGTGGAGGCAATATCAACGAAGTTGGTCAGTGGTACCTGAAGGGCAACAAGTTCGAACTGTCCAGCCAGTGGGCTCCGTCTTCCTCTATTTGGAGCGATGCTGAGTTGAAGAAGGTCAACGAGGACAATTACTATGGCTTCGTTGCGAACAATAGTTCGCGAGCCATGAACTTCTGGTCAGTATCTCCTTCGCAGGCATTGGCCGACAAGGCATTGCTTACGACATTGCCCTACGAACTGAGTGGAATGACCTACGAGACAGCTGACGAGGCTTATCAGAAAGTGGTCAGGCAGGCAGGTGCCTCCTTGCCGCGTTATGACGAGGTCGATGCACGTGTACTGGCTGAGGCTGCAGGCACGCAGAGTCCGCGGTTTGGCGGTGCTCGTGGCAGCAAGCTTGGCATCATTGACTCGCCTTCTGACATTACGCTGCAGGAACACGACGTCTTTGCAGCCCTCTATGAAGGTGACAATGCCAGTGGCAACAAGGAGATAGATGTCACCTGCTATCCCCGCTTGCAGGGCGACAGCTACGACACTCAGGTGGTGGATACGGACGGCGACGGACTGCCCGATGCCTATGAGTCAGAGGTAGGCTTGAATTCCAACGACGCCAGCGACGGACAGAAGCTGACTACGAGTGGATACTCGAACCTGGAAATCTTCCTCAACGGTGTGGCTGACGGACTGATTGACTCCAAGAAATATACAAGGCACCAGACGGTAGAAATGAAGAATTCCTTCAATGCCGTTGTCGGCGAGGATGAGGCTTATGCTACCGTTCAGGCCGCTATCGATGCTGCTCCTGGTGATGGCACACCTTATTATATATTTATCAAGAAGGGTACGTATGAAGGTCATGTGCAGATAGACAAGCCCAATATTCACCTGATGGGCGAATCGAAGCAGAATACCGTCATCTCTTGGAACAAGACCAATGAGGAGGGAGGAGGCGTTGACAAGGCCTCTACGGTCAATGTGACCGCTAATGACGTGTCGTTCGACAACTTGACGCTTCGCAATACGCGTATCAACGAAGGCCAGGCCCTGGCGCTCTATACGAAGGCAGACCGTATCGTCATCACCAACTGCAATCTGGAGGGTTGGCAGGATACCTATCGTACAGGCAAGGACGGTCAGCGCCATTTGGTGCGTAACTGCAAGATTTCGGGTACTACAGACTTTATTTATGGATCTGGCGAGGCCTATTTCGATGCTGATACGCTGCATGTGCTTCGTGAGTCTAATGTGATAGTTGCACCTGACCATAGCAAAGCCCGCTACGGCTATGTGTTCCGCAATGCCGTCATCACGGCAGCAACGGCAGGTTCCACCACTGCTTTAGGTCGCCCTTGGGGCAATACGCCTAAGGTCAGCTATATCAATACACGACTCACAAACGGTGTCAGTATCACGGCTGATGGCTGGAACGAGATGGGTGGCAAGCCCATACAGATGGCAGAGTACAATACGCTGGATGCCAATGGCAATGCTGTTGACTTGAGCCAGCGTCGTACCTTGTTTGGCGGTACAGCCAGCAAAGCAGTACTCTCTAAAACGGAGGCTGTCAATGACTACAAACTCGACTACGTGCTGCGTGGCTCTGACAATTGGGATGCCGACTGGCAAGGATTCATCCTGCCGGCTCCTGAAATCTCAGTCAATGGGAACAATGTGTCGTGGAGCGATCCTACAGGTTTCGCCCAGTGCTATCTGGTCATTGCCGATGGTGTGGCAACCATCACCACCAGCACCAGTACCACAGGCAGCAATGTGACAGTTCAGTGTGTCACTGCTTATGGCGTAACGGGCGAACTGGCTTCGTCAGCCAATCCTACAGGCATCAGCCAGACCAAGGCTGGCATTGGTGTCGTCGCTCGTCAGTACTTCACTGCCGACGGACGTCAGGTACAGCGCTTACAGCACGGACTGAACGTCATCCGTGAACAGCTGAGCGACGGCACGCAGCGCACTGTCAAGGTGGTGGCGAAGTGAGAGGTAAGAAGTAAGAGGTGAGAAGTGAGAGGGGGAGATGTAAATTAGGCGAGATGATGAAAAGACTGATGATAATTGTGGTGGTAGCCTTCGTGGCTGCCACCAGTTTCGCCCAACAGCAGAAAACGCTGGCCTTTCCGACGGCAGAAGGCTTTGGCAAGTATGCCTCTGGCGGACGAGGGGGCAAGGTGGTAGAGGTGACGACATTGGCAGACTCTGGTGAGGGCTCGTTGCGATGGGCACTGACTGAGGCTGGACGCGAAAACGCCACTATCGTGTTTCGCGTGAGTGGCATCATTGAGATAGGTCCTAATCCGCAACGCAAAAACGAACGCAGCATTCGTGCCAAACTGAAAAATGTGACCATTGCAGGGCAGACGGCTCCTGGCGAAGGTGTTTTGATTCGTGGTGGCAAACTGAACTTGGGCGGCTCTGAGAATGTCATCATCCGAAATATCCGTTCGCGTTTGGGCACCATTGGTGACCCCTTGAAATCCAAGAAGGAGAACTTCATCGAGGGTGGGGCTATCGGCATTGAGAATGCTTGTAATATCATTATCGACCACTGTTGCTTTGGCTGGAGTGGTGAGGAGAATGTGACGATGTACGACAACCACTATACCACCCTTCAGTGGTGCATCATCCACGAAGGCCTGCACGATGCTGGTCACAAGAAGGGCGTTCGTGGTTATGGAGCCCAGTGGGGTGGTTCGCCTGCTACGTTCCATCATAACCTGCTGGCACACAACGACAGTCGCTCAGCTCGAATCAATGGTGCCTCGAATCCCAAAGGCGACAAGAACGTATTCCTCGAATACATCAATAACGTCAACTACAACTGGGGACGTCGTAATTCCTGCTATGGTGGTGAGAACGAGGCAGGCGAGGGTAGTAGCCATGAGTGTAACTTCATAGGCAACTACTATAAACCAGGACCTGCTCATCCTGCGGATAATGTCTTCATCGAACTGTCGCAGGCTCGTAAGGGCAAACAGCTTACGTCGCCCAGTATTTGGTATTTTGACGGCAACGTGATGGAAGGAGTCAAGGCAAAGGACAATTGGACGCTTGTCGGCAATCAGACGGGCTTCAGCATGGAGCAGCAGAAGTCTGTTAAGCGCCTGCAAACTGCTGATTATCAAGACTATCTTGTTAAAGTCGAATCTGCCAAGAAAGCCTATAAGAATGTTCTCGATAAGGCTGGCACCATTCATCGTGATGCTGTGGAACGTCGTATCGTGGAGGATGTGCGTAGTGGGCACCCCAAGTATCAAGGACAATCAGCCAACAAACCAGGAATTATCGATAGTCCTGCCGATGCTGATGGCTGGCCTCAGTACGCTGCATCCCAACCTGTTGTGGACAATGATCACGACGGAATGGCTGACGATTGGGAACGTGCCAACGGCCTGAAGCCCAACGACCCTAACGACCGCAATAAGGTTATCTCAAAGGCAGGCTATACAGCTCTCGAAGTCTACCTTAATAGGCTCATGGGCGAATAGGTAATTGTGTCAAAGATATTAGTGTCGTTAGAAGCATCTTTCTGGATATAAGGCGGTTACGTATTAGTAAACGTGTCAACTATATGAAGGCTCTTGACAAAGGGCCTTTTATTTTGTACCTTTGCATCGACATACTTATCGATCAGAGTGTTAATCCTCAGGTGGAATGGGGTCGCCAGTTGATGTCTAAGGGCGCAATGGCAGGCAGCTGACGACCCTGTTATTTTAAGAAAGATGTAAAACGATAATAATGATATGATTATGAAAAGAGAAGGTTTTGTAATGAAGGCCGTTGTCTTAATGATGATGACTACATTTGAAGTTATTGCGTGTTCACATTGCGAAAAAGTGGAAAGCCAGTCGCAGAAACAGGTGAGAGTTAATCCTGTAAAAGAGGGACCTCAAGATCCCGTTATCCGTGGTTATGCTCATAATCTGCCGCTCATCATCGACCCAGATAAAGAAGACGAGTATCTGGCAGAAAGGAAGGATACCATTAATGTGTACGATGTGGTTGAACAGATGCCTCGCTTCCCTGGCGGGTTTCAGAAAATGAATGAATTCATCGAGGAGAATATGCAATATCCCAAGAAATGTGCAGAAAAAGGTGTTTATGGACGCGTGGTCATTACGTTCGTCGTGGAACGAAGTGGGAAACTGTCGAATATAAGGGTTGTGAAAAGCGTGCATCCCGCTTTGGACAAGGAGGCTCTTCGCATCGTCAAACTGATGCCCAGATGGATTCCTGGTGAACAAAATGGTGTAACAGTCAGGGTGAAATACATCATCCCTATCCCTTTTAGTGTGAAGAAAATGGAAGAGGTATTGACAGTTTAACGTTTTTTTCGTACCTTTGCAGGCAGATATGCGATATACGGCAATCATATTGCTTAGCCTTGTCTGTCTGTTGATGGGATGTCGTGACGATAGGGTAGGTTCTTCTCGAGTAGAGCGGGTAGACAGTGCTGCTATCTATCAGGGTATGGCCTATCGTGCCATGTTGTCCGATTCGCTTGCCAAAGCAGAAGTTTACGCCTATCGTTCATTAATCCTGAGTACGGATTCAGTATTCGAATCCGAAGCCCTATCATTACTTTGTTACATCTATTATCGCGAAGGCAAACATCATAGACTGGAGTTGATGATGCGAATGCTCTCGCCAGAAACGTATGTGAATATAATGGATGTTCAAATGCAGGTAGAACATCAGAAAGCCAATCAACAACGGCATTATTACACACTGGCAATCATCTTTCTGCTGTTCCTGTCAGGGGGTATCGCTCTGTGGTATTTGAGCAGGATGAAAACACTTCGAGAACTCTATCAACAGCGAATAGCACTGGCTCGGCAACTATTGGATCATGGATGGAGTGAAACGTCAGATGACTCCAATAAGTTGACGTCTAGTCTGGATATCGCAGAAACTAAACTCGGCTTTGATGTACTCTATGCCATCATTAACGACCAGAATATTAGTCAGATGGGTAAGCGTGAGGAACAAGCGTTGCTGAAGATATTGCCGATGGTAGATGTCAACCTTTGTTCCATACTAGCCCAGGCCTTTTCGCCACTTACTCCTAAGGAGACTTTCTTTTGCCTGATGGAATATTACGGCAAAAGCGACCATCAGAAAGCGCTTTCCTTCTGTTGTACTGACCAAGCCATCCGTAGCACCAAAAGCCGACTCAACAAGAAACTTGATATCGAAAAGCTACGGTAATAAGGAATGTTCCGTATTATATCATTATCTCGCCAGAGCCGTAACAACGGTGGTGCTCAGCATCATAGACAACGCAGAACTGGCCAGGGGCAACACCATGTATAGGTGCGTTTGCATGAACCATATAGCGTCCATCACCCAAATCTTCTAGTCTGGCAGGCAGATACTCAGGCGTGTGGCGAATCTTTAGCGTGATGTCTGTTGGTGGCAACTGTCCGTTAATGCTATGGAAAGCATGGATGGGGAAGTCCTGTTTATATGCACTCTCTGGGTCGTAGCCGTGCGACACATAGATGATGTTCTGTTCGATGTCTTTCTTGATGACAAACCACGGACCACCACCCAGTCCCATACCCTTGCGCTGGCCTATGGTATGAAACCAGTGACCTTTGTGCTGACCTATCTTCTTGCCTGTTTCCAGTTCTATCACGTCACCAGGCCATTCGCCTAAATAGCGGCGGATATAGTCATTATAGTTTATCTTGCCTAAGAAGCAGATACCCTGTGAGTCACGACGATGGGCTGGTGCCAAGTGTTCACGCTCAGCAATCTCGCGTACTTCTTCCTTCATCATGTGGCCAATGGGAAACATGGCTTTCTCTAATTGCCAGTCGTATATCTGTGCCAGAAAGTCCGTCTGGTCCTTCACTGGGTCAGGGCTGGTTGTCAGCCACTTTCTGCCCTCTGCGTCAATCTCTGTCTGTGCATAATGGCCTGTGGCAATCAAATCGTATTCGTGCCCTCGTTTCTCGTGGAAGGCACCAAACTTAATCAGACGATTGCACATGACGTCAGGATTAGGCGTCAAGCCTGCTTTCACCTTATCCATTGTATATTTGGTAACCTGGTCCCAATACTCACGATGACAGTCTATGACCTCCAACTTGCAGTCGTACTTATGTGCCACAGCGGTTGCCATTTCCAAGTCCTCTTCGCTGGAGCAGTCCCATTCTTCCTCTTCCTCAGGTCCGATCTTGATATAGAAACAATCGGGTTTGAGACCCTGACGCACCAGTTCGTAGAGCACCACGGAGGAGTCGACGCCACCAGAAAGCAGCACTGCGATTTTCTTGTCTTTCAAATTCATGCTGCAAAGGTAGTGCAAATCAAGCGAAATACAAAGAAAAATTATTTTTTTTCTTTTATATCCGAGATGTAGCCTGCCTTCACCAAAGGTGAAAGTATAAATTATTTAGAAAACTAGTTAAATTAATTGGTAGTTTGACAAAAATCTCTTATCTTTGCATACTATAATTAAATGTACGCGAATATGAAACTGAAATCATTCATTATCGTGGCAATGGTTTTGCTTATGCCTTTAGGGTTGTTTAGCCAAACATATAAGGAATTGTGGAAGCAGGTAGAGAATGCTCAAAATAAGGACTTGCCAAAGACGGTCATCTCTCATTTGGAAAAGATTGAGAAGAAGGCTCAGGCTGAAAAAGCTTATGGACAGTTGATGCGTTCTACGCTGTTGCATGCCCAGTTGTTGGCTGAGGTGGCCCCTGATTCGTTGATTCCCGCTGTCAGCAGATTAGAGACACAAGAACAACGAGCAGACAATACCCCAGTATTACAGGCTGTTTATGATGCTGTGCTCTCACAGATATATTTACGTAACCACCAGCTGACTGAAGACTGGAAGGCACGTAGTGATGAATATAGCGCTAAAGCATTGATGCATCCCGACTTGTTGGCTCAAGCCAAGACAGATGCCTACGAACCTTTTGTCATCAAGGGAAAGCATAGCGAAATGTTCAACGACGACCTGTTGAGTGTGGTAGGTGGCGAGTTGAAAAACTGGAAGCTGCTTGCCGACTACTATCAGAAGGTGGGCAATCGTCGTGCTGCGTGCTATACGTCGCTTCAATTGTTGATGGAGCGACGTGATGATTATGGGTATGAAATATACGCTAAGTCTTTGTTTGTCAAGAGTCTCGACTCGCTGATTGCTGCCTATGGCGACCTGCCTGATGCTTGTGAGATAGCGATGGAGCGCTACGACTATATGGCAGATAATACTAATGCCACCCGTGCTGAGAAAGCTGCTTGGTTGCAGGAGTCGCTGCGTCGATGGGGCTCATGGCCCAGAGCTAGTCAGTTGCGTAATCAGTGGACGGAACTCATCAATCCCCGCTATGAGATTCAGATGCCACACTCTGTGGCAGAGATTGGCCAGCAGCAAACCATTCACCTGTCTGTGTTGCGCCATCTGCAGTCACTCACCATGCGTGTCTATCGTACTAAGCAGAAGGGTGATACGGAGTTAAATCCAGAAAATTCGGATGACTACAAGAAACTGAAGGGTGAACTCACGGAGCTGACGGAGTCAAGGCGTACGCTGACCTTTTCAGGACATGAGGACTATGAGGTTTTTGAGGATTCCATTCTGCTCGACGGACTGTCGGCAGGCGTTTATATGCTGGAGTTCGAAACCCAGCCTGA
Source organism: uncultured Prevotellaceae bacterium (assembly GCA_902762565.1). Lineage (GTDB taxonomy): Bacteria > Bacteroidota > Bacteroidia > Bacteroidales > Bacteroidaceae > Prevotella. The sequence continues at coordinate 51,664 of CACWOS010000037.1, forward strand.
GACGAAGGTTTCTCGTTCGTTCTATTTTGTATCAGGCATGCGTGTCATCATGCAGCATCAGCCCGACAATACAATACGTTATGTGATTGTTGACGCAACAACGGGTCAGCCTGTCAGTGATGCAACGCTCCGTTTAGGTTTTGCTAACGGATGGCGTAAGCCTCAGACTTACAAGAACTTTACGTCTGACAGCAAGGGCGAAGTGATATATCGTATGGACGATTCAAAGAAACCTGCTGGTGTGTTTGCCCATACCAAGACAGACAGCTATTGTCCTGTGTCAAATAGCTATGGACGTTATTCCTATTATGAACGTCAGTATAACCAAGAACACACCAATCTGTTTACAGACCGTAGCATCTATCGTCCAGGACAGACCGTCAGCGTGACAGCTATCGTGTGGAAAGAAGTTTCGGAACTAGATAATCAGGCAGTCGCCAACAAGCAGGTGCGATTTGAACTACGTGACGCCAATAATAAGAATATTGGTGAGCAACAGGCTGTGACAGACCGCTTTGGCAAGTGCAACGTGCAGTTCACTCTGCCTCAGGGCTTGCTGAATGGCCGTTTCAGTATCCGCACAGGCAATGGCGGTAGTGTCAGCTTCCGTGTAGAAGAGTACAAGCGTCCTACTTTCCAAGTGGAGTTTGCTGAATATAAAGAATCTTACCAGCAGGGTGATACCGTTCATGCCGAAGGTAAGGCACTGAGCTATGCAGGCGTACCTGTACAAGGTGCTAAGGTGAGGTATACTGTTTGTCGTAAGGTGGCTTTCTGGTGGCTGTCATATTCTTGGTATTGGGAAAGTGGCTATTATGGTCGCGGAGAAGAGGATGAAGATCTGTATGAAGGCGAGGCCGTTACTGCCGATGACGGTACCTTTAAGGTGGATATGCCGCTTGTCGTGCCGAAGAGCATGGGCAACTCTCCAATGTACTATAACTTCGTCGTTGAGGCTGATATTACTGATATGGCTGGCGAGACGCATAGTGGTACGATGTCATTGCCTTTGGGTACTAAGCCAACAGCTTTGACCTGCAATCTACCTCAAAAGGTACGCAGCGACCAGATGCCTCAGGTGACCTTTACACGTTGCAACGCTGCTGGCAAGCCCATAGCAGGCAAGCTGAAGTATCGTATTGATGGCGGTAAGTGGCAGCAGTGGAGTGCCAATGTTCAATGTTCAATGTTCAATTCTCAATTAAAGTCAGGTGAACATCGTCTGGAAGCAGTATGCCAGAGTGATAGTATTGATATGAAGTTTGTGGTATTCAGTCTCGACGACAAGAAGCCTGCCTCGAAGACTGAGGACTGGTTCTATGTGTCAGACTCGCAGTTCCCAAATGATGGTAAACCCATTACAGTTCAGGTAGGTTCCAGCGATCCTGATTTGCATATCGTCTACTCTATTTTCAGTGGCGACGAGATGTTGGAGAGTGGCAGCGTGAAAAAAGATGCCGCGCTGATTAATCGTAAGTTTACCTATCAGGAAGAGTATGGCAATGGTTTGCTCTTGACCTTCGCTTGGGTGAAGAACGGCGTATGCCACATGCATCAACAGACCATTACACGTCCTATGCCTGACAAGCGGTTGAAGTCGTCGTGGGAGACGTTCCGTGACCGTTTGACACCAGGACAGCAGGAAGAATGGAAATTGAAGATAACGAAGCCTGACGGTACACCCGCTGATGCCTCGCTCATGGCTGTGCTCTACGATAAGAGCCTCGACCAGATTAATCCGCACCATTGGGCATTTTTTCCCCATAGTTATTTACCACAGCCCTCCACTGCATGGCAGTGGTCATCCTGGGGAGGCATTAGTGCAAGTGGCTCGCGAGCCTATCAGGGATTAATCGTCTCTGATCTCAGGTTCAGCCATTTCGATAGCAGCGTCTATCCGCAGTATTCCTATTATGGTCGCTATACACGTGGAGGCTTTTCGGGTAGTCGTGTGTTAATGGCAAAAGCCAGTGCCGCTATGGTTGAGGAAAAAGCCATCGGAGCTTTCGATGTAATGAGCAGCAATGATGCCGCAGCAGAAGTGCCGCAGGCGAAAGTAGAGATAGCTGTTGGCGCACAAAAGGCCAAAGGCAAGGATAGTGAGGAGAAGCAGGAGGAAGTGAATATCCGCGAGAACCTTCAGGAGACAGCTTTCTGCTATCCCACTTTGCAGACAGATGACAATGGACTGGTAGTTCTCAAGTTTACGTTGCCTGAAAGTTTGACGACGTGGCGTTTTATGGGCGTCTCGAATACGACGGATATGCTGTATGGCTTTATCGATGGTGAAACTGTAGCCAAGAAAGATGTGATGATTCAGCCCAATGTGCCGCGTTTTGTCCGTATGGGTGATGAGGCTGAAATCTCCGCTCGCATCTTTAATACGTCTGACCATGCTGTCAGTGGTCAGGCTAAACTACTACTTGTAGATCCTGAAACCAACGAAACGGTATTCGAGCAACAGCAGTCGTTCTCGGCAGAATCTGAAAAGTCTGCTAACGTCACTTATCACTTATCACTTATCACTCATCACTCATCACTTCTTATCTGCAAAGTGATAGCAACAGGTGAAGGCTTCTCGGATGGTGAACAGCATTATTTGCCTGTTTTGCCCAATCGCGAATATGTTACAAAGACCGTTCCGTTTACCCAGCACGAAGCTGGTGTGAAAACCGTCGATCTGACTAAACTCTTCCCAGCAGGAACCGCACAGCAGAAGTTGACCATCGAATATACCAACAATCCAGCATGGATGATGGTACAGTCGTTGGCTGCTACAGGTCAGCCTTTGGAACATAGCGCCATTGATCAGGCTGCTTCCTATTACAGCAATCTCTTGGCAAAGACGCTGTTGGACCAAAGCCCACAGGTAAAGGGCGTTTTTGAGCAATGGAAGCGTGAGGCAATGACAACAAACTCTACGTCGCTCGATTCTCAATTGGAAAAGAACCAAGAACTGAAGGATGTTGTGCTGAGTGAAACGCCTTGGGTCTTTGCTGCCGATCGTGAGAGTGAACAGAAACAGCGTTTAGGCGACTTCTTTGACGAGAACCTTATTGCTAACCGCCTGAATATGGCTGTCGAGAAGCTGAAGAAGTTGCAGAGAGCTGATGGCTCGTTCTCGTGGTATCCTGAAATGCCTGGCAGCACGATGGTCACTGTGGCTGTTGAGGAAATGCTGACTCGTCTGTATGTGATGACTGGTGAACAGAAAGACGTAAAGCAGATTGCTGATAAAGTTTTCAACTATATTGGCAAGGAAATGGTCGATTTGGTCAAAGAGATGAAGAAGGCTGAGAAGAAGGGACACAAGCCATCCTTCCCCTCATTCACAGCCTTGCGCTGGCTTTACATCTGTGCCCTTGATGGACGTCAGTTGTCGAATGATGTAAAGAGTGCCAACGACTATCTTTATAAGTTGCTGAAGAAGGAAATCAAACGCCAGACTATCTATGAAAAGGCGCTTACAACTGTCATTCTGTCAAAGCATGGCGACATTAAACTTGCAGCAGAATATGTACAGAGTCTAAAAGAGTACACGGTCTTTACTGAGGAAATGGGACGTTACTACGATACCCCTCGAGCCGGCTATTCATGGTATGACTATAAGATTCCAACAGAGGTTGCTGCCATCGAAGCTATTCAGATGGTAAGACCGCAGGAAAAACAAACGGTTGACGAGATGCGTCGTTGGCTGTTGCAGGAGAAACGTACACAAGCATGGGATACACCCATTAATAGCGTCAATGCCATCTATGCTTTCTTGAAAGGTCAGAATTCTCTGGAAACCAAGGGCGCTCCGACAGTACTTGCTATTGACAATACGCCTATCGAGACATCTAAGGCTACGGCTGGTGTTGGCTATGTGAAGACTGCAATTTCGGAACCTCATGGAAAGACGTTTACTGCCACTAAGACTTCAGAGGGTACTTCGTGGGGTGCTGTCTATGCACAGTTCTTCCAGAATACCAGCGATATTGAGGCATCGCAGAGTGGTATCAAGGTGACGCGCGAGCTACGCACGGCTAATGGTCAGAAGCTAACAGCTAATAGCCTGACCGTTGGTGATCGTATCAAGGTTCGTATCACCATTGAGAGTGAGCGTGACCTCGATTTCGTTCAGGTAGTTGATCGCCGTGCAGCATGTATGGAACCCGTACGCCAGCTTTCTGGCTATCGTAACGGTGCCTATTGCTCACCGAAGGACAATGCCACCCACTATTTCTACTATGGCATTTCGAAAGGCAAGCATGTGCTTGAAACCGAATATTACATTGATCGTGCTGGAACCTACGAGACAGGTACATGTACTGTGGGCTGTGCTTATGCACCAGAATACAGAGCTACAACACCCTCAATGAGGATAGAAGTGAAAAGTGAAAAATAATAATATGATAGAAAAAAACAATAGGATAAGGATATTGATGGTGATAGGTTTATCATTTATCATTTGTCATTTATCATTTAGCCCTGCGAGGGCGCAAAAGATTGAGGCAGACAAGACAACTATTGATGTTGGGCGGACGGGCTATCAGATGCCTGTCACTGCCACTTTTGAGTTTAAGAACAAGAGTCATAAGCATTTGAAGATTTCTGAGGTGCGGCCAGACTGCTACTGCACCAACATCGACTATCCGAAGGAACAGATTGGGGCTGGCGACAAGTTTCAGATAAAGATGACCTATGATGCTCGCCAATTGGGTCATTTCGATCATCAGGCAGCTATCTTCAGCAATGCTTCCAAGAAACCGCTCTTTATTCGTATAAAGGGTATTGTGCAGGCAGGATATGTAGACCTTAGCGGTACATATCCCGTTGAGATGGGCGACCTGCGACTGGATAAGGATGCACTGGAGTATGACGATGTGAATAAAGGCTTCGAACAGGTACAGGAGTTGAATATTTATAATAATGGTACCCAAATCTATCAACCTAACCTGATGCACCTCCCTTCTTATCTCTCTGCAGTGATGGTACCTGAGAAGTTAGCACCCAATAGGGCAGGAAAGATTACTGTGACATTGCACTCCGATAAGTTGCACGACTATGGGTTGACACAGACCTCAGTTTATCTGGCAGGCAATCCTGGCGACAAAGTGAGTCCTGACCACGAAATCAGTGTGTCGGCTGTCCTGTTGCCTCCCTTCGCAGAGACGACAGCTGACGAGCGCCTGCGTGCTCCTAAGTTGATGATGTCAAAGCAGAACATAGATATAGCTTTTGACGGAAAGAAGAAAAAGACTGATGTCATAGAACTGACCAATCAGGGACAGACTGAACTCGAAATATCATCGTTGCAGATGTTTACTGGCGGACTTAACATATCGCTTAGTAAGAGCAAGCTGGCTCCAGGTCAGTCTGCCAAGCTCAAAGTGACTGCTATACGCGACGAAATACTCAAGCTTCGCCGCCGTCCGCGTCTGCTGATGATTACTAACGACCCTGACAAAGGTAAAGTCGTCATCAATATTAATGCAAAATAAATATGCTGTAAGCCGTTAGTTGTTGGCTTTTAGCCAATAGCCAATGGCCAATAGCCAAAAAGTTATAAAATATGGATCATCCCGAGAATAGTTCAGAATATGCAGGCCTTCAGGTCAACAGCGGCGTCGAACAGCCCAGTATCATCAATCCCTATTTGAAACGTCAGCGTGTGCGCCGTCGTGAACTTTCAGCTGCTGATATGGTCGAGGGCATTGTCAAGGGCGATGTCACTGTCCTTTCTCAGGCAGTCACGTTGGTGGAGAGTGTCAATCCCGACCATCAGGCGAAGGCTCAGGAGGTCATCAATAAATGTTTGCCCTATAGCGGCAACTCCGTACGCATTGGTATTAGCGGTGTGCCTGGTGCAGGTAAGTCTACCAGTATCGATGAGTTTGGCATTCACGTGTTGAAAGAAAAGGGGGGCAAGTTGGCAGTGTTGGCCATCGACCCCAGCAGTGAACGTACCAAGGGTAGTATTCTGGGTGATAAGACACGTATGGAAAAACTTTCCGTACATCCTGACTCGTTTATCCGTCCTAGTCCAACGGCTGGTTCTCTGGGTGGCGTAGCTCGTAAGACCCGTGAAACCATTATCCTTTGCGAGGCTGCTGGTTTCGATAAGATATTCGTCGAAACGGTAGGTGTCGGTCAGAGCGAAACGGCTTGTCACTCTATGGTTGACTTCTTCCTGCTCATTCAGTTGGCTGGTACAGGTGATGAATTGCAGGGCATCAAACGTGGCATCATGGAGATTTCGGATGGTATTGTTATCAACAAGTGCGATGGTGATAATGTGGACCGCTGTCAGATGGCTGCCACAAACTTCCGTAATGCCCTTCATTTCTTTCCGATGCCCGAGAGTGGCTGGTCACCCAAGGTGCTATGCTATAGTGGCTTCTATGGTACTGGCGTCAAAGAAATTTGGGACATGATTTATGAGTACTTCGATTTCGTCAAGCAGAATGGTTACTTCGACTATCGCCGTAACGAACAATCCAAGTACTGGATGTATGAGAGTATCAACGAACATCTGCGGCTGAACTTCTACAACAACGCACTTATCCGCAATGAACTGCCTGTCGCAGAACGTTCCGTACTTGCTGGCCTGCAAACCAGCTTTACGGCAGCCCAGGGCTTGTTAGATGAGTACTTTAAACAATTGTCTTCTAACTCCCTCTAACTTTTCAACTTCTAAAAAAGATGCTTAATATTGAGATTGATAACGGCAGCGGCTTTTGTTTTGGTGTGACCACTGCCATCCAGAAAGCTGAGGAGGAGTTGGCTCGCGGCAATAAACTCTATTGCCTCGGCGATATCGTGCATAATGGTATGGAGTGCGAGCGTCTGCGCGAGATGGGACTCATCACCATCAATCACGACGAAATGGCTCAGTTGCACGATGCTAAGGTGCTGTTACGTGCTCATGGTGAACCACCTGAAACCTACGAATTGGCTCGCCAGAACAATATCGAGATTATCGATGCTACCTGCCCCGTGGTGCTGCAATTGCAAAAGCGCATCAAGCGTCAGTACGATTCTAATAATCAGTCAGACAGTCCAAGTCAGTCCGTTAAGTCCGCTGCTCAGATTGTCATCTTTGGCAAAAAAGGTCATGCCGAGGTACTGGGACTGGTAGGACAGACTCACTCTAATGCTATTGTCATCGAGCATTTCGATGAGGTAAGCCAGTTGGATTTCTCGCGCGACATCTACCTCTACAGTCAGACCACTAAGTCGCTTGACGAGTTTCATCGCATCATCGAGTATATCCAGGAACATATATCGCCCAACGCGACCTTTAAAAGTTTTGACACCATTTGCCGCTCTGTGGCCAACCGCATGCCAAACATCTCGCAGTTTGCTTCGCGTCACGATCTCATTCTTTTCGTCTGTGGTCGTAAGAGTTCGAATGGTAAAGTGCTTTTCGAGGAATGTCGGCGTATCAATCCCAATACACACCTCATTGAGGGCCCTGCAGAAATAAACCCACAGTGGCTTGAGAATATCAAGACTGTGGGTATTTGTGGGGCTACATCAACACCTAAGTGGCTGATGGAGCAATGCCGCGACGCCATTAGTGGGACGGAATAAAACTTAGCGGGTGGCTTCGTTGAAGCGCTGCATCAACCACTCCTTCTGCTCGGCAATGGTCATTTGGCTGTTGTCGAGCAGAATGGCATCTGGAGCTTGCTTTAGGGGCGATACCTCACGATGTGAGTCAATGTAGTCGCGCTCTTGAACGTTCTTCAGAATGTCATCATAGTCAGCCTCCATACCCTTTGCTTTCAGCTCATCGTAGCGACGCTGCGCACGCACCTCTGCTGAGGCGGTGACGAATATTTTCAGCTCGGCATCGGGGAATACGACGGTGCCGATGTCTCTGCCGTCCATCACCACGCCCTTGTCTTTACCCATCTGCTGTTGTTGGGCAACCATAGCCTCGCGTACAAAGCCCAGTGTAGCTATCGGACTGACGTGACTTGATACCTCCATCGTACGGATATCCTGTTCTACGAGTTCACCGTTCAGATAAGTATCCGGACGCCCCGTCTCAGGATTGAACTTAAACGAAATCTGGATGTTCGGCATCTGTTGGCGTAATTCGTCTTCTTTGATACCTTCATTGGTAAACAGCCCATTGCGCAGGGCGTAGAGCGTCACACTACGATACATGGCGCCTGTGTCTACATATACATAGCCCACTTCGCGGGCTAAATCCTTAGCCATCGTGCTCTTTCCACACGAACTATGGCCATCAATAGCTATTGTAATCTTCTTCATAACGAATAAGTAACATTAATCAATAATGATGAGGCTGACACGTGGTATTTGGCATAGCCGACGTTCAACTTGAAGCGTTGTAACTGAATGCCGCCACCCAGCGACACACCTGCACCGTGGTTCGAATCACCTTCGCTGTCGTTGATTTTCATCTCGCTCGAGCGTCGGAAGTTGTAGCCTGCCGACACGTAGAACTGCGTACCCAATAGCAGGTCACCGCCAATGGCAAGATGCTTAATCAGTCCTTGATCCCAGTTGTTCAGACGTGTCAGTGTGGCCGACAGACGAAGGGGTGAGCCAATGAGACGTTTCGTGATACCAATCTGCAAATCAAGTGGAATGCGTTCAAATTCGTCGTTGTACGCTTTCACTTGTCCACCTAGGTTTTTTGCTACAGCCGACAGCGACAAGCCTGTCTCCTCGTTCAGATAGTTGATGCCTAAGTCTATGGCTACAGCTGCCGATGAATAGCTGCCGATGGTTGACGAAATGAAGCGTGCCGTGATGCCACCGCTCACTTTGTTGCCCAGCAGATAGGTAAACGTACCTGCCAGCGCAATGTCCTTTGCCGAGAATTCGCCTTGATCAATGTTTTCTACGGTGGTCTGCTTCATCTTACCGTAGTCCATGTACTGAGCCGACACACCCCACGTGGCACGTTCTTTGTAAGCCTTGACAAACGAAGCTGAAGCTGTCTTGCACCCCTCCATGTAAGTCATGTAGTTCAGGTTCAGACTCTTGTCCGTCACACCGGCTATCAGTGCGGGGTTATGGAATATGAGGGTAGGGTCGTCGTCGTTAATGGTGATGTTGTCACCTCCCAATGCTGCCACGTGTGCACTTACGGGCAGTCGCAGGAAGCTGTATGCCTCCTGGCTTTCCTGTGCCCTCAGAATGATAGCTGTAAGGACAAATATGACGACAAAAACACCTTTTTTCATCTAATAATCTCTAAATGTGGTGCAAAGATAACAATAAATTCTTAATTATTTTGTACCTTTGTCGAAAAATTCGACGAGACTGCTCACGCTCGCCAAGTGAAAACAAATTTTCTGGCGCTCGCTTTATTGCAGCCTTGCACGAATAATTAACGGAATATGATGCTTTTTATTGCATAGATGATGGAACAAAAAAAGACTCGAAGTGCAGATATTGACCAACGTCGTACCACAGGATTCCTGCTGGGTCTCGTTTTCGTCTTGTCTATTTTCTATGTTTCGCTAGAGTGGAATTCCGTTGATTCTGACGATGGCATTGATCCCATTGACCTCGATGAACTGATGCACGAAAGCGAGCTGGTGCCAATGTCTAACGAGGAGTTGACCAGTCGTATTGAAGAAAAGCAGGAAGCTCCGAAAACCGAACAGTTGCACGTCGTGGATGACCAAGTAGAACTACAGCCGGATGATGTAGAAGCGGCTGTCGAGGGTGAAGGCGACGATGACGAACAACTGCTTCAGGAGTTGCAGGAAGAGGACGACAAGGCTTTGGCTGCCCTTAATGTCGACCCCAACAATCCGCTTAACTTCCATATTGTCGAGGATTTGCCAAAGTATCCTGGTGGTGCCGTTGAGTTTATGAAGTGGCTTACCCGCAATCTGCAGTATCCTGCCACTGCTCGTGCTCGTAAGACGCAGGGTAAGGTGGTGGCTGTGTTCTATGTCGAGAAGGATGGCAGCGTTACTGGCATCAATGTTACCCAGTCACTCTCCCCTGAATGCGACCGTGAGGCCTTGCGTGTGCTGCGCAAGATGCCTAAGTGGGAACCTGGCATCCAAAACGACCAACCCTGTCGCACCAAGGTCTGCATACCGATCGTCTTTAAATTATAACTTTGGAATGCCGTCATAACATCATAACGAAATGTCGAAATAACGAAATAACGAAAAAATATGAAACAGCTTTCTTCTGACCAGATTCTCAAGTGTGTCAACGACTTTCTGTCAAGTCTGCCCTACGAACGCAAACCAGCTTCACTTTACGAGCCCGTACAGTATGTGCTGGCCATCGGTGGCAAGCGTATCCGTCCCGTGCTGGCCCTCTTAGGCTATAATCTATGGCGCGAGCATCCCGAGGACATCCTGATGCCTGCCATTGGCTTAGAAACCTATCATAACTACACCCTGCTGCACGACGACCTTATGGATAATGCCGATGTACGTCGTGGACACCAAACGGTTCACAAGAAGTGGAATGCCAACAAGGCCATCCTTTCGGGCGACTCCATGCTAGTGCTGGCCTATCAGCGCGTGGCTCAGGTGCCAGCCGATAAGTTGCAGGCCGTGCTTGACCTCTTTACCATTACCGCCCTTGAGATTGGTGAGGGTCAGGAGTACGACATGTCGTTCGAGACGCGCAACGATGTCACTGAGGACGAGTATATTGAGATGATTCGCTTGAAGACCTCTGTGCTGTTAGCTTGTGCCTTGAAGATGGGTGCCATTCTGGCTGATGCGCCTCAGGCCGATGCAGAGCGCATGTATCGCTTGGGTGAGCAGATTGGTCTGGCTTTCCAGTTGCAGGACGACTTACTGGATGTCTACGGCGACCCGAAAGTGTTTGGCAAAGCCGTTGGTGGCGATATTGTTTCTAACAAGAAAACCTATATGCTCATCAATGCCTTCAATCGTGCCAACAATAAACAGCGTGCTGAACTCTCACATTGGATCAATGCTCTGACGTTCAATCGTGAGGTGAAGGTTGCTGAGGTGACGCGCCTTTACGATGAAATAGGCATCCGCGAACTCTGTGAGGCCAAGATTAACTATTACTTCGATTTAGCCCGACAGACACTGAGTGAGGTCAACGTGCCTGAGGAGTGCAAGCAAGCCCTCAGCGCCTACATGGACGAACTCCTGCACCGTAATAAGTAATCATAATTCTCAATTGTCAATTCTCAATTACATAGACACCCATTGCCATCTGGACGGCGAAGAGTTCGCACAGGACCGCGATGCCGTTGTTCAGCGCGCCCGCGAGGCAGGTTGCACACGCATTTTCCTGCCTGCTATCGATGTTGCGTCGTGTCAGTCGGTTATTGATGTCTGCCGTCAGTATCCTGACTACTGTTATCCCATGCTAGGCCTGCACCCTGAGGAGGTGAAGGCGGACTGGAAAGAGCAGCTGGATAAATTGAAACAACTCATCACTTCTCACTTCTCACTTCTCACTTCCATCGGCGAAATCGGTCTTGACTACTATTGGAGTCGCGAGTTCGAACACGAGCAGTTAGAGGCTTTCGAGACTCAGGTACAGTGGGCTGTCGATTTGCAGTTGCCGCTGATGATTCACTGTCGCAAGGCACAAAACGAGATGGTGCAGATCATCAAGAAGTATGCACATGCACTACCTGGTGGCGTGTTCCATTGTTTTACTGGTAACGAACAGGAGGCACGTCAGCTGCTTGACTTCGAGAACTTCGTGCTGGGCATCGGTGGCGTGCTGACGTTCAAGAAAAGCCATCTGCCTGAGGTGCTTCCTGCTGTCGTACCTCTAGACCGTATCGTCCTTGAGACTGACGCTCCCTACATGGCACCCGTTCCCATGCGAGGACAGCGCAACGAGTCTGCCTTCATCCATTACGTCATCACTCGTCTGGCTGAGGTTTACGGTGTTACTGAGGAGGATATATGCCGTCAGACTAACGCCAACGTTGCCCGTGTTTTTGGCAAGGCTCATCACTTCTAAATCCTGCGTTAAAATACGTTAAACATAAAAGGAATATTGGGCGTTTGTCGATAAATGTCGTATATTTGCAGTTACAAGTATATTTTATGGATTAAAATATTGATGTGATGCATAAATCTGTAACTATTATCAACAGTTTTCCACGTACAATACTATATGTAGTATTAGCAGTGTTGTTGGTTGTTACATCCATATCCTTATGGTCAAGCCATAAAGCCGCAAAGGCTGAACGTCATATACGCTATGTGGGCATACTGAATAAATCTGACTGGTATGTCCGTGCCAAGAAGTCGAACGATAGCTTCTGGTCTGACCCTTATTACTATTACGACGGCACCAACATCAGTGGCCACTATGCCACGTTTGTCAAGCCCGTTTTCGATAAGTCTGGACGTCTGGCCTGCGTTTGTGGTGCCGATATGACCTTCGAGTGGCTTAGCAAGGAACTGGGACGTATTGACAAGGAAATCAAGCAGGATGCTCTGCTAAACATGTATAAGATTGACGACGCAGAATTTTATACCGTCATTATCAACGACGACGGCAGCAGTATAGCCTATCCTGAAGGAAAGAAGGTGTCACTGACGTCTGAGTTGACGCTGAAAGACCTGTCAGAAAAGAAGAGTGGTGTTGTTGACATGGTGGTCAATGGCGTACCTTCTACCGTCTATTATGGTCCCATCGAATATGTAGATTGGTTCGCAGCCATTGTCGTTACATAATAAATATAGATTTATGTTGAAAATTCCGAGGATAAAGATACCCCATTTGTCTATCAGGCTGAGCCTGCTGGTCGTCTGGCAGATGGTGCTGCTGCTTCTCCTGTCGTTGGCCGCGCTGGTCTATTTCTCGCGCCAGGCACTGATCAACGAGGCCCGAAGCGATGCTGAGCAGACTTTGGTGGGTACAGAGCAGCATATTGACAATGTCCTGATGACGGTCGAGCAGACCACGTATAACGTCTATCAGGACCTTCAGTGGCACCTTGACCAGCCCGACCGTATGTTTACCTACTGTCGCAACATTGTGGAGACCTATCCCTACATCGTTGGTTGTGCCGTTGCCTTCAAGCCGAATTACTATCCAGGTCACGAGTTGTTCCTGGCTTACGTCCACCGTTCCGACTACGAGCAAGGTACTAGTACCCTGATATCTGCCACTAAATTTGGTCATAGGCCATACACGGAACAGGTGTGGTATACGCAGCCGATGTCGACAGGACGTGCCTGCTGGACTGACCCGCTGCCAGAGGAGGAAAACGAAGGCGTGACCATTTCCTTCTGTCTGCCCATCACGGACCGCCATGCTGAGTGCGTGGGCGTCATTGCAGTCGACCTGCCTGTCACTCTGCTGTCACAGATAGTCCATGCTAACAAGCCTTCGCCCAATAGTTACAGCGTACTGTTAAGCCACAACGGCTCTTATATTGTCCATCACGATGATGATAAACTGGAGGACGTTAAAAATGCTTTGGACTGGACTGAAAAGAATGCTGGCGCTGGTGCCCATGAGGCTGCCGAGGCCATGCTGTCTGGTGCGACGGGTTTCAAGTCCTTCCAGATGAACGACGAGGACTGGTGTGTGTTCTACAAGTCTTTCCGTCATGAATCATCCATAGGACAGCCTATAGACCATTTAAAATGGAGTGCTGGTGTGGTATACCTCAAGGACGATGTCCTTGGCAGCTACAACAACCTCATCTATCTGGAGTTGGCTATTGCCGCACTTTGCGTGCTTGTCTTCTTCCTGCTCTGCCACATGCTCATCCGTCGCCAGCTGCGCCCTCTCCACATGCTGACCCATTCCGCTCAGCGTATTGCCGAGGGCCATTACGATGAGACGGTGCCTCGTGCACAGACCACTGACGAGATAGGCCAGTTGCAGGACGTTTTCCGTCGTATGCAGCAATCGCTGTCCACCAAGTCTTCCGAACTGGAACAGCTGACTTCCATGCTGAAGATGCGTGGCGAAGAGCTGCGAAAAGCCTATGACGGCGTTCAGGGCTCAGACCGTATGAAGACCTCTTTCCTCCACTACATGACCACACAGATGACCACTCCTGCCGATATCATCGAGCGCAGCGTCGTGAAGCTCAGCAACAACTATCTGACCATCACACCGCAGGAGGCCGACTATGAGGTCAGCGTCATCAAACGGCAGAGCGAGATAGTGCTCGACTTGCTTGACCACATGATAGAAGCCTTGCAGATTGAGGCCGACGAGTCCGAAAAGAAACTAAAAGCAGGAAAGGAGGTCTGTCATGAGTAATCCTGGTACAAGTCTTTCCCGTAAGCTCTGCATCCGCATTATGTGGCTGGCTGTGCCCGCCTTCATTCTTGCGCTGGGCTTGTTCTATCTCCAGTCGCGTTATCTCATTCGCAAGGAGGCCATCGATCGCTCCAACAGTATTCTCCAGGCCGCCATCCAGCGCGTCAGCAACTACACGCGTACTATTGAGGTGTCTGTCAATGCCAATGCGTGGCTGCTCGAGGAAAGCTTCCGTCCCGACTCGCTGCAGGCCATCTCTCAGCGCATCGTGCGACTGAATCCGCATATCATCAGTTGCTCCGTCAGTGCTGCACCAGATGTGTTTCCGCAATACGGCAAGTACTTCTCTGTCTATACCGTCAAAGAGGGCGATGCGGTAACTTCTGTCATTGAGACCGAATCTGAATACGCTGACAAGTCATGGTACAAGACACCGTCGCTGAAGGGCAAAGCCTGCTGGATAGAGCCTTTCGACGAATATGTCGAGGGTGCTGTTGATCCTAATAAAGCCGTGGCCACCTATTGCCGTCCGCTTCGCTCGCAACAAGGCTACGTGCTGGGCATCGTTGCCGCCGATTTGTCGTTTAGCCGCATGGCCAAGGCTACCGTTGCCACGGAGCAACCTTATCCTGGTGCTTACTTCGTATTGCTGGGAGCCGACGGCCGCTTCTTTATCCATCCTGACAGCACGCGACTCTTCCGTAAGACCATCTTTACCGATGCCGACCCCAACGAAGATGCCGAATTGATAACCCTTGGCTACCAGATGATAGACGGCAAGGAGGGCACCATGCACGTCACGGTCAACGGAAGTCGCTGCCACGTGTCCTATCAGCCTGTGCCGGGCACCGACTGGAGCCTTGCTTTGATCTCTCCTGAGAGTGAGGTCTTGGAAGGCTACCACCGTCTGGCCTATGTCATTGTTGTCCTCATTTTCTTGGGATTGATGCTGATGGCGTGGATGAACCATCGGGTGGTCCGTCGTAACATCAAACCTATCAGAGAACTGCTGAGCTACACTAAGTTGATAGCAGAAGGACGTTACGATGGTGTGATTCTCCAGTCCGACCGTCATGATGACATTGCCCAACTTCAAAACAGCTTTGCTGCCATGCAGGTGGCACTCAACGACCGTATGGGCAGCATCAGTCAGGCAGCCGAAGAAATCAGGAAACGCAACGAACAACGTGCACGCGACATGCAGTTGGCTGAAGAGGCTGTCCAGAAACAGACGCTGTTCATCGAGAACCTCTCGCACCAGATACGCACCCCGCTCAACATCATTATCGGCTTTGCCAACATCCTGCGCGAGAACATCGACATCCGCAGCAAAGACGCTGCTGCTGCGCAAACCTTCGTCAACGATAAGCTGGCCGACGTCACAGACATGATGAAGTATAATGCCATCCACCTGAAGCGTATGGTGCTCATGCTCTTCGACAGCTCTTCCGTAAATGGTGCCGAGCAGCTGATGAACGACCGTCGCGACGAGGTGTCGTGTAATCAGGTGGCCCGCGAGTCCATTGACTATACGACAGGTCACTTCCAGGGTGTGAAAATCAAGCTCGAGACGGAGTTGTCCGACGACATACGCATACTGACCAACCACCTCTATCTGATGCGTTCTATCCGCGAACTGCTCTACAATGCCGCCAAGTATTCCGACGGCAAGCATATCAGACTCCGCGTCTCGCAGAACTCCACCACCGTTTTCTTCACCGTACAAGACACAGGCGTAGGACTGCCCAGCGATGCTGACGAACTGCTCTATAAGCCCTTCACCAAGATTGACGACCTCTCCGAAGGTCTCGGACTCGGTCTGCCACTCACCAAGCGCCATGCTCTGAGTCTTGGCGGCGACCTCATCTACGATAGAGACTACACGGAAGGCTGCCGATTCATTCTTGAAATGCCGAAATAACAGGGTGTGAATACCAATAAATGCAATTTTATTTTGTAATAAATGCGAATTTATTTTGTATTCTCCTCACTTATTCGTACCTTTGCACCCGCTTACACATTTTGGAGAGGTGCTCGAGTGGTTGAAGAGGCACGCCTGGAAAGCGTGTAACCGGCAAAACCGGTTCGCAGGTTCGAATCCTGTTCTCTCCGCAGAACAGGTTCAAAGCTCCGAGGCAAAACCTCGGGGCTTTTCTGTTCTCTCCGCTTCCTATTGTGTAATCTTTTGCCCCTTGGTATTATAGAAGTTCCCGTCTTTCTCTATCACGATGCGAGCGTTGCGCATGACCTTTTTACACGGAGCGGCAGCAGGGGAGTTCTTGAGTGTGGTGATGGCGATGTCGGCGGAGGTGT
>CACWOS010000038.1 GCA_902762565.1 uncultured Prevotellaceae bacterium
TCCGACGTCATCTACGACCCGTTCCGATGATACTTTAGGGGGGTAAAGTATCGCATCTACGACCGCAAAGTGACGTACCTTCGGGTGATAGGAACGTTCAGAACGACCGAAAAGTGACGTACCTTTCACACGCCGCGACAGAATGTTTAATGTTTAAAGTTTAAAAGATTATGAGGCACATCCTCTTTGTTCTATACAAATAACATTTTTTTCCTATTTTATTTGTTTTTTTGCTCGCTTATTTGTATCTTTGTCGACAATTTGAAACAATAACTATAAATAATATTATCATCATGAGAAAAAAGAATGGTTCAATGTGGGTATGGATGCTCGGTGCCGCAGTAGGATTGGCATCGTGCGGAGTAGACATGCCAAAGGAGAAACAGTCATCGTATGAAACTATGACAGTGGAGAAATCGAGTATCGAACTCCCTTACAAGTTCAGTGCCAGAATGAAAGGCCAGAACGACGTTACCGTAACACCACAGGTAAGTGGACAATTGGTAAAAATCTGCGTTTCTGAGGGTCAGCAGGTGAAACAGGGACAGACGCTCTTCGTCATCGACTCCCGCAACGCCCAGTTGGAATTGGAGGCTGCCGAGGCTAACCTGCAGGCTGCCCTGGCTCAGGAGAACTCTGCCAAACTGGAGTATGAATCGAACAAGAACCTGTATGAGAAGAAGATAGTGAGCAGTTATATGCTGAACAACTCTGAGAATTCCTATAAGCAGGCCCAGGCTGCTGTGGCCCAGGCCCGTGCGTCGGTGAACCGTGCCAAGGTGAACCTCGGTTTCTGCACCATCACGGCTTCCGTATCCGGTATCATCGGCGAGATTCCCGTGCGTGCCGGTGACCAGGTTTCTCCTGGAATGCAGTTGACCATGCTGAGCGGCAATACGACAATGTACGCCGAGTTTTCAGTAACGGAGGACATTATCGAGTCGATGGTGAAGGAAGGCATAAAGGCTGCCGATTTGGGAAAATATATCAGTAAGCTGCCCGATGCCACGTTTATCATGAAGAGCGGTACGGAGTATCCACATAAAGGTCGTGTCGCCAGTCTGACGGGTGTCGTGAATGCTGCTACCGGTTCGCTGACCGCTAAGGTGTCGTTCCCCAATCCCGACGGTCATCTGTACTCCGGTATCCAGGGTACGGTGGTGATGAACTTTGCCGAGGACGGCGTGATTGTCATTCCTCAGAATGCCGTGATACGCCTTCAGGACAAGTCACAGGTTTACAAGGTAAAGGCCGACAGTACCGCTACTGCCGTTGACGTGACGACAGAAGATACTGGTAACGGTAAGGACTTCATCATCACCAGCGGTTTGAATCCGGGTGACCAGATTGTGACCAATGGTGCCAACAATGTAACGGAAGGACAGAAAGTGCTTTTCCCAGAGGAACCGAAAAGTGAAAAGTGAAAAGTGAAATTTGTTGCCGCAACAATATGAAAAACAATATTTTCATCAATAAATACGTGATGGCATGTGCCATCTCGATTGTGATAGCACTGGTGGGCTATATCTCGATGAGTACGCTGCCAGTCGAGCAATATCCCGACATTGCACCGCCTACGGTGTCGATAACCACCAGCTACTCCGGTGCTGACGAGAACACGGTGATGAAGTCGGTCATCCAGCCCCTTGAGGAGGCTGTCAACGGTGTGACGGACATGACCTACATCACCTCAAAGGCATCGTCGAACGGCGACGTGGAGATTAATGTCTATTTCAAGCAGGGCACCGATGCCGACATGGCTGCCGTCAACGTGCAGAACCGCGTGAGCGGCGCACTGGCACTGCTGCCTGCCGACGTGACCAAGGTCGGTGTGAAGGTTGAGAAGCGTCAGAACAACATTCTGCGCATCTTCGCCGTGAAGAGTGCCGACGGCAAGTACAGCGAGGATTTCGTGTCCAACTATGTCGACATCAACATCAAGCCGCGCCTGATGCGTATCACCGGTGTGGGTAACGTGCTGAGCCTCGGTAACACCTATGCCCTGCGCATCTGGCTGAAGCCCGATGTCATGGCCCAGTACGGACTGACGCCTAACGACATCTTTGCAGCCATCGGCGGACAAAGCTTCGTGGCCGCTGTCGGTACGCTGGGCGAGCAGTCGGGCAACTCCTACCAGTACAACATGCAATACAAGGGTACGCTGAAGTCGGTGGAGGAGTTCAACAACATCGTGCTGCGCACCAACGGTGGCGGCATGCTGCAGCTGAGCGACGTGGCCGAGGTCAAGATTGGCGCCATGAGCTACAACTTCACGTCGAACATCCAGGACCGTCCGGGTGCCCTCTTCATGGTATTTGCCGCGCCGGGTGCCAACGCCACTCAGGTAAACGCCAGCATCAACAACATGCTTGAGGAGGTCAAGAAGACGATGCCTGCCGGCCTGGAGTTCGTCACCATGATGACCTCTGACGATTTCCTCTTCGCCGCCATCCACAACGTGGTAGAGACGCTTGTCATCGCCATCATCCTCGTGGTACTCGTGGTGTTCTTCTTCCTGCAGAACCTCAAGGCCACCATCATTCCGTCCATATCCATCGTGGTATCGCTGCTGGGCACGTTTGCCATTGTCTCACTGGCTGGCTTCTCGCTCAACATCCTGACGCTCTTCGCCCTGGTGCTGGCCATCGGTACGGTGGTTGACGACGCCATCGTGGTGGTCGAGGCCGTCATGGCCAAGATGGAGGGAGGCATCAGCGACGCCCGCGAGGCCACCCGCCAGGCTATGAACGAGGTGTCGGTGGCCGTCGTCTCGTGTACGCTGGTGTTCATGGCCGTGTTCATTCCCGTCATGTTCATGCCCGGCACGTCGGGCACGTTCTTCACCCAGTTTGGTGTGACCATTGCCTCCAGTGTCGGTCTGTCGTGCGTATCGGCCCTGACGCTCTGCCCTGCCCTCTGCGCCATCATGATGCGCGTGACGGAAGGCAAGCAGGAAGGCAAGGGCTTGACCTATTATACCAAGAAAGCTTATACCGCCAGCTATAATGCCATATATAATAAGTATAGCAAGAGCGTCCAGAAGTTCATCAAGCGCCCCGTCATGGCGTGGAGCCTGCTGGCACTGGCCGCTGTGCTGCTGGTATTCTTCATGAAGAGCCTGCCTTCAGGTCTCGTGCCTCAGGAGGACCAGGGCGTGTTCCTGGCTGAGATTCAGGCTCCCGAGGGTACCACCCTGCAGCAGACGCGCGAGATGGTGAAGAAGGTAGAGGAAAAGGTGAAGAAGATTCCCGAACTGGAGAGCTTCTCCATCACCTGCGGCTACGGCATGCTGTCGGGTGCCGGTTCCAACTACGCCACGATGGTTGTGCGCCTGAAGAACTGGGAGGAGCGTCCCGGCATGAACCACCTCATCGACCTCGTCTACTACCGCTTCTACTTCGACTGCCAGGACATCAAGAACCTGAGGGTGATACCCTTCCAGATGCCTCAGATTCCCGGCTACGGCACGAGTAACGACATCACCCTGATTGTCGAGGACCCCACCGACGGCAACCTCTCGGAGTTTGCCAAGCATACCGAGCTGTTCTTAGCCAAACTGGCTGAGCGGCCGGAGGTATCGTCTGCCATGACGACGTACTCAGAGCGCTTCCCGAAGTATCAGGTCGACGTGGATGCTGCCCAATGCGACCGCGCCGGCGTGTCGCCTGCCGACGTGCTGAACACCCTTGGCGCCTACTGCGGTGGCGCCTATATCGGCAACTTCAACCAGTTTGGTAAGGTTTACCGCATCATGGCCGCCGCATCGCCGGAATACCGCCTCGACCCGCAGTCGCTGCAAAATATCTTCGTGCAGGTGCAGGGCGGCAAGATGGCCCCCATCTCCGAGTTCGTCTCGCTGAAGGAGATTGTAGGCCCGGCCAACATCGAGCACTTCAACCTGATGCAGAGCATCACCTGCTTTATCACTCCCAACAGTGGCTATACCGAGGGTGACGTCCACAGGGTCATTGCCGAGGTGTTCAAGGAGCAGATGCCTGCCACTGCCACCTACGAGTACAGCGGCATGTCGCGTGAGTTGGAGGAGGCTGCCGGCTCTAATGCCACGGCCCTCATCTACGTCATCTGCGCCATCCTGATTTACCTCATCCTGGCTTCGCTCTACAACTCGTGGTTCACGCCGTGGGCCGTGCTCTTCAGCGTGCCGTTCGGACTGATGGGTGCCTTCGTGTTTGCCTTCTTGGGCAGCCAGCTGGGTCTGCCGGGCATGGACAATAACATCTATCTGCAGACGGGTGTCATCATGTTGATTGGTCTGTTGTCTAAGACGGCCATCTTGATTACGGAGTTCGCTTCCGAGCGCCGTGCCCAGGGCATGGGTATTTCCGAGGCTGCCTTTGAGGCCTGCAAGGAGCGTCTGCGCCCCATCCTGATGACGGTAGCCACGATGATTATCGGTATGGTGCCCCTCGTCATTGAGGGTGGCGCCGGTGCCAACGGTAACCGCGCCCTCGCCCTCGGCGTCATCGGTGGTATGAGCATCGGCACCTTAGCCCTGCTCTTCGTCGTTCCTGCCTTCTTTATCGTGTTCCAGAAACTGCATGAGAAGTTCCAGGGGAGCACAGTGAAAGTGAAAGAAGTTAAAGAAGTTAGTGAAGTTAAAGAAGTTATAGACTAATGAAAAGACTAAGGAATCTGATTGTCGCTGCATCCGTGAGTATGTTGCTCACGGGCTGCGGCCTATATAATAAGTATGATAATAAGGTGGAAACACCTGCTGGCGTGTTCGGTACAGACCAGGGCGCTGCCACCGAAGGTGAATCCGTCGCTCAGCTGTCGTGGCGCGAGTTCTTTACCGACCCGATGCTACAGCAACTCATCGAACAAGCGCTGGCCAGCAATACCGACCTGAATTCTGCCCGTATAGCCGTGGAGAAGAGCGAGGCAGCGCTGAAGGCCGCCAAACTTGCCTACCTGCCGTCGCTCTACTTAGCACCGCAGGGCACGCTCGCCAAATTTGACAACTACCCATGGAGTAAGACTTACAACCTGCCGCTGCAACTTTCGATTGATGTCGATGTCTTTGCCTCCATTACCAACAAGAAGCGTGCCTCGAAGGCCGTGCTCCTGCAGGCTCAGATGTATGAAGAAGCCGTGCGAACCAATCTAATCAGTATTGTTGCCCAGCAGTACTACATGCTACAGCTGCTTGATCGCCAGTTGGATATCCTGACCATGACTGACAGCCTTTGGGGTTCCTCGCTCGAAACACAGAAGTCGCTCTTTGAGAACGGTAAGGCTTATGCCACCGCTGTCAACCAGATGGAGGCATCGTACATCAATGTCAAGACACAGATTGTCGACACGCGTCGCAGTATCCGTGCCACCGAGAACGCCCTCTGCAAACTGCTGGCCATCACGCCACAGCACATAGAGCGTAAGAAGTGGGGCACCTCGGCTCTCACCGAGAAACCCAAGGACCCTCTTGATCAGCACATGATCAATGCTCAGTTACTGAAGATTGGCGTGCCTGCCACGATGCTTGAGCAGCGTCCTGACATCCGCATGGCCAACCACGCCATGGAGGAGGCCTTCTACAACACGCAGGCTGCCCGTTCAGCTTTCTTCCCCAGCATCACGCTGACAGGAACGGCAGGATGGACAAACTCTGCAGGCGAGATGATTATCAATCCCGGCAAAGTGCTCCTGACAGCCGTAGGCCAGTTGACACAGCCCATCTTTGCCCGTGGCAAACTGATAGCCAATCTGAAGATCAACAAACTGACCTTTGAGGACCTGCAGAACAAGTACGTCCAGACCGTCATCGATGCTGGTAATCAGGTGAACGAAGCTATGGCCGACTGTGAGAGTGCCCAAGAGAAATACGGCTACTACCGTCGTCAGGTAGAGGTGCTCTACGATGCCTATACTGGTACACACGAACTGATGGACAACGGCAAGGCCAGCTACATTGAGGTGCTCATGGCCCAGGAGGATTTGCTTCAGGCCCAACTCAGCGAGGCCGCTAATCTTTACAAGGGTGCACAGGCCGTCATCTCCCTCTACATCGCCCTCGGCGGTGGCACGAAGTAAACAAAAGTCGTAAAAGCATAACAACAATAAGAGGATGTGCCTAAACACATCCTCTTCTGTTTTGATATCGGACATCTGCGCTTACTTGCACATGATGCCTCGCTTAGAGTTCTGCAGGAACGTGATGATGTTCTGAATCTCGGGGCCATCGGGCACCTGATCGCGAATCTGATTGATGACATCGAACACGCTGGTCTTACCGTGGAACAAGAGACGGTAGGCATTGGCAATGTGCTTCTGAACCTTCTTGTCGACACCAGCAAAATCCATAATTATCGTGTTGACACCGCCATACTCCATCGGTGTGCCACCAGCAATGACGTAGGGAGGAACGTCGTGCGAGAAAGCACAGCCAGCCTGAATCAGCGACATGTCGCCAGCATGGGTGTTGGCATTCTGGATAGCGCCAGTAGAGAAGATGACACCATTGCCTATCACGCAGTCGCCGGCAATCTCCACGCCGTTACCAAATACGCAATTGGTACCTACAACGGTATCGTGGCTGATATGCGTACCCTCCAGCAGATAGTTGTGATTGCCGATGATGGTAGCACCGTCACGATATGTACCGCGGTTGATGACCACATTCTCGCGGATGATGTTGTTGTCACCCACCTTCACATACGACTTCTCGCCACGGTAGTTGAAGTCCTGAGGCAGAGCACCGATAACAGCACCCTGATGAATTTTGTTGCCCTTACCGATGCGCGAGCCGTCGAGGATGCTGACAAAAGGCATGATGATGCAGCCATCGCCTATCTCCACATCGTCTTCGATATACACAAAGGGGAATATCTTACAGTTGTTGCCTATTTTAGCCTTGGGGCTGATTTCGGCTTTTGGACTAATTTCGCTTGCCATAATTTTCAATTGTCTAATCGTTTCTCAAACGCTTTGTACCTTTAGGTCAAAGAATTATCAATTATTTTCCGCCTCCGCCAAGCGCTGTGTACAGGCTAACCACGGATTGCATCTTGTTGAAGTCGTCGGTAGCCTTCGAGAGCTGAGCCGAAAGCAGCTGTTGCTGGGCGGTCAGCACCTCGAGATAGCTCGAGCCACTGCTCTGATACAGGGCTTTGGTGTCCTCGACGTTCTTGGTCAGCACCTCGATACGCTCGGTCTCAATCTTGCCGTTAGCATCGTAGCTGTTGTAGTTGACGAGGGCATTCGACACCTCGTTACCAGCCTTCAAGATAGCATTCTGCCAGTTGTTGAAAGCCTGTTCGTACTGCAGTTGGCTGACCTTCAGATTAGCTGTCAGTGCACCACGATTAAAGATGGGCTGTGTCAGCGAACCAAAGAGCGATGTAATCCACTTGCCTGGATTCATGGTACCAGCATTACCATTCGTAAAAGTTGCCGAAGCACCAATGGTGATGCTAGGATAGAACTTAGAACGGGCCGTCTGAACATCGTGGAAGCAAGAGGCCAGATTCATCTCGGCCTGATGCACGTCAGGACGGTTAGCCAACAGAGCAACGCCTACACCCGTCTTGAACTCGGCAGGCAGTGACTGGGCACCAAGCGTGGAACGGCTAATCTGATGGCCGGCATCACCTATCAACAGCGAGAGGGCATTCTCCGTAGCACGAATCTGACGTTTGAACTCGTTGATCTGCGTCTGGTTATTCAGATAAGCGGCCTGTGCACTCTGCACACTCGTGGAACGGATACGTCCCAACTCGAACTGCTTCTGCATCATCTCCCACGTCTCTTTCGACATCTGCGACATTTCCGTCACGATACGCAATTGCTCGTCGAGCATCAGCAACGTATAGTAACTGTTGGCGATACCGCTGATGAGCGAGGCACGCACTGCCATCTGGTTGTCCTTCATGGCCAGCAGCTTCATCTGCGTAGAACGCTTCTGAGAGAGCACATTACCAAAGAGGTCGACAGTCCATGATGCCGAAACAGGCAATGAATACGTCTTAGTGGTCACCGACGGGTCGATATGCGTTGTAGCAATCGTTCCCATAGGCTGCGTAGAACCAATGTTCACAGCAGGCAGGAAGGCCAGCTTGGCAGCCTTCAACATGGCCTCGTACATCTGCACGTTGAGGGCCGCATTCAGCAGGTTGGCATTCTTCTCGAGTCCCTGCTGGATGAGCGACTGCAACTGTGGGTCTGTGAACACTTCACGCCAAGGCAGATTGCCAAACGAAGCGGTATCCTGAACCACCAGGGTATCAGCATCATTATAGGCATCGCGTACCAAACCCGTGGCATTCACGTCAGGACGCTCATACTTATTATATACACCGCAACTGCCCATCAGCAGCGTAGCGGCAGCAAATATCATGATTTTCTTCATAGCCATATTATTTCTCTAATTCGTAGTCTACAGGTTGGGTATTTGCATACTGTTCCAGTTCGGCAGCAATCTCCGCATTCTCCTCGTCCTCGAACTTCAGCGGCCTGATCTTCTCCTGCAAAGTCTGGAAAATCACAAACAACGTTGGAACGACAAAGAGCTGTAGAATCGTACCAATCAACATACCACCAACGGCTGCGGCACCCAGTGTCTGGTTACCATTCTTGCCTACACCCGAGGCAAACATCATGGGCAACAGACCAATCACCATAGCCAGAGATGTCATCAAGATAGGACGCAGACGGGCTGCGGCACCCAATACAGCCGACCACGAGATGGCCATACCCGTCTGACGGCGCTCCAGTGCGAACTGTACAATCAAGATAGCGTTCTTAGCCAACAGACCGATCAGCATGATGAGTGAAATCTGCATATAGATGTCGTTGGCATGACCAAAGAGCATCGTGAAGAGGAAACAGCCTGCCAGTCCGAAAGGTACGGAGAGTACGACCGACAGCGGCAGGATGTACGACTCGTACTGTGCCGACAAGATCAGATAGATGAAGATGAAGCACAACACGAAGATAAGACCCGTCGTGTTTGAAGCCTTGGCTTCCTCACGCGTCAGACCCTGATACTCGTAGGTATAACCCTGTGGCAGCACGTCGGCAGCCACCTCCTGGGCAGCCTGGATGGCCTCACCCGTCGAGTAGCCGTTGGCCACCGTCGCCGTCACGTTGATACTGGTGAACAGGTTGAAGCGGTTGATGTTCGACGGACCATACACACGTTCCATGCGGCAGAATTCCTGAGCAGGAGCCATGCCTCCGGGCGTGCGTACATATATACTATTAAGCGACTCGGGCGTCATGCGCGTCTCGGGCGAACCCTGAATCATCACACGGTAGAGCTTGCCGTAGGCATTGAAGTTCGAGGCGTACAATCCGCCATAGTAACCCTGCAGCGTGCTGAGCACGGTAGCGGGCGACACACCTGCTTGCTTACACTTGGCCACATCCATGTAAAGCATGTACTGCGGATAGTTGGGGTTGTACGACGTCTGGGCCGTCTGGAACTCAGGACGCTTGTTCAGCTCGGCCAGATAGTCCTTGACAACGCCGAAGAACTTGTCCAGCGAACCACCAGTACGGTCCTGCATCACTATCGACACACCAGAGTTGGCCGAGAAACCGGGAATCATAGGCGGTGCGAAAGCCAGAATCTGGGCATCCTTGATATGGGCTGTCTTGATGAATATCTGGGCAATAACTCCCGTCGACTCATAAGGATTCAGGAAGAAGCGGTAGATACCGTCGCCCTGCCACAGTCCGCTGAGTTTCCAGAAGAATCCCTTCTGACGCTCGGCAAACGGCTTCAGCTTGATGATGAACGTGGCCTGGTCGGAACCCGAACCGGCAATGAAGTTATAACCCTGAATCTGCTCACGGCTCTGGATGGCTGGGTCGGCACCAAGAATAGAGTCTACCTGACTGATAATCTGCTTGGTACGCGACACGGAGGTTGCAGGCGGCATGGAAACGGTACAGAAGATGGTACCGGTATCCTCGTCAGGCACCAGACCTGACTTAGCGGTGAACATCGTCGTAGTCAGCACGGCTATACCAATGACTACCGTCAGCAGAATCAGAATGGGTTTGCGTACCAGTTTCTCGACAGAACCTTTATATTTGCCCAACACCTTGTCATAAGCCGTATTGAAAGCCATGTGGAAACGGTCGACACGCGACAGCTTCCGCTCGTGGCCCTCTTTGTCGTGGGGCTTCAAGAAGATGGCACACAGGGCAGGTGACAGCGTCAAGGCGTTCAGAGCCGAGATGAAGATGGACACAGCCATCGTCACACCAAACTCGCGATAGAACGAACCTGACGTACCGCCAATGAACGATACGGGGATGAACACCGAGGCCATCACCAACGTGATAGAGATGATAGCGCCTGAGATTTCGTTCATGGCGTCGATAGAGGCCGTCAGCGTCGACTTATATCCCTGGTCCAGCTTGGCATGCACAGCCTCGACGACCACAATGGCGTCGTCCACCACAATGGCAATAGCCAGCAGCAAGGCCGACAGCGTCAGCAGGTTGATAGAGAATCCGAATACCGACAGGAAGAAGAACGTACCTACCAGCGACACTGGCACGGCAATCAGAGGAATCAGCGTCGAGCGCCAGTCCTGCAGGAAGACGTAAATCACGATGAACACCAGTATCAGCGTGAAGAACAGGGTGAACACCACCTCTTCGATAGACGCATAGAGGAACTCCGTGACGTCGTAGTTTATCTTATAGGTCATGCCCGGAGGGAACAGTTTGGCCTGCTCCTCGAGCTCGGCTTTCACCTGCTTGGCAATTTCGTTGGCGTTCGAACCGGCAATCTGCTGCACCATACCCAGCACCGACGGAATGTTGTTGTTCTTCATCGATACGGAATACTGCTGACCGCCCAATTCGATGCGTGCCACGTCCTTCAACTTCAGCGTCTGTCCGTTGACATCGCTGGAGATGATGATGTTGCCGAACTCCTCGGCACTCTTCAGACGTCCGGTATAGCGCATCGAGTACTCGTAAGCCACGTCAGCCTGGTCGCCGAACGTACCGGGCGCAGCCTCAATATTCTGCTCGGCCAGCACATTCGCAATGTCAGAAGGCATCAGGTTGTACTGCTTCATCACCTCGGGCTTCAGCCAAATACGCATGGCGTAGGTCTTCAGACCTGGCGACTGAACGTCACCCACACCCTGAATACGCTTGATAGCCGGAATAATATTGATGTTGTTATAGTTCGTCAGGAACTCGTCGTCGTAACGACCGTCACTGGTCAACGTAAACATCAGCACCTGGGAGGTCTGACGCTTCTGCACCGTCACACCGATACGGGTCACCTCGGCAGGCAACAAGGCCTGAGCCTGCTGCACACGGTTCTGCACGTTGACGGCACACATATCAGGGTTCATGCCCTGGCGGAACAGCACACTGATTTGTGCCGAACCAGCACCGGCGGTAGACGAGATATAGTCCATACCTTCCACACCGTTGATGCTCTCTTCCAACGGCGTGATGACTGAGTTCTTCACCGTCTCAGCGTCAGCACCCGGATAGCTGG
The DNA here is from genome assembly GCA_902762565.1 of uncultured Prevotellaceae bacterium. Classification (GTDB taxonomy): domain Bacteria; phylum Bacteroidota; class Bacteroidia; order Bacteroidales; family Bacteroidaceae; genus Prevotella. The sequence goes on from CACWOS010000038.1 coordinate 11,489, forward strand.
TCCACACCGCTACCGTAGGAGGCGCGATGTTAGGGTACTGCTCGATAGGCAGTGAAATCAGTCCAATGACACCCAATAGCACGATGAGGATAGAAATCACCGTCGACAGCACCGGGCGTTTGATAAAATTCGTAAAAGTCATACTTTACTTACTATTTGACAATTTACAACTTATTTCTTGATAGAATTGACAATGTCACCAGCAGACATGGCCTTGGCCTGCTCTGATATTTTCTGCTGATAGCGCTCGGGCGTGATGGGCTTAATCTCCATACCGTCAGTCAGTTTGGTGATACCATTGGTCACGTACTTGTCACCAGTCTTCAGACCTTCAGTCACGATATAGTTCACACCGTCGTTCTGGGCGTCGACCTTGATTTCGCTGTACTTCACCTTATTGTCGCTGCCTAAAAGATAGACGAACTTCTTGTTCTGGACTTCAGAGACACAACTCTGAGGAATGATGATGACATCATTGGCCAGACGGGGAATGATAATCGTACCGGCACCACCGCTCTTCAGCAACTTCTCAGGATTCTGGAACAAAGCAATCAGCTGTACAGAACCGGTAGCCTGATCGATAACACCACTCATCTTAGTAACCTTACCCTCATGGCCATAGATACTGCCGTCAGCTAACTGCAACTTGACACTGGGGAGCGTCTGCAAACCAGCAACCTGTAACTGCATAGCAGCCTTCTCAGTGACAGAAAAATACACCTCCATAGACGAGATATTGGATACCGTTGTCAATACATTGGCATTGTTCACCAGCGCACCTTTCTTGTAAGGCAGCGTACCAACAACACCTGAGGCAGGACTCTTCACGTAGCTATAACTCAGTTGTTCCTTAGCTGAAGCCAGAGAGGCCTGAGACTGAGCCAGCTGAGCCTGAGCAACCTCATAGTTGTTCTGAGCTGTCTGCAACTCATAGTCGCCAACGACCTTTGCCTCGTGCAGCTTCTGCGCATTCTCGTAGGTCAACTTAGCGGTATTACACTGCTGCTGAGCGGTATTCACGGCAGCCTGAGCCTGACGCACCTGCTGCGTTGCTGTCTCATTATCAAGCACGAAGAGCACCTGACCAGCACCCACCGTCTGACCTTCCTTCACATTGATTTGCGTTATGAAACCCTGAACTTTCGGACGGATTTCAACGTCCTGCACACCTTTGATAGTAGCAGGGTAAGTGCTCTGCATATCGGCACTCGATGTTCCTACAGCCACAACGGGATACTCGTTATCGCCGAACTGGGGACGGCCACCGCCACCACCACAAGAAACCAGCGTTGCAGCAATAGCTGCAAGCGTCATCATTTTTTTCATTTTCATACCTATAAATAACATTTGTTCGAATATTCGCTTTCTCCAAAACCTCCTTTAAGAGGAAAAACCTAAAACATACGTTTCGGTTTTCAGTTTGCAAAAGTACAAAAAAAAGAGCATACCTATATTATAGGTACGCTACTTTTAACATTATTTGTCGCTTTTTTACGCTATAGGAAACAATAATTTACTTATCAATCCTCAGTACAGGAGCAATATTATTGCATGGTTTCGGCAACTGAACAACAAGTCCTTCTGTCGTTTGTGTAGCCTTTAACACACCATAGCCCAACAGATAAACCTTCTTGATAGCCTTACGAAAATCAGGGTTACCCTTGGCCAGCGACTTAATCGTCAACTGACCGTCGCGAGGCCAACCCATCGCCGTAACGTAAAGAAACTTCTTAGTCTGATTAAAACGGATATCACGCGAATCCATGCCGTTATACTGCCCGTCATTAAAGCCTTGTGCATTCATTTTAATGCTTTTCTCAGCCACAGGTCCCTCGCCAAATCGCACCCACGGACGCGTGCCGAAAATACTTTCACCGTTCTGCGTCATCCAGGCCTCCAGCTCGTCTAGGAAGCGAGCTGCTTTTTCATCATAAGTACCGTCTGCACGCAAGGGAATATTCAACAGCAGATTGCCGTTCTTCGACACAATATCTACCAACTGTTTGACCATGTTCTGTGCCGACTTATAGCCTCGTTCGTAGCGGCTGGTATTATAGTGCCAGTCGCCGATGCAGTTGCACGTCTGCCAAGGTTCAGCAATGATCTCATTAGGAGCACCACGTTCCACATCCCATGTCAAAGCTTTTCGTTGTCCATCGTTCAATATCTTGCCAAATACAACTCCACGCGGATTCTTATTATAAAGGTGTGTAGCTATCTTCAAACCGCAGTCGCTCAAGGGATAGAAAGGCAATACCGTCACGTCAAAGTAAATCAAATCTGGTTCGTAGCGGTTGATGGCATCGATCGTACGGTTATAGAAATTTGTCACAAATGCCTGAGATGGCGGACAAGCACCGTGACTCCAGTCCCACTGGCTGTGAATAGCGTTGTTGTCCCATGAACCTTTGCTCATCGGGTGATGTTGCTGGTACAGCTGTTGCGGATCCAGGCCGTCCCACCACTTACCTTTTCCATCTTCCTTTGTCTGATTGCCATCATAGTAGATGCCAGCCTTCTCGCCTTCCAAATCATAGCGCTGTGAGGGTTCATACCACGTCCAAGCATGGTCGGCATGGAACGAGATGCCTAGCGGCAGACCAGCTTTCTTGGCAGCCTTGGCCCATTCAGCCAGAATATCACGCTTAGGCCCAATGTTCTTCGAGTTCCACGGCTGATACTGCGAGTCCCATAGGTCAAAATTATCGTGGTGGTTGCCTAACACAAAGAAGTATTGTGCGCCGCAACGTTTGTAGCGTTCTACTAATTTCTCAGGCTCCCACCGTTCAGCCTTGAACAGAGGAAGAATGTCCTTGAAACCCACCTCCGAGGGATGACCATAGTGTTCTACGTGGTACTTATACTTAGGTGTGCCTTCCATATACATTTGGCGTGCCATCCAGTCACCCGAGCCTTCCACGCATTGTGGTCCCCAATGTGCCCAGATACCGAACTTCGCATTGCGGAACCACTCCGGCGTCTCGTGTGTCATCAGCGACTGCCACGTAGGTTCATACTGTCCCACCTGCATCGTCTCGCTATCATCAGCCACAGGCACTTGATAGCGTTGTGCCATGATTGTCACCACCACGCCACTCAATAACCATATTAAACAAAACTTCTTCATCAACTGTTGATTAAGCTAAATCAGGGGACGGAGCAATCATCTCCGACCCCTGATGTATGAGTCATATCATGAGGATTAGTCTTCCAGCTCGATGGGCTTATACTTTGGCACAAGAGCCTTCATGATACACCAGCCGATGAGGTAGGCAACGGCACAGATGCAGAACACTACCATATAGGCAGCGGGCTTGCCTTCGAAGCCGAAGAACTGGAAGGCAGCACCCTGGTCTGCAGCCCAGTCGAAGAACTTACCAGAGCCAAGGTTGATGGACATAGAGCCGATACCGCCAGCCATCGTACCAAGACCAACGATGGTACCAATAGTGCTCTTGGGGAACATGTCGCCAATGGTCGAGAAGAGGTTGGCAGACCAAGCCTGATGACCAGCACCTAGCAGACCGATCAAGATGGCAGGCCACCAAGCACTGTAAGCGCCCATAGGCTGAGCGAAGAGACCCAGTACGGGGAAGCAGGCGAAGATAAACATGGCACGCATGCGGCCCAGATAGGGATTCATGCCCTTCTTGTCGACGAAGTACGTGGGCAGATAGCCACCACCGATAGAGAGGATGGTAACGATAGCATAAAGCGTGAAGATAAGGGCAATACCCATAGCCGAGTCGGAGGTATAGCCATACTGGTCGCTGAAATAGGCAGGAGCCCAGAACAGGAAGAACCACCACACACCATCGGTCATGAACTTACCAACAAGGAATGACCATGTCTGCTTGTAGGTGAAGCACTTGAAGAACGGAATGGTCTTCTCCTCCTTCTGGTTGTCGCGATCCTGAGCCTCAGCGATATCGTTGTCCTGCTCAATGTAGTTGAGTTCGGCCTGATTGACACGCGGATTCTTGGCGGGTTTGTCGTAGAGCAAAGTCCACAGTCCCATCCAGATGAAACCTAAGGCACCAATGATGATGAAAGCCATCTCCCAACCCCAGGCACGAGCCAAGAGGGGAATAGTAGCAGGAGCTGCCAGTGCACCAACAGAAGCACCACTATTGAAGATAGAGGTAGAGAAGGCACGGTCCTTCTTGGGGAAGTACTCAGCCGTAGCCTTGATGGCAGCAGGGAAGTTACCTGCCTCACCGACAGCCAGAATCAAACGGCATGAGAGGAACAGCCATACAGAGATGGTGGCAATGGCCACAGCGGCATCACCCGTCAACTGACCCAGCTGAGCCACAGAGTCATAACCCTCAACGGTCATAGCCACCCAACCGCAACCAGCGTGGAGCACGGCTCCCAGCGACCATACGAAGATAGCGATGAGGTAACCCTTCTTGGTGCCCATCCAGTCGATGAACTTACCGGCAAAGAGGTTGGCAATGGCATAAAACAGCGAGAACATACCGGTAATGGTACCGTAGTCGCCATCGGTCCAGTGGAACTCGGGGGCAATAAAATCCTTCCATGTGAGAGACAGAACCTGACGGTCCATGTAGTTAATAGTGGTTGCCAAAAAGAGCAACGCACAGATGACCCAACGGAAATTGGACATCTTGGTAGTTTGTACTGCAGACATAATGCTATTTAATGATTTTAGAGATTACTTAATATCGATAACTGGAATATTGTCTTTGTCGTTGTAGTAGAGGTTCTCACCAGCCATACCCCAAATAAAGGTGTAGTAGTAGGTACCGGCAGCAGCATGCATCGACCATTCGGGCGACATAATAGCCTGCTCGTTGTGGAGCCAAACCACGCGGCTCTCATCGGGCTGGCCCATGATGTGACTGATAGTCTGAGCCTCGGGAAGGTTGAAGTAATAGTAGGCCTCAATACGGCGACCATGAGTGTGAGGAGGCATGGTATTCCAAGCTGCACCAGGGTTGAGTTGCGTCAGACCGAGCTGCAACTGGCAGGGGCCTTCCTCAAGAACGTCATTGACGATGAGCTTGTAAACGGTGCGGTTGTTGCACTCCTCCAGCGAGCCGACAGGACCCCAAACGGCAGCCTTCAACGAGCCCTTACGACCGTCGAGGGTAATCCACTGCGTCTTGAAATGCTGGTGGGCTGTGGCCGAATTCAGGTAGAACTTAGCAGGCTTGGAGGCGTCCTTAGAACGGAACAGCACTTCTTTGTTGCAGTCGAGGGAGTTCCCCTTCTTGTCCTTGCCCAGATGGCCACGACCGATGTAGAGGGCCTCTTTAGGCTGGAGAGGATATTCCTTGCCATCAACAATGACAAGACCTTCGCCCAGGCCGCAGTTGACAACACCAATCTCACGGTTGTAGAGGAAATACTTGTCCTTGATGCCTGGATCGACGTCGAGACCCAACTCCCAGAAGTTCTCAAGTTTCAGGGTTTTGTTGACAGGCATGGCACCACCGAAAATAAAACGGTCATAGTGGCTGTAGGTAAGCAGAATGGAATCGGGCGACATGACCTTTTCCATAACGAAGCGCTCACGGAGCATCTTGGTGTCGTAATGCTTGACATCCTCAGGATGGCAGGCAGTCTGGAAACGAACGTGCTGGGCACCAACGTAACGGTCAGCTTCCTGTGCACTGACTGAAAGCGAGAGGGCTAGTGCCCCAGCAATAGAAAGAATTGTCTTTTTCATCATGTTTCTTATTTATTATTATGCATTCTTCTTGTTTTCTGCAGCGATACGCATACGGTTCCAAACAACCATAGCGATAGTAATCAGGGTGAGGATGCCGGCTCCGATATAGGCCAAGCTGTCAACACACTTGTAGATGACCCATCCGAAGAGTGATGAGGCAAAGTCAAGAGCACCAGCCTGGAAGCCCTCGGGAATCTTGGCTGCAGGATCTTGCGTCTGAGCATAGACAGTCTGGGCTGCCTGTGTGAAGGCAGGAGCCATATCAGTGACAAACCATAGGCCGATGCCAACAGCAACAAGACCTATAATCAAGGTCTTTACCACGTTACCCTTCGTATAAGGCAGTACCATCACGAAGACGTAGAACATACCAGCCAGTGAGGCCAGTGGCAGGAACTCATTGCCTGGCAAGGCAACAGCCATCAACAGTGCCAAAGGAATCAGTATCAGCGAAGCAACTAGCGTGGTGGGATGACCAATGACCAACGCAGGCGACATGCCGATATACACTTTCTTTCCAGCCCACTTCTTCTGAACGACTTCCTGCGTCTTCTCAGCGATAGGCTTCAGACCGTCGATGAAAAGTTTTGTAATACGCGGAATGAGTTCCATCACAGCACCCATCGTCACACCCAGGAAGAGCACTTTCTTGATGTCCAGCTGGGCTACCGCACCTATCAAGGCTCCTACAATGACACCCAGCACGATTGGCTCACCCAGCACACCGAACTTTTTCTTCAGACCCTCGGCATCAATATCAAGCTTAGAGAATCCTGGAATCTTATCAAGCAACCAGTTGATACCGATAGCAAAAGCCGTAAAACTCTGACAGAAAGGCTGTGGGATGGAGATACCATCCATATCGTCATAATAACCTTGGAATTTGTCTGCCGTCAAGTCGGCCATCACCAACGTAATGATGTAGCAGACGATTGCTGCGAAATAGCCCCATGCAAGACTCTCCCCCGTCACAAAATATGCAACAGCACCAATAAAGGCAAAGTGCCAGTAGTTCCACAGGTCGATATTGACCGTACGTGTACAACCCGTAACCAGCAGCAAGAAGTTGACGCCTAGACAGATAGGGATAATCAGTGCACCGACGGCAGTATTATAAGCCACAGCGGCAGCTGCAGGCCAACCCATGTCGAACACACCGAGTTGCAGGTCGTAAAGACTGGAAATCTCTGAGAGCGGACTGCCAAAATTGTTGGTCAGCAAAGCTGTCACGATACCAAGACCCACAAAACCGACACCTACGTAGAGGCCAGACTTGAGTGCTTTTCCAAACTTCATGCCTATACAGAGGCCAATGATAGTAAACAGGATGGGCATCATGACCGATGCACCTAGACTGATAATGTAACTAAAGACTTGTTCCATTTGTTTTTTAAATATCGATATTTTTGTTCGTTTTAGCCTATTTGCTTGCAAAGGTAATAAAAAATCAGCGAAAGACGTGCATCTTTCACTGATTTTTATTACTAAAACGTTTTCATTCAGTCTTGGAAGTATACTTTCTTGACACGATTTGACACGCTAGTAAGCACTTCATAGGGGATTGTCTGCAACACATCGCTTAACACAGTAGCAGGCAGATGCTCACCGAAAATCTCCACTTGGTCACCTTCATGAACGTTGGAAATATCCGTCACGTCAATCATAGCAACATCCATGCAGATGTTGCCCACGTATGGTGCCTTCTGACCATTTACCAGACAATAGCAGGCACCACGTCCCAAATGGCGGTTCAGTCCATCAGCATAGCCGATAGGTATGGCAGCAATGAGACTGTCGCGCGTCAGGACACCCTTACGACTATAGCCCACCGTTTCCTCCTTAGGTACATTTCGCAATTGAAGGATGGTGGTCTTGAGCGTTGACACAGGACGTAAGCTGCTCGCCCTTTCCTCTCTAGGGTCATAGCCGTAAAGGCCAAGGCCAAGACGACACATATCCAACTGACGCTCAGGGAAATGCTGTATAGCTGCCGAGTTGTCCATATGACGCAGAATCTTGTGACTGAAAGCTGCCTGCAGTCGACGGCTGGCCTTATCAAACTTCTCGAACTGCATGGCCGAGAAGTTATCGAAATCGTCGCTATCAGAGCCAACAAAATGTGAGAAGACAGAACGCGGAATAATCGCATTTTGACCACGGAGACGCTGGATGACTTTATCGATATCTTTCTCAGGATCAAAACCCAAACGATGCATACCCGTATCGAGTTTAATATGTACAGGCCATCCCGTAATACCCTGTTGTTCAGCAGCATGAATAAGGGCATCCATCAGTCGGAACGAGTAAACCTCAGGCTCTAAGTCATAGTCGAACATCGTCTTGAAGGCCGTCATCTCAGGATTCATGATCATAATGTTCTGCGTGATGCCGTTACGTCGCAGGGTGACGCCCTCGTCAGCCACAGCCACAGCCAGATAGTCAACACGATGCTCCTGAAGTGTCTTGGCCACCTCGACAGCACCAGCACCATAGGCGTCAGCCTTCACCATACACACGAGCTTGGTCTCTGGTTTCAGGAACGAACGATAATAGTTCAGATTGTCAACAACGGCATTAAGGTTTACCTCGAGGATGGTCTCGTGTACTTTTTGTTCTAAACGTTCCGTAATACGATCGAAGCCGAAGGGACGGGCACCCTTAATCAGAATAACTTCATCGTGGAGCTGGTGCAACAGGTCGCTTTGCAGGAATGCTTCGGTGGTAGCAAAGAAGGATTGCTCGCTAAGCGTAAAGACACTACGCTGGGCACTGATATTGGGGCCTATCGCAATCAGACGCTTGACGCCACGCTCCATGCACAGGCCATTCACCTCACGATAGAGTTCATAGTCGTTTTGGCCACTCTGATAGATATCGCTCAATATCAGCGTACGCTGTGTCTCCTCACGGCGTGCCATGAAGTCGAGGGCGATATCAAGGGAGTTAACGTCTGAATTGTACGAGTCATTGATGAGCGTACAGCCATGCTGACCCTCCTTGACTTCCAGGCGCATGGCTACTGGTTCCAGGCGCTGCATACGCTCAGCCAGGTTTTCTGGAGTTACACCCAAATGCAAGGCTACGGCAGCACAGGCAAACGAACACTGCAGTGAAGCCTCATCAAAGAAAGGCAAACTGTATTGTCCTCGCGTTCCTTTATATATATAAGATATCTGGCTCTTGGTTCTTGGATCTTGGCCCTTGGCTAAAGACCCATTGCTAACTGCCTCGATATAGAGGGGAGCCGACTGATTATCCCTACTCCACCCTATCTTCTCACCTTTAAAGCCGAAACGACGGATGCAACGCGAGATAATGTCATCATCACTATTGTAAACCAAGACCTTAGCGCCGTCGAAGAGGCGCATTTTCTCCATGCATTTCTCCTCTAGCGAACGGAAGTTCTCCTGATGAGCCGCGCCTAAGGAAGTGAGCACACCGATAGTCGGTTGAATAATATCGCTCAAGGCCTCCATCTCGCCCATCTGGCTAATACCAGCCTCAAAAAGTCCTATTTCCGTCTGTTCATTGAGAAGCCATACTGATAGAGGTACACCAATCTGCGAGTTGAAACTCTTGGGGGAACGCGTCACAGAGTACTGCGGCGAGAGCAACTGATAAAGCCACTCCTTAACCATCGTCTTGCCGTTACTACCCGTCAGTCCCACGATGGGGATATCAAATTCGTCGCGATGACGCTCGGCCAAGCGCTGAAGAGCAGCCAAGGGTGAAGGAACAACAAGGAAATTAGCGTCGGGGTATAAATCCGCAGATGATTCTGCGGGCACAGTGGCAACTACGAAGTTGCGGACGCCACGACGGTAGAGGTCGGCAATATAGCGATGACCGTCATTGCGAGCAGTCTTCAAAGCAAAGAACAGCGTTTCCTCAGGGAAACAAAGGGAGCGGCTATCAGTGAGCAGCCACCCTATCTGCGCATCGGACGTACCGATACGTCGCGCTCCTATGAGCGTCGTAATCTTTTCAATATTGTAATTCATAGTGCAAAATTACTGTATTTTTTCCTTAACTCCTCTACTTTTAACAATGTTTTATCCATAAAAGTCCGATATTCCTCAGAATCGGGATTGAAGGGCTTATGGGCCAAGGCCTGTTTCAGAGGGCGCCATTCGTTCAGAAAAGTTTTGGCCTCTGAAGAGAAATAGTTCTCTACCAAACGTTCCCAGATGTAATCGACAGCCTGTTCTGAAGGATGTAGCATGTCAGGCTCATAGAAACGGTAATCGCGAAGTTCGTCAAGCACGATTTCGTAGGAGGGGAAATAAGCAACGGACTTACAGGGATTATTACGAACTTTTTCTATGGCTAAGAGGAGGATGCCTTTAGAGAGTTGGCTCTCGTGATAGCCATACTTACGATAGCGAATGGGACTAACTGTTAGCACAATTCTGACATTGGGATTGTGCTGACGCAAGATAGCGATAGCCCGTTTTAGATAGTCGGCACATGCATCAACGGAGAGCTCTTCCTCTTGAAACAACGATTGCGGACGCTTCTCACAATTATCCACAATTTCGCCCGTCTCCTTCAATCTATAGACGTGATTGGTACCAAGCGTAATGAATACGGTATGAGGCTGCCCCTCATACTTTTCGATAGTATGAAGTACGGATGCCGGATTGTACATCGTACCATAAGGATTGATGGTAACAGGGAAACCTTCTTCCTTAAAGCGTTGACCAATAGCATCGGCAAAGCAAGACCCCACGAACAACATTTCCTCGCAGGGTTCTATTCTGAAGTCTGGCTTCGGTATATCAACAACAGTACGGAATTCCATCAGCTTCTACTGATTTGCAGACCAGTCTTCGATAATGTCATGTCGACAAAACGGGCATTGGGATTAGGCTGTGCCTGATTGATTATCTGTTTGATACGAGCAGCAGCCTCTGGGTCTTTAGCTACCATATACAAATAACCGCCACCACCAGCACCTGGCAACTTATAGCCTAGACACAGGTCGTCAATCAGTGACGTGACGCGCTGCACACTCTCAGGATTGGTACCACTGTCTATTTGCTGGTTCTGCTGCCACGTTTTACGGATAAGGAGGCCCATCTGTTGGAAATCCTGACGCTGGATAGCCTCATACATATCTATAGCATGGGCTTTCATCATACGCAACTGACGTAATTCGCCCCCATGGTTGAGGAACATACGACGAACGATCTCTGCCAGAATGGTCTTAGCAGTGCGTGTGATACCTGTATAATACAACAAATGGCATTGTTGATATTCAGGCTGTGTATATATACTGTCTGGCAACCAACGCACCAATGGGTTTTGGTCAAAGCCTCGCTGCGTCTGCAACAGTTTCACACCTCCTAGCACGCCACCAAACTGATCTTGCCAGCCACCTCCAGTTGTCAGCAGTTGTTCAAGGACTAACGTTCGACGTCCTATCTCATTCTTATCCCATGCCAACGAGCAGAAATCATTGATAGCTCCTAATACAGTAGAGGCTAAAATACTAGACGTACCAAGTCCACTACCTGCAGGAATAGCAGAAAGCAGCGTCAACTCTATGCCTGCGCCAAAGGCTTGCAGTTGTTCCTGTAGTGTGGCATAGTGCTGTTGCGAGAAGCCAGGCAGGAAACCTGCCAATGCCAGTGCAGCCTTGGGAATAGAGAAAGGTGAACCCACCTTATTATATTCTGCCAACTGCTCATAGGTATCAATCACCTCGATAGCGCCCAAGTCAATGCTACGCAGTACGATATGCAGGTCGCGGCACGGCTTGATGTAGGTCTGCAGTGGTGGCTGGCCATTCAGCTCTATAGCGATGTTAACCACTGAACCGCCTTCCATCAAGCAGTAAGGTGGTGTGTCCGTCCAACCTCCAGCCAGGTCAATACGCACAGGGGAACGCCCCCAGACAATCTGGTCTTGATAGACCGAGAGTCGAGGGTTCTGCTTGACTGCCAGTGCACTCTCAGTCAGACCTTCACGCAACAAGGCAAAAGCGCTATTGCTATCACCGCGAAACATAGCGTCATGAATACGTGTCATGAGTGGTGCTCCCTCATCAATAGGTTCAGGCATTGGGATTTGCAGTTCATGGAATTCATGGGCTGCATCGTCGAGGTCGAGTTGATAAAACACTGAATGTTGCCAATTCTTGGCCAGTGCAGGCCAGTTCCTGCTACGGAAGTCACGACGCTGTGCAAACAGTCTGCGAAGGTTGGCACGCTCAGCCAGTTCGTTACTGTTGACGGCCTCATCAATGCGATAACGACGTATCTCATAGTCCTTCTCGCCCACAGGCACCACGTCGATACACTCGCCTGGCTCCAACGTGACTTCCCAGTCATTCTCCGGCACACCCGTTACCACGTTGTCGTGCGTCAGCTTCCAACGTGGTCCTACGAAACTGTTCTCCACCCAGACATTGTAATTCTGCTCCGTAAACTGGTAATGCACGACGGCATTCTGCGTAAAGATGCTAGGGTGCGGTTTACGGTCGTTATGCATGATATCGCGCTGGTCGTTAACGATATTCTGGATAGCCAGTGTCGAACTAATCATCTCACGTGAGGTGCCAAAATGATAAAATTCGCCACCAGGCAGGGGCACGATAGCCACCGAGAGTTCTTTCAATTCCTGGTCATCGATAGTGGGATTGGTGCCAAGGGCACAGCCAAACTCTGAATAAAGATCGTATTCCTTAAGGCCAATAGCAGACCCATCGGTAACGGCAGAGCGCTTCTCCAATAAGCGTACTGCCTTGTCCGACAACATCCATATACCAATATCGGTCAAGTAGAAATGATTCTTCAGCAGGTCAGATAGCCGCTCAGGCGATGGTTTCTGCAGCATTTGCTTCAGCACATTAGGCGTACGACGGTCGCTGACAAAAACACCGTGATTCTTAGCGATTGAAGCATCGAGCCATAGACCATAGCAAACCACATCAGCATCAGGAATTTCACCAATACGCTCAGCGGCACGAATATACACATCACCACTGACAATCATCGTGGTCAGACGTTTGGGGGCCTGTTCCATCATCCGCTCATATAGTGGCAGTTGCAGGTCGAGCAGTGTCTGCGACAGACGCTGGCCTCGCTCCCAACGGAACACGGGTATAGGTGTCAGTACCTTGCCACTGACAGCATACGAAGGAAGTCGCTTGCTCTGTCCACCGGCATGCAACACGATACATCGTTCACCTTTCAACCAGTCACGGGCTTGCTGCAGAAGCCAGGTGGTTCCCCCACCCGAGCCCAATCGATGGCCAATCGGGTCGCAAGTACAGAAATACTCTTCGCGGGAAAGACCCGTCACGTCGTGGAAACAATCCACCAGATTTGGTGGCAAAGAAAGCAACTTTTTCATTTTTTTGATGTTTTATGGTGCAAAGTTACAAAAAAGTTTAGAGTTTAGAGTTTAGAGTTTAGAGATTTTTTGTATCTTTGCAGCAAAATAACGAAAAACTAATCGATGAAGCTAATTGAAAATCTGGACATATCGACAAAGCAGGGGAAAAACTACCTGTATGTATTCATTCTCATTACGTGTTGCTTTGCCTTATGGGGATTCACCAATGACATTGCAGGTGTGATGGCGAATGCCTTCTCTCGAATCTTCGTACTCGACGTGGCGCAGGCCTCTATGGTTAATGTCGCCAGTTTCCTGGGCTATCTGGTGTTTTCCATTCCCGCTGCTATTATCATACAACGCTATTCATATAAGAAGGGCGTGATACTGAGTCTTCTTGTTTATGCCATTGGCATTCTTCTGCTACTGCCAGCAAAGGCATGGGGAGTCTTTCACGGCTTCCTGCTGTCATACTTCATTATGACATGCGGTTCGGCAGCATTAGAGACTTGCTGCCATCCGTTAGTCTACAAGATGGGAAAAGAAGACAAGGGAATCTTCCGACTGAACTTCGTACAGGCATTCAATGCCTTAGGTGCCTGTATAGGTATTCTTGTGGCAATCACAGCCATCACAGAAAAAGTAAGCAAGACCCCCAAGGAGATAAGGATGGAAATGCCGAGGACTCATTTTGAAATTCTCAAGCAGAGCGACCTGAACACCATCATACAACCCTACCTCTACGTAGCAGCAGCCATTTTCTTACTCATCACACTGATTGCGGTTACCAAATTTTACATTCACCGTCCAGAGAAGGATGATACCGTGCTGGGTGCATCTTTCAGAAGACTGCTACATTTCCGCAATTATTGGGAAGGGGTGGCAGCAGAGTTCTTCTACATTGGCGCACAGGTTTGCCTCTTTACCTATATTATAGTCTATGGCAAGCATCTCTTCATGAATGAAGGCATGCTGGAAATAGATGCCGAAGCACTGGCTGCACGCTACTACATGATTGCTATGATACTGTTTGCCGCCATGCGTTTCCTATGTACATGGCTGCTGATGTTTATAGCCCCAGGCAGACTGCTTTCCGTGATGGCCATTACTTGTATGGCTACCATTTTGGGCAGCATGGTGTTTACCGACCGTAACGGGCTATACTGTTTGCTGATAGCCTGTGGTAGCATGTCGATGATGTTTCCTACCATTTACGGTATGGCCCTGCGTAACATTGGCGACAACGTCAATTATGCCAGTGCTGGACTGACCATGACAGTATTCGCAGGTGCGGTGTTTCCGCCCATACAGGCCGCTATCATTGAATGGGGCAAGGATATACTGGGGCTGTCAGCCGTCAACATTTCCTTTATTGTGCCCTTTATTTGCCTGACAGTAGTCGTGTATTATGGACATAGCGGCTATGTTCGCCAGCATATCACACACGACTACCAATCATGACTTGCGACGTCTGACATATACAGCAATCATGTAGAGTATTATCAGCAACAGCACCACGTAAGCCACATAAGCCGTTGTCTCCGTGCGGTCTATGGTCTTGGGGAAGAAACTCAGCACGACTTCGTGCTTACCGGGTTTCACCTGCAAGGCACGCAACACGTAGTTGACACGACCTAACGGCTGTTCCACGCCATCCACCGTCGCTATCCATCCTGGATAGTAGATTTCTGAGAAAACGATGATGCCACCCTTACCCGAGTTGACATCGTAGGTCAGCTTGTTGGGCTCATAGGCTGTAATACGCACGACGCTATTGGTATCCTGTACGACGGCTTCACCCAGTTGCTCATGGAACTTCTTATCAGCCACAGCCTCGTGGCGCAATGGCAGTTTCCCCGTCATGTCCAATTCCTGATTGGCATTATCTACGTAGTTCACCTTGTCAACAAACCACGCATTACCATATGTATATGGATTCTCCAGAGGTACTGAGCGTCCACCCTGCAAAGGCAAGATAAAGTATTTCGTGTTCAACATATTAAGCACGGGGAATATCGAGTCACCATTCACCTGCGTCATATCGCCGCCAGCCTTACTCAAGGCACCATAAAGGCGCGACATTTCCGGCTGTATATGTGCATCTATCAACTCCTGATAGCGACGCAGCTTGGCTGCATGATAACCACCAATACTCTTTAAATAGAACGACGTCTCATTCTCGTTAAATGTATTCGATGCCAGGTTCAGCACACGATAATCCAGCGACTTGTCCTGCAGGATATGGTCTATGGCCTCAGACTTCTGCATAGGAGCCTCACGCACGCTCTCCGACACGAACATGCTGTCGTTCAGATAGCGTTTGTTAATCTGCCACATATCCAACAGACAGAGTGCTATCATACCCACTACAGCCCATTCGGCACGCAGTTTCTTGTAACATAAGGCCAGCAGCAATCCAGTACCAATGACGATAATCCAGAACGAACGCAGTGCATCAGCCGTAAACATCGACATACGCACCTCAGTCAGGTTGCTCAGTAGCGGCATCAACTGTTCGGCAGGAATCTGACTCATAGCCTGTAGTTCGCTCTGGCTCACGAAGTCGGAGAAGAATGCTTTCGGCATCAACCAGAACAAGAAAGCAACACCACCCGTCAACAAGAAAGAAGCTATCAATGAATAGCGGAAGCGTTTTCCTTTAACATCTATTTGACCAGTTACCACTTCTTTCAGCGCCAGCATAGCCAGCAAAGGAATGGTGAACTCGGCCACCACTAATATCGAGGCTACCGTGCGGAACTTGGCGTACATCGGCACATAGTCGATGAAGAAGTCGGTAAACGGCATGAAGTTACGTCCCCACGACAACAATACAGAGAGAATGGTTGCCACCAAGAGTCCCCACTTCAGAGGTCCTTTGACAATAAACAGGCCCAACACAAACAGCATCAGCACGAAGGCACCCACATACACAGGACCAGCCGTCATGGGCTGATTGCCCCAGTACTGACCCAACTGCTGGTAGATACTTACATAGTTAGGATCTGCCTTTTTCATGGCATCCTTGTTTTCTGCCAAGGGCACCGAGGCGCCACCCTTTGTATTGGGTACCAACAACGTCCATGTCTCGTCAATGCCATAGCTCCACTGTGTGATATAGTCACGATCCAGTCCGCTTGACGTCTGATTGGCACTATTCGCCTTCACCAGTTCACTCTTGCCACGCATGGTCTCCTGACCATATTCCCACGTATGATAAAGGTTCGACAGGTTCAAGCACACCGCTATTATGGCCGCTACCACGCACACACCTGTTGCTTTCAGCAGATGCATATACGCCTTCCGAAGTAGTCCGTCTATAACAAATGCCAACACCATGAACAGGATGATGATGAAATAATAGTACGTCATCTGCACGTGGTTGGCAAGAATCTCCAGAGCGCCAAACAGTGCCGTCACAACCAATCCCCATAGATATTTGCCTCTGTAGGCCAGTATTATACCGCCAATCATCGGAGGCAGATAGGCCAGAGCCATCACTTTCCAGATATGTCCGGCAGCAATAATGATGAAGAAATAGCTGGAGAATGCCCATATCACAGCACCCAGCATGGCCAGATACTGACGGAAGTCAAAGGCACGCAACATGATATAGAATCCCAACAGGTATGCAAACACATACCACACATTCTCGGGTAGCCACAAATGGTAGGCATTTTCAACCTTCGTCAGCACCGTCGTACTGCCATATGAAGGCGACATCTGATAGGTGGGCATACCACCAAACAGGGCATTCGTCCAACGCGTACGCTCTCCCGTACGTTGATGATACTCCGAAGCCTCCTGGCCTGCACCACGTCCTGCCGATGAGTCATGACGATACAGGATACGTCCCTCTATGTCAGCAGGGAAAAAATAGGCAAACGAAATTACTGCGAACAATACCACTGCCAAGATGTCGGGCAGCCATAACTTCAAATTTTTCATACCTTATTATATAATTTGCGTGCAAAGGTAGTAAATAATTGATAATTGACAACTGATTATTGATAAATATTATCATTTTTGTGCCAAAGATTCAGTTTTTACGCTCTTTTTCAGCTTGCTACGACAATTTCAGAGGGCTTTTTCCGAATGTGTCGCAGTTTTCGGAGGGATGCCCATGTCGCGCAATACCGCGTTGAAGTCATACACCGTCATGTTGAACGTCTTAGCCACCTGCATCGCCGTCAGCGTGTCCTCCGGGGGGAAAAGTAGGAAAGTGGACATTAAGCCCCAAAAAGTGCTTAATGTCCACTTTCCTACTTTCCTACCTATCTCAGGATTCGCTACCTCGATATTATTTACTAAAAATCTAACACTTATTACACTAAAATAATTGGTAAAAAGTTTGCATATTTCAATCTTTTTTGTACCTTTGCAATGCATTTGGAGATGCATTACGAGTGAAGGCTGCGGCTCAGCATAGCTCGAGCGAGCTCGGCTCTGCATTCGCTCTTGCACTTCACTTGCCTTGCAAATCAGAAGTGACGAGCACGGCGCTCGCAGGCCACGAGCACGGAGCGGAAGGGCCCTCCGCACGGAGCGGACGAGGCGCGAGCCGGTAGCGGAACGACTGAGGAGCAAAGAAGCGCTTCGCTAGTGAATAGTGGACAGTGAATAGTATTAACAGTAATTATCTAACATCAAAAAACACAAACATTATGCCAAGCATATAACAGTGAAATTTAAGAAAAAAAGAAAAAGGAGCTGTAACCTAGTGGTTTCCAACTCCTTTAACCTCTGTCGGGATTACTGCCCTACTTCGCGCAAAATCTATTTAATTCTATTAAATTCGAGAATTTTCTATGTGGTTTAATATCAGTGCGTTACAAGATGTGCTATAGTTCGAACCAAGAAGACGCAATCATACTAAT
>CACWOS010000039.1 GCA_902762565.1 uncultured Prevotellaceae bacterium
AAGTTTATGATTTGAAAGATTAAACTTTGAAAATTGAAGTTTGAAATTTGAAGTTTATGATTTGAAAGATTAAACTTTGAAAATTGAAGTTTGAAATTTAAAATTTATGATTTGAAAATTAAAGACTATGAAAAAGGAGACATGGAAGACGGTGATACAGGTGATTGTATCGATACTGACAGCTGCGCTGACGGCAATGGGAACAACGAGTTGCATGCGCGTGCTGTGAGCACGCTAGTGAACAGTGAATAGTGAATAGTGAAGAGTGAAAAGAGAAGTGATGAGTGATAAGTGATAAGTGATGAGTGAAAAGGGGCATCCTATGTGGGGTGCTCCTTTGTGTTTTGTTCTCTGACCTGAAGGTCTGAGTGTGGCGTCGCAATCGACAATAAAAACAAAAAATATTGTTTTTGTTTTGTATTATGCTCGCTAATTCGTAACTTTTCGCACTGCGAGAAGATACTTCCGTTCGACAATAAAAACAAAAATGTGTTTTTTTGTTTTGTATTGTGCTCACTTATTCGTAACTTTGCAGGCGTTATGATACAAGTGAAAATAAACGATAGTGTGTTGCGTCAGGCTGCTGGCGAGGGTATGGATGCCTTCGTGGGGGCTTTCATCACGGCTATCAAGGATGCCATTGGGGGGCAACTGACGACGGAAAACATGGGCGAACTCAATGCCGACCAGATCACGCTTTTAGCTTGGGACACCCTGCACGAAGAGGTGATGGACGGTGGTTTCGTACAACTCATCCATAACGGCTATGGACCCTTCATCTTCAAGAATCCGTTGGCCAAAGCCCTGAAACTGTGGGGACTTCGCGACCTCTCTAAACTCATCTATAACGCTCATACCTTATATCTTAAGTATCACGAGCAAATAGAGCGAGACTGCAACGATGATGAGTTTATGGCCCTGTTCGAGCAGTTCCCTGAGTTCGATGACTTTGACGATGAGTTCGTTGAGCAGGAGGAGGCTTGGACGGAACAGATAGCACGCTATATTGATGAACACATAGAAAACTTTGCAAAAATAGAATAAGTCATTGAATAATTACAATGAATAAGGAAGAGGAACTGATCAGGAAGAAGAGTCCTGTCAACATACGCAATAAAAAGGCCTCGTTTGAGTATTTCTTTATCGAGACCTTTACGGCTGGCATCGTGCTTACGGGTACTGAAATCAAGAGCATCCGTCTGGGCAAGGCCAGTCTGGTAGATACCTACTGCACCATCATGAATGGCGAGATGTGGGTGAAGGGCATGAATATTTCGCCTTACTTCTACGGTTCGTACAACAATCACGAGATGAAGCGCGACCGCAAGTTGCTGCTCACCAAACGCGAGATTCAGAAGTTGGAGTCGGCCACCAAGCAGACGGGTTACACCATCGTGCCTCTGCTGGTGTTTATCGACCAAAAAGGCCGTGCCAAGATGGATATTGCGTTGTGTAAGGGTAAGAAGGTGTTCGACAAGCGTCAGTCGCTGAAGGAGAAAGAGGACCGTCGCGAAATGGACCGCGTCATGAAAAATGCAAGAGGACTGTAAAGATGAGAAGAATTGTTACCATATGTATGTTGATGTTTGCGCTGCTGGTGTCAGCGCAGCAGAAACGCGAGTTTAGAGGCGCCTGGATTCAGTGTGTCAACGGCCAGTTCAAGGGTATCGGCACTGAAACCATGCAGCGTACATTGACCCATCAGCTCGACGTCTTGCAAGACTACGGCTGTAATGCCATCATTTTTCAGGTCCGTCCTGAGTGCGACGCCCTCTATGAGAGCTCGCTGGAGCCTTGGAGCTACTATCTGACGGGTAAGCAGGGCGAGAAGCCTTATCCCTATTGGGACCCCCTGCAGTGGATGATAGACCAGTGTCATCGTCGCGGTATGGAGCTTCATGCCTGGATTAATCCGTATCGTGCCAAAACCAAGTCCCCACATCAGAATGCTGCCAATCATGTCATCGTGCGCCATCCTGAATGGACGTTCACGTACGATGGGCTGACCTTGCTCAATCCAGCTGTTAAGGAGTGTCGCGACTATATCTGCGACGTCGTTCGTGACATCCTGGAGCGCTACGATGTCGATGGTCTGCACATTGATGACTACTTCTATCCCTATCCTGTGGCTGGTGTCGAGATTCCTGACGAGGCGGATTTCCGTGCCGCTCCCAACGGTATGAAGGATCGTGGCGACTGGCGTCGTTACAATGTCAACCTGTTCATTCAGCAGGTCTACGAAACCATCCACGCCACGAAGCCTTGGGTCAAGTTTGGCGTGTCGCCCTTTGGCATCTATCGCAATCAGAAGAGCCACCCCAACGGTAGCCGTACCAACGGTTTGCAGAACTACGACCAGCTCTATGCCGACGTGCTGCTGTGGGATGCCAATGGCTGGATGGACTACTGTGTGCCTCAGTTGTATTGGGAGATTGGCAACAAGGCTGCTGACTACGACGAGCTGATACATTGGTGGAACCGTCATATCACGCGTACGGCCCTGTATATTGGCGAGGACGTTGAACGCACGGTGAAATATGCTGACCTGAACAACAAAAACCGCCATCAGTTGGCTGCCAAGATGTCGCTGCATGCTGAGTTGCCTCGTGTTCAGGGTACGGTGCTGTGGTATGCTAAGGCTGCTGTAGACAATGTCGGCAACTATGGTACGCTGCTGCGCAACAACTACTGGCGTACACCAGCCTTGCAGCCCGTCATGTCTCATATCGACAAGAAGGCGCCCAAGGCCCCTCGAAAGTTGAAGCTGATTCGTATGGACGACGGTCAGCAGGTGCTGTTCTGGACGGCTCCCAAGGGTCGTGGTTGGCAGGACGAGGCTGCGCAATACGTGGTCTATCGCTTTGAGAATGGTGAGAAGATAGACATTGACAACCCTTCAAAGATAGTCAAGCTGACTACCGATTGTCACTACGAGCTACCTGCCCAGCCAGGCAAGTTTACCTACGTCGTCACTGCCCTTGACCGCATGCACAACGAGAGCAAGCCCGTCAAGAAGAAAGTGAAGCTTTAATCATTAATCTTACATATTATGTTCAATGTTCAACGTATAGAGTGCAATCCTCTGCAAGAAAACTGCTACGTCGTGAGCGATGAGACCCGCGAGTGTGTCATCATTGACTGCGGTGCGTACTACGAAGAGGAGCACGAGGCCGTTCAGCGCTATATAGCCGACCAACAGCTGAAACCCGTTCACCTCTTGGCCACACACGGCCATCTTGACCATAATTTCGGTGTTGTCCGCCTGTTCCATGCTAATGGCTTGAAGGTGGAGATTTGTGCTGAAGACCAAGATATGGTTGAACATATTCACGAGCAGGCCCGCAACCTCTTTGGTATGGACATATCAGAGGAGCGCCCACAGATAGGCCGTCTGCTTAGCGATGGCGACACCGTCACGTTCGGCTCGCACACGCTGCACGTGATGCGAACACCTGGTCACAGTCACGGCTCGTGCCTATTCTATTGCAAAGAAGAGAATGTTGCCTTCACTGGCGACACCCTCTTCCGTATGAGCATTGGTCGTACCGATTTCCCTGAAAGTTCGTGGACTGATATGGAGCAGAGCCTCCAGCGTATTGCCCGTGAGCTGCCTGCTGAGACCCGCATTCTTCCTGGTCACGGCCCTGAGTCGACGATGGCCGACGAACTGTGCTATAGTCCTTATCTGCGCCAGTAGTCCTGTCTACAACGGCAGATAGATTACGTATTTCTCTTTGAACCATTCCTCGCTGAACCACTGGCTCAGCTCTGCTGTCTCTACAATCTTGCGATAGGGTTGCAGTTCGCTTTCCAAATTGCCGCCCTTGAGGCAGATGATACCGTTGGGTAGCGCGTTATGGCTCTCCTTCGCAATGTTTTTCTTGACTATTTTGACAAGGTCGGGTAGGGGCATCACTGCTCGGCTCACCACGAAGTCGTACTTGCCTTTCTCCTCTTCGCCTCGCAGGTGTGTCGGCTCACAATTCTTCAGCCCGATGGCCTGCGCCACCTCTTGCGCCACGCGAATCTTCTTGCCCGTACCGTCAATCAGCTTAAATTGACATTCAGGAAACAGGATGGCCAGAGGAATGCCTGGGAAACCGCCTCCCGTGCCGAAGTCCAGGATGCGTGTGCCTGGGCGGAAGTTAATCATCTTGGCAATGGCCATTGAGTGCAGCACGTGGTGCTCATACAGGTTGTCGATGTCCTTGCGTGAGATGACGTTGATTTTCGCGTTCCAGTCGCGATACAATTCATCAAGCAGAGCAACTTGGTGTAGTTGCTCTGCTGTCAGTTGTGGGAAATATTGCTGTATCTTATTCATATTTTAATATATAATCAGCGAGAGGGCGTAGGCCACGAGGGTCGACGTCGTGACGCATATCAGACCAGGCATCATGAACGAGTGGTTCAGCAGATACTTGCCTATCACCGTCGTGCCGCTTCGGTCGAAGTTCACCGTTGCAATATCCGAGGGATAGTTGGGGATGAAGAAGTAGCCGTAGACGCTTGGCAGCACGCCCAACAGCACGGGTCCTGCAATGCCCAGCGAGTAGGCCAGCGGCAACATCGACACGACAACGGCTCCCTGCGAATTGATGAGTACTGACACCAGGAAGAACACCAACGCAATGGCCCACGGATATTCCTTCACAATGTCCTCGAGCATAGCCTGAATCTCGGGCATGTAGTTAGCAAAGTAGGTATCGGCCATCCATGCGATGCCGTAGATAGCAACGACAGCCACCATACCCGACTGCCAGACGGGTCCAGCAACGGCTTTCTTCGGTGTGGCCTTGCAGAAGATGATCATCAGCGCAGCAGCGGCAATCATCACAATCTGAATGACGATGTTCATCTTCAGCGACTTACCGTCCCAGCTGGGCAACAGCGAGGGGAATACGGCAAACAGCACGATGACAACGAGGGCAGCGAGGAATACGAATACGGCATTCTTGGCTGACTGCGGAATCTGCTTGTCGAGCGTCGTTGCCGTCGAACCGTATATGTAGTTATACTGCTCAGGGTCTTTCAGCTTGGCCTGGAACTGTGGGTCTTTGTCCAGGTCCAGTCCGCGATGGTACGAGGCGGCAGCGGCAGCCATCAGTCCGCACAGACAAGCAGGTATCGACACCATCAGCACCTGTGGAATGGTAATGCCGAAGCCATTCTCGTTCGATATGGTAACGAATGCCACAACGGCAGCGGCAATGGGCGAACACGTGATACCCACCTGCGAGGCTATCGACGCCACACCGCAGGGACGCTCAGGACGGATGCCCTTCTTCAGCGCAATGTCGCAGATAATCGGCATCAGCGTATAAACCACGTGACCCGTTCCCACCAGCACGGTCAGGAAGAACGTACACAACGGAGCCAGGAACGTGATGCGGTCTGGATGCTTGCGCAACAGCTTTTCAGCCATTTGAATCATCCAGTCCATACCGCCCGATGCTTGTAGCATACCGGCACACGTAACGGCAGCGATGATGATGTAGATAACGTCGGTTGGCGGTGTACCTGGCTTCAGACTGAAGCAGAACACCAAGATGGCCAAGCCAATACCTGAAATGGCGCCAAGAGCCAAGCTACCGTAGCGCGAGCCCACCCATAGTGCACCTAGCACTATCAGCAGTTGAAGGATCATTAATAATGACATAATCGATTGTTTTTTGTTATTGTTTTAGTTATTTTGATTGTTCTCATACTTGTCTTACCCTGCAAAATTAAGTAAAAATCCTGAAACCTCCAAAATTTTTGGCAACATAATCATTCGTTTGCCCAATTTTTATGGGGATGCTAGATCATTTTGCAACAAGCCCAGTCGCCATCAGTGGTGACAAGGGTGGGGTGCAGACCCAACGTGAGGGCTTTCTCTTCGAGCATTTGACAGTCGGACTGATAGAAACCGCTGAGGATGAGTGTGGCGCCAGGAGCCATGACGCTGACGAAACGCTCCATATCCTGAAGGAGGATGTTGCGGTTGATATTGGCGAGGACAACATCGAATTCTGCGGCATAGCCACCAAGAACAGAGGCATCGCCACAAAGGGCTTCAAGACGGTCGTCTACGCGGTTGATGACGGCATTATGACGAGTGTTGTCGGCACTCCACTCGTCGATATCGTAACCGACGCACGAGGCAGCACCCAGCTTCAGGGCGCAGATGCCCAAGATGCCTGTACCACAACCGCAGTCGAGCACGCGCTTGCCTTCCAATGGCATGTTAAGCAACTGCCGGCATATCATGCGTGTGGTTTCGTGGGTCCCCGTACCAAAGGCCATGTGGGCATCGATTTCTATCATGATGTCTGAGGGCTGGGCGTGACACGTATTGGTGTCTGCAGGGAGGTGGCGTCCGTCGTGAATCAGCAATGTCTTACTCGTGCCGTCCGCCATCTGACATCTGACATCAATCGGTTCGAAGCCTTCCTGTTCCCATTGCTCGTTCCAGTCGCGGTCTTCGGCTTCGCGTACGTTATATGATATGTGGGTGTTGTCGATGGGAAAAACATCAAGTACAGACTTCAGCGTTTCTTCGTCGAACAATGCCTGTTGCACATAGCCTTTCAGACCATCGGTCGTTTCCTCAAACGTCTCGAATCCTGCCTCACCAGCCAAAGCGGCCAGCAAGTCCTGAGCATCCTGCGAACAGGGCTCAATGGTCATATTTACTTCAAAATACTTCATATAAGATGTTAAAAATCGATGCAAAGATACAAAAAATAGGGAAAAACCTATCATCTCTTAGGGTTTTTCCGTACTTTTGCAGTAGAATTCGTTGTAATTTTGCAGCGTGAACATGTATAACATAAGGATTGAAGCAAAATGAAAAAGTTGATTCTTCTCACACTCGTATCGGCCTTCACCCTCTCAATGGTGGCCCAGGATGATGATATGTACTTCGTTCCCACCAAGGAGAATGTGGCCAAGGAGGCCAAGAAGTATGGCATGCCGCAGAATACTTACTATTCGGGCAGCAATCGCTCTGTCGATGACTATAACCGTCGTGCCCAGTTCAGTTATCCTGCTGACTCTGTCGGTAACGACATCATCGATTTCTCTGCCGTGCGTGGTGTATATCCCGACTCAGCCTATTCGCAGTCGGCTCAGAACGATGACTATACGCTGACGCGCCGTATGTCGCGCTTCGACGACTATACACCCAATGAGGCTTATTGGGCTGGATACAATGCCGGAAGATGGTCGTCGCCGTGGCGCACTTCGTGGTACAGTTGGTACGACTACGACCCCTGGTATTGGGATTCGTGGTATTGGCACGATCCGTTCTACTATAGCACATGGTACGGCTGGCGCTATCCGTTCTACTACAGCACGTGGTATTCGCCCCGCTATTATCATTCGTGGTATGGCGGTAGATGGTATGGTGGAAGTCGCAGCTATCGCGGTGCCAGTGGTCGTTCGTGGAGTCGGGCAGGCGTCACTCATCACAAGAGCTCGTCAGCTCAGCGTGGCACGGACTTAGGTGGCTATCGTAGCAGTTCGCGTACCTATACGCCCTCGAGTTCTAATTCCGGTCTGGGTGGCTATCGCAGCAGTAGCAGTAGTAGCAGTAGCGGTTCGTTCAGCGGCGGTGGTGGCAGTCGCGGCGGTGGTTTCTCTGGCGGTGGCAGTAGCGGTGGCGGACGCTCCGTAGGTGGTGGCCACTCGTATGGCGGACGCAGATAACGCTATGGCACATTCGCTAAATATATAAATAAAACAATGAATAATAAAGGATAATACGGATTATGAAGAAGATATATTTATTTGCAGCAATGGGACTCATGTCACTTGCAGCACAAGCACAGGAGACCAAAGCCACTGGCGATGCCTACATGGCTGGTCAACTGGCTACAGAAGACTTAAACGGTACGGCTCGCTATGTCGGTATGGGTGGCGCGATGGATGCACTAGGAGCTGACCTGTCAGTGATGAGCACCAATCCAGCAGGTATCGGCTTGTTCCGAAAGAGTCAGGTAGCAACTTCGTTCGGCCTTAACGGTCAGGTAGATGGTAAGACATTTGCCGATGGTTCTAAGACCAATGCTTCGTTCGACCAGATAGGTTTCGTTTATTCTTCTCGGACAGGACGACAGAGCTGGATTAACATAGGATTCAATTTTCATAAGAGTCGCAACTTTGATTACGTGCTGTCGGCGGCCAACAAACTTCACGGTTCGTCGCAGGCCAATCAGACAGCGTACAAGGACATGAATATTCAAGGTGGCATCTTCGACTATAATAACGGAAAGTATTACTTTCCGTCGCTGAAGTGTTCGCAGTTGGATGCTCTGAACATCAGAAACCTCGTTTTTGACCCCAACACGGGCAGCGTCTTTGACTACGACGGTCAGGACTATGAGTTCGACCGTGCGCACACGGGTTACATCGGCGAGTACGACCTGAACCTGTCGGGTAACGTCAACAACCGTTTCTACTGGGGATTGACGGTCGGCATCAACAGCGTCCACTATAATGGCTATAGCGAGTATTTCGAACGTCTGAACAGCGCCAGTCATCCTGAGGTGCTGATTTCTGACAATCTTAAGATTACAGGTACGGGTTATAGTGTCAAGGCAGGTGTCATCGTACGCCCCTTTGAAGAGTCTGCATTCCGTATTGGTGCTGCTGTGTCGTCACCAACGTTTTATAAGCTCACCACCAGCAACAATACCAGTATTGGTTCTGGCGTAGACACTGAGTTAGCCAACGAAGACTTCCGTTTCAACACACCCTGGAAGTTTAGTTTCTCAGCAGGACATACCATCGGAACAAAACTGGCCTTAGGTGCTGTTTATGAGTATTCTGATTACGCTGCTTGCGACATGCGCACTATCGATGGCTATACCTATGACTCATGGAGCGACACAGAGTATGCAAACAGTTCGAGCGATCAGGCTATGAAGCGCCTGATAGAGAAAACCCTTCGTGGCGTGTCGACTCTTAAGTTAGGTGCAGAAATCAAACCAGTACCTGATTTGTCTCTCCGTTTTGGCTACAACTATGTATCGCCTGTCTATCAGTCGAATGCAGTACGTGACCAGACTATACCGTCACCAGGTGTCTACTATGCCTCGTCGACAGATTATACGAACTGGAAGGATACGCATCGCTTTACCTTTGGTATCGGTACTAATATTGATAAATTCCGTTTCGATTTGGCTTACCAGTATCAGACACGTGATGGCGAATTTTTTCCTTTTATGAATAACTATTCGACCAGCTTCGATGCATATGATGCCGATGGTAATACGACTGGCAACATTGTTACACTGACTAACAGCTGCGACCCAGTCAAGGTGAAAGACCGTCGTCATCAGGTAATCTGTACACTCAGTTACACATTCTAAATCGGTTGAAAATTATATGCAAAGTAACATTATTTATTATGTAGCCCTGCTGCTGGTCATCATCATAGGCTTCGTTGTTGTCAAGAAGGTTGCCTCGTGTATGATAAAGAGCGTCATTACTATCGTGCTCATTGCAGTAGCCGTAGCACTATACTGGTTCTATCTGAGGTAGGGTTGTATAAGAATCCAAAAAGAAAGAGAGACATCGTCCAATATGAGCGGTGTCTCTCTCCTTATATAGTATTCTGATATACATATCTATATTAATAGGAGGCCGAGCGTGACGCAGAGACCATAGACAAAAATGTTGCGAGCAGTCTCGCCTAAACACTCGTTGAGTTGGCGGCCTTCGTGGATGCGACGGAGTTTGAGCCACGTGAAGACGTGTAGCAGCAGATAGATGAAAGGTAGCACGAAGGCGAGAATATGACCATTGGCCCAAAATAGTAGGCCTGCGAGAACAGCAACGATGCCGATGGCAAGATAAAGCCATTCGGCAGCCTCAGCACCAATCTTAACAACAAGGGTCTGTTTGCCATCACGACGATCGACATCGCGATCACGGTAATTGTTGACAATGAGAAGCCCGTCAATAACGAGTCCGCAGGCCAATGAGGCTACGACAACAATGAGTGGGCATGTGTGGAGCTGAACGTAATAGGTGCAGCAGACTGGTACGATGCCAAAAAAGACAAGCACCAACACGTCGCCTAAACCTACATAGGAGAGGTGGGTCGTATAGAGAAAACAGAACACCACACAGAACAGTCCGATGAGCAACATCTCAAGGCCACCGAAGAATATGAGAGGCAGTCCAACGATGCAGGCTAATACTGTGGTAAAGGCAATGGCGCGCTTCATAGCATCAATGCTGACCCATCCTTGTGTGCATGCACGAAGCGGTCCGAGACGTGTCGCTTCGTCGTCATTGCCTCGGACATAGTCAAAGAAGTCGTTGACGAAGTTGGCATCAATCTGCATGATAAACGCAAAAAGCAGGCATAGCACAGCAGCCAAAGGGCTAAACGTACCATACTCCAATGAGTCGAGATAGGCCAAAGCGATACCTATCATGACGGGAACGGCTGCGCCAGTAAGCGTCTTGGGACGAGCTGCAAGTACCCACGCTTTAAGGGAGTTTTGTTTCATCATCAAAGATTTTATCAAAGATGGGACGCATGTTATTCGGATGTTCTATGAGCTCACGTAATTCGTTGAGCCAGCGTTCGTTCTGCGAACCACTAATCCAAAGGTGGATATAGCCTCGGGTGGAATATTTCTCTTCAAGGTGCTGGAGTAGTCGCTGCCAATGGCCTTCACGGTCGAACTGGGCATAGTTGGCCAGTCCGAACTGGATGGTGCGGCGTATGACATTGTTAGGTTCAAGGTCACGATCGGCTTCAGCAACTATTTTTCCGAAAATGCTGCGAGGCGCACGCGAGGCAGAAGCACGATGGTCTTCTACAGCTTCCTTCATCAGCCGAAGTTGTTCGGGAGAAAACCAGCGCTTGAGACGAGCATCGGCCATGAGTATCTTGCCACTAGTAAGGTGGTGAATGGCACGCGGTCCAGTGAGCCCCAAGTCATGATAAGCAGCAATAGCGTAGACCATGTCGACATCAGCTCCCGTCTGTTGAGCCAGTTGCAATGAACTGCGTATGACGCGTGTGACGTGTTCCATATTGTGGGCACGGTCGAACTGCTGATATTGTGGCAATATCTGCGTCTCGATAAACTCAACGAGATCAAGCGACGGATTCTTCATTTTCTATTTTTTCGTTATATAGTGATAACGTAATATCGGGTTAGTTATAGAAGTTCCATGATACACCGAAATGCATGATGCGCCCATTGGTAGGATAGTGGGGTGTGAGGAAATAGTTCTTGTTGCCCGAACCACCATTGACGTGACTATATGCAATAAAGAAGCGCGTACGCTTTAGGTGCAGGTTGGCATAGACATCGGCCCAAGGGTAGCCACCGAGTTCCACACGGCTGGCAGCATTTTGCTGGATGGCAAACTGTCCGAGCTGGGGCACATAATCGGGTGCATAATACTTGGTGAAGTATGTGACGCAACCACCTAATTCGACGCTGAGTACGCGAGCTATCTTGAACTTCAGATATAGATTAGACCAGATGTTGAGGTCGGGCAGGGGAAGCACATTGGAATTACTGGAATTCTGATAGGTAACAATGTTCTCCCAGTTGATGATACCCCATCGGAAATTCTGACGCAGTTGTGCCGTGAGCACGTTGATATTGCCTGAAGTCTGATAGACACCAGCATTGAGTTGGTTTCGGTTTAAATTCTCGTCGAGAGCATAACTCATGCCGAAATAGGTGTAGTTTTGAATCTCGTCAATGGCGACACGTAACTGGGTGTTCGTCTTCTGATAGCTGAAGAGGCCCTCAATATGTGTATGTGTCTCGCTCTCCAATGACTGATCCCACCAGAGATGTTTAGAATGATATTTTTCCTGGAAGAAACAGGGCGTGGTGCGACGGAAGAATGCTTTAGCAGCTAATTGGACTGTATCGCCAAACAGTGCGAAATTGACATCGGTATTGAAGTCGACAGCCAGAGAACCAGCATCCAGACCTGTCACGCCTAGTTCACCAACCAGGTTAAAGTGGAGCGTGCGACCTTGTGTCTTAGAAAGCTGGGCACCGATATTGGTACAGTGTCCCGTCCAACTATTGAGGATATAACGGTTGCTGCCATCAGTCATCAACTCTGGCATTTGATACTTGCGGTATTCAAACGAAGCAAAGAGCTTTAGACCGGCTTTGACATATTTATTAAAGCCTTCGAGCAGCGCCAAACCAATGGTATTCTTGATAGATGAGTACTTATACTGGTCGTAGATAGAGTCGCCAGCATAGGCATTATCCATATTCATATTATAATAGGTGTTGGCATAATAGTCTTTCGGACTTTTGTAAGCCTGATAGATATGGTCGTAGCCGTTGATGTCAAGGGTATGGATGATGCTGGTTACAGGCACATACTCCTTCTTCATCGTTGCATCGATAGAGTCCTGAATAGCCTGCAGACGATTTAAACTGTCAATTTCTGCCTGTGAATGGGTCTGGACACGTGTGGTATCGATGACTTCGATAGGTTTATCCTTGACGGGCTCGTCACCCATGATCTTGGCATCTTTCGGACGCCCCATCGGTTTTTTGTCATCAGTCTTCGCAGAAGGCTTACGATCACGAGACCTAGACTTAACATTCCCATCGCCTTCTTTATCTTCCTTCTCTTCCTTCTTGTTCTTCTTAGCTGATGCAGCAGCAAACTGTCGGGCTTTAATCTCCTCATCGGTCATCTTCACCTTTCGATAGAATCCGATATTGTAGCGATGTGATAGAAACAGATGATGGGAGTCGTGTCGATTCCAGTTGTTCGAAAGCACAGTCGGAATTTCTTCCTCTGTAAACTGCTCAGGCTCAAGTTCAGGGTGTGTGATGAGGTTGTCGTTTACAATACCACCATTCTCAGTGTTCTTACGATGATACAACGAAGCCATGAGGTGCATCTGATAACGGTCACCACGATAGGAGCCAAAAAGCGTGGCACGGAA
Source organism: uncultured Prevotellaceae bacterium (assembly GCA_902762565.1). Classification (GTDB taxonomy): domain Bacteria; phylum Bacteroidota; class Bacteroidia; order Bacteroidales; family Bacteroidaceae; genus Prevotella. Next base: position 12,941 of record CACWOS010000039.1, read on the forward strand.
GTTACTATTGCTCTGATTCTGATAGTATCCCATGCCATAATAATAGTCGAGATCAAAGCCAAAGCCTAAACGTTTACCTGCATTGACGGCAAATTTTGCGTCGATATGGTCTTCACCATGCTGTTTGTCGCCACAGTTCTCATAGGAGATATGGGTATAGGGTGACAGCGTGTTGGTGAATAGAAACTCATCTGGTTGCTTGGTGGTATAGTCTAAGGGCTGTGTGAAGAAAAACTCTTCTGTTTTTCGTCGGTCGATGAATATACGACTCAATCGTGGCGTATAGTTATTACCAGTGGTGTTGTATTCGCCATAAAGGCCAGTGTTATAGATTGAATTCTGATAGAGATGGGGCATGGTGTCGAGTTTGGCAGGACGTATGTCGCCAAAACGACGGTCGACAGTCCACACCCATACCCCCTTAGGCACCTCTTTCTCACCTTTCACGGAGTCACGTTTGTTGGGATTGAAGTTCTGGTTGCCATATTCATCATATTGATTGATATTGCCATTGGCATCCATCTCATTATACACCTGAGCTTGCACACCACGGGGCATGCAGAGCATGAGAAGCAACAATAGTAGTGATAGCACTGTCTTGTTCATATCTTCATCAGTCTCAGTGTCACTTCGATAAATTTAAACACCATAGAGCCAAGGATGATATAGGTGCCTAATTCGTGGTTGTGCAGATAGAACACCAACATACCAGTAGCCGCCCCAACAACAAAGATGAGGTTGAGCCAGTTGCGCAGTGAACGAATGCTCATTTCAACAACGACTCAAATTTGTTAAACAGGAAGTCCTTGCGGTCGATGGTCTTACGACGGAATTTGCCACTAATTGGCAACAGTTTGGTGTTCTTTTTGTTGACGGCCTCTTTGTCAGTAATCCACTCCTCTGCAGTCATATGCTGAGGACTGCGCTCTTCCTCATAGAGATAGCGGATACGCGTCATCTTGATGTCGGCCCTGCCGTCGCTGCACTGAGCATTCAGAGCATACATAAAACGTGTGCGGTCAAGGGAAAGTGCGGTCTTCTTGAAAACGAGCCATTCTTGATAAGCACCAGTAATCTCGTGCTTGTCAGCATCGGCTGTTATAATCTTCGATTGAATCTGGTTGGTGGTCTTGGTCATACGCTCCATGTACTGTAACAGGATGTCGTAGATTTGAGCTGCCGTCTTGCCAGGAGCATTGATACTAGTGCTGAATACAACTTTTCCGTCGACTTCAGGTACGGCACCCTTCAGATATTTTTCATCGACTTTGGGCTTGGCTTTCGCTTCTTTTTTAACCTCTTCTTCTTCGTTAATTTCCCAAGTGTTGTCCTGTGCCCACAGCGTGAGTGGCACGAGAGCGAGCATGGTAAAGAATAATTTTTTCATCATACGTATGTGTCTTTTGTTGTTAATCTTATTTTTAATTTGGTGCAAAAATACAAATAATAATTTGTAATTGTGCACGTGCGCAAGAAATGTGGGCCGTTTTTTTGATTTTTTAATCTTATTTCAATTCTAGCTCTTTCTGCAATCGTATGATTTCGTCTCGATACTGCGCGGCCTGTAAGAAGTCGAGCTTCTTGGCAGCATCCTTCATGAGACGAGTGGTTTGAGCAATACTCTTCTCCAATTGTGGACGAGTCATACGCTCAATGATGGGATCGGCTGCATAAGCGGCTTCTGAGGGGCCGATATAGACGGTTGAAGCTGAGCCTTCTTGGCTGTTTGCAGAATCATCGAACTGGTGTAGATCGCTCTGTTTCAGTGATTTCTGAATCTGAGTAGGTGTGATACCATGTTCCTCATTATATTTTAACTGCTTAGTACGTCGACGTAGTGTCTCGTCGATGGTGAGTTGCATGGAGGCCGTGATATTGTCGGCATACATGATGACTTTGCCATTGACGTTACGAGCAGCACGACCAGCTGTCTGCGTCAGACTGCGATGGGAGCGGAGGAATCCCTCCTTGTCAGCATCTAAAATGGCTACTAGTGACACTTCCGGCAGATCGAGACCTTCACGAAGGAGATTGACGCCAACCAGCACGTCAAAAGTACCATTGCGAAGATTCTCTAGGATTTTAACTCGTTCTAAGGTTGTCACTTCGCTATGGATGTATGCCGTCTGTATGCCATGATTCAGCAGATATTCACTTAATTCCTCAGCCATACGCTTGGTAAGTGTGGTAATCAGTACGCGTTCCTTATGTTCTATGCGCTGGTGAATTTCTTCTAATAGGTCGTCAATCTGATTCTCAGTGGGACGTACTTCTATCTCTGGATCCAACAAACCCGTTGGACGGATGACTTGTTCAACAACAACGCCTTCGGCTTCGTTAAGTTCGTAGTCGGCTGGTGTTGCAGAGACGTAGATGACCTGATGGGTCATTGCATTGAACTCATCGAATGTCAGTGGTCTGTTGTCGAAGGCAGCAGGCAGACGGAAACCATATTCCACAAGATTGGTTTTACGAGCTCGGTCACCTCCCCACATCGCACCGATTTGGGGCACTGATACGTGGCTCTCGTCAATCACCATCAAATAGTCGTCAGGGAAAAAGTCGAGCAGACAATATGGACGTTCGCCTGCCTGTCTACCATCAAAATAGCGGCTGTAGTTCTCAATACCTGAACAGTGACCTAGTTCCTTAATCATCTCCATGTCATACTCTACGCGTTCTTTTATACGCTGTGCTTTGATGCCGTCACCTAATTCCTCAAAGAAAGCGACTTGTTTTACTAGGTCGTCCTGAATGTTGCGAATGGCTATGTTTGTCTGTTCCTGCGTGGTCATAAAGAGGTTAGCAGGATAGAGTTTATATGCTTCAAATTTTGCCATCCGTTGCATGGTGACAGCATCAAGTTCTTCGATGGAGTCAATCTCGTCATCCCAGAACGTGATGCGTAGGATAACCTCACTATAGGCTAGTGCAATATCGACGGTGTCGCCCTTTACACGGAAAGAGCCACGCTTCAGTTCAATGTCGTTACGAACATAGAGAGCAGATACTAATTTTCTTAACAATGCATTACGATCAAGAATCTGTCCACAATGAATCTCAATAATATTTTCGTTGAGCGCCATCGGGCTTCCCATACCATAAATACATGAAACAGAAGATACAACGACAACATCTTTTCTTCCTGACATTAAACTACTTACTGCTCGTAGTCTAAGCCTGTCTATTTCTTCGTTGATGGCTAGGTCTTTTTCGATGTAAGTGTCGGTGGTCGGTAAGTAGGCTTCTGGCTGATAGTAGTCGTAATAGCTGACATAATATTCGACTGCATTGTCAGGAAAGAAGCCTCGCATCTCCTCATAAAGTTGGGCTGCCAATGTTTTGTTGTGCGACAAGATTAGAGTGGGCTTGTTGATATTTGCAATTACATTTGCAATAGTAAAGGTCTTGCCAGAGCCTGTTACCCCCAATAATACCTGTGCCTTGTCGCCTCGCAATAGTCCATCTGTGAGCTGTTGGATGGCTTCCGGCTGGTCGCCTGTTGGTTTGTATTTTGATGTCAATTCGAAGTTCATAATGTGCAAAGGTATGTATTTTCATCGTAAAAAACGTTATCTTAAGGGAGAAATTGCTAAAAAAGGTTCTATTTCCTTTGCTTTTCCATAGAAAATTAGTAATTTTGCACGTCAAAAACAGAAAAAGATGAAAAGACACTATATAATAGCTCTTTGTTGTGCAATCCTGATGATGGGTTGTACATCGGAATTTCAGAAAGTATACAAGATGTCGGATAACGCATACAAGTATGAATATGCTAAGGAATGTTTTGCAATGGGCAAATTCCAGAATGCGGCTGTATTGCTGTCCGAACAAGTAACACTACAGAAAGGTCGTCAGAATGCGCAGGAAAGTCTGTACCTACTGGCAATGGCGCAGTATTGTAACAGAGACTATGAGGCAGCCAGTGCTACATTCAAGAAATACTTCCAGAGCTATCCCAAAGGAGATTATGCCGAGGAGGCTTGCTATCATATTGGTCAGGCGCTCTATCAGAGCGTTCCTGAGCCGCGTCTCGATCAGACTCCTACAGTAGGAGCCATCAACGCCTATCAGAACTTCCTCGATTACTATCCTGATTCGAAGTATCGTGAGGATGCCCAGCAGCGTTTGTTTGTTTTGCAAGACAATTTGGTGAAGAAAGAATATCTCTCTGCCAAGTTGTATTACAATCTCGGCGGCTATTTCGGCAACATCAACGCCAATACAGAATCGAATTACGAGGCTTGCATCATTACGGCTCAGAATGCCCTGAAAACATATCCGTATACCACTATGCGCGAGGACTTTTCAGTGCTCATCATGAAGAGTAAATATTATCTTGCTGAGAATAGTTCGGAAGAGAAAAAAGTGGAACGCTATCGTGATGCCGAGGATGAGTGCTATGGTTTTATGAACGAGTTCCCTGAGTCAAAGGAAGCCAAGACCGCTGAGAAATACATCGCAAAGTGTAAGAAATATACAAGTAGCAATTAAATAATCGTAAAATAAATAGATTAAGATGGATTACAAAAAGTCAAAAGCACCGGTAAATACCGTTACACGCAACATTATGGACCTCTGTGAGGACACAGGCAATATCTACGAGAGCGTAGTTATTATTTCAAAGCGTGCTAATCAGATTAGTTTGCAGATCAAGGATGATTTGAGCAAGAAATTGGCAGAGTTTGCCTCTTACAACGACTCGCTGGAGGAAGTCTTCGAGAATCGTGAACAGATTGAGATTTCACGTTATTACGAGAAGCTGCCCAAGCCCTCACTGCTGGCTACTCAGGAGTTTGTGGAGAACAAGATCTACTGGCGTGACCCGTCTCGTGATGCTCAGGCCGTAACAGCTATCGAAGAACGTTTATGATACAACGCAAGCAGTCCGTTTTTTTGCTGCTGGCCGTAATACTGGGAGTGCTCATCATCGTGAATTATCCGATGTGGCCTCTCTTTTTGCTGGCCTTAGTTGCATCGTCTCTTAGCTTCTTTACAATATTCAAGTATAAGCGTCGTCCACTGCAGGCTCGTCTTAGCATCCTCGCAGCCATATTGTTTGTATTATGGTATCCTGCCGTTATGCTGGTCAACAAATTTATGATGTCTACTGGCCTGCAATACGATATTGTTAACGTCTGGGGTGCCTTGCCTGCTGTTAGTGCTATTCTTTGTCTGATGGCACGAAAAGGTATTATGGATGACGAACGATTGGTAAGGGCAGCTGATAGAATCAGATGAATACACAAGAAATACAGATAAGCGACTATAACTACGAGTTGCCTGACGAACGTATCGCCAAGTTCCCAAAAGAACAGCGTGATCATTCGAAGTTGCTCATATATCGTCAGGGTGAGGTTGGAGAGGATGTCTTTTACAACCTGCCGAAATACTTGCCGAAGGGCGCATTGATGGTCATGAACAACACTCGTGTCATTCAGGCTCGTCTGCATTTTCGTAAAACCAACGAGAAAGGAGAAAATACAGGTGCTCTGATAGAGATATTCCTATTGGAGCCTGCTCAGCCTGCCGACTACGAACAGATGTTTCAGACTACCGATCGATGCTCATGGCTCTGTCTGGTCGGCAATTTGAAGAAATGGAAGGAAGGTGCCTTAATTCGTCAATTAGAAATTAGAAACGAGAAATTAGAAATTAAGGCTACGCGCAGGGGCGAACATGGCACAAGCCAATGGATTGATTTCGAGTGGGACAATGCCTCCATCAGTTTTGCAGAGATACTGGATGCGATGGGTGAATTGCCTATACCTCCGTACTTGAATCGCGAAACACAGGAGAGTGACCTTACAACATACCAGACGGTATATTCAAAAATCAAGGGAAGTGTGGCTGCACCTACTGCTGGCCTGCATTTTACCGATGCAGTCTTGAGTGAACTTGATGCCTGTGGTATTGAGCGCGAGGAACTGACTCTACACGTTGGTGCAGGCACATTCCGTCCTGTGAAGAGTGCGACGATAGGTGAACACGAAATGCATACGGAGTATATTGCCGTGCGTCGTCACACTATCGAACGTCTCATAGCTCATGAGGGCCGTGCTATTGCCGTTGGAACCACCAGCGTTCGTACGCTTGAAAGCCTGTATTATATGGGCCTCAAAGTGCTTACCAATCCTGAGATCAAGGAGGAAGATCTTCATGTCAGCCAATGGGAACCGTACAACGTTCAACCATCAACGTTTAATATTAAACGTGTCCTTCAGGCTCTGCTCGATTGGATGATACGTCATGAACTGACCGTCCTTCACTCTTCAACGCAAATTATCATAGCTCCAGGTTATGATTATCATATCGTAAAGATGCTGATTACCAACTTCCATCAGCCGCAGTCTACGTTGCTACTATTGGTAAGTGCCTTTGTGAAAGGTGATTGGCATAAAATTTACGACTATGCACTGTCGCACGACTTTCGTTTTCTGAGCTATGGAGACTCGTCGCTGTTAATTCCTTAAAGTAATAACTAGTAAATCGTTAGATTGTCAAGATGAAATACGGATTCGTCAAAGTTGCTGCTGCTGTACCTGCTGTCAAGGTGGCTGATGTCACATACAATGTACAGGAAATCGAACGCCTCATTACGATAGCCGATGTAGAACACGTTGAAGTGGTAGTGTTCCCTGAGTTGTCTATCACGGGTTACACTTGTCAGGACTTGTTTCGTGAACGTCTGTTGTTAGATAAGGCTGAGGAAGGATTACTTAAACTGATTGATTTTACACGCAAACTCGACATCATTTCGGTAGTTGGTATGCCCATTGAGGTGGGTTCGCTGTTACTCAATTGTGCTGTTGTCCTTCAGCAGGGCTGTATTTTGGCAGTGGTGCCAAAGACTTATCTGCCTAACTATGGCGAATTCTATGAGAAACGCTGGTTTGCTTCCGCTCGCGACTTGAACCCCACTACCACCTATCTGGCTGGTTCGCCAGTAGAGATGTCCGCTGAGCCTGTCGTTATTAAGACGAGCGATGGCATTGGCCTGGGTATCGAAATCTGCGAGGATGTTTGGGCACCTATTCCACCTAGCAATAATCTGACAATGGCAGGTGCAGATATTATTTTGAACCTTTCGGCTTCCGACGAACTTATAGGCAAGCACTGTTATCTGCGCTCGTTGGTAGCTCAACAGAGTGCCCGTACCATATGTGGCTATGTGTATAGCTCATGTGGTTTTGGTGAGTCTACGCAGGATGTCGTCTATGGCGGCAATGCTATGATCTTCGAAAATGGCATCCAGTTGGTTGAGGGTGATCGCTTTTCGTTCCAGCCTCAGCTGCAGGTCGCTCAGATTGATGTCGAGCGCCTTCGCACAGAGCGACGTGCCAACTCAACCTTCAAGACTGCGCAGCGCAATGGTCATGCACGTATTGTCAATGCCAAGCTGCCTATAGAGCAGCATCCCTTCAAACTCGAGCGATTAATAGACTCGCATCCCTTCATTCCCAACGACAACGATATGGCTGACTCCTGCGAAGAAATCCTGAATATTCAAACGGCAGGACTGGCCAAACGACTGGTACACACCAACTGTCAGCATGTGGTGCTTGGCATCAGTGGGGGGCTCGACTCTACATTGGCCCTTCTCGTGTGCGTGCGTACCTTTGATAAATTAGGGTATGACCGTAAGGGAATTGTTGGTGTCACGATGCCAGGCTTCGGCACGTCAGACCGCACCCATGATAATGCTACTACGCTTATGCAACTGTTGGGAATCTCGCAGATGGAGATTTCTATTGCAAAAGCCGTAAAGCAGCATTTCGAAGATATTGGTCACGACATAAACAATCACGATGTCACTTATGAAAATTCGCAAGCCCGTGAGCGTACTCAAATTCTGATGGATTTGAGCAACAAACTGTCAGCTCTCGTCGTTGGTACTGGCGACCTGTCTGAATTGGCATTGGGCTGGGCTACGTACAATGGTGACCACATGTCAATGTATGGTCTGAATGCAGGTATTCCCAAGACCCTCATCCAATATCTTATACGTTATATCGCCTCGTTGCCCAAGTCGTCGGCCGAGCGTGATGTGCTGATAGACATCATCAACACACCTATCTCGCCAGAATTGACACCAGCCGATGCTCAAGGCAATATTGCACAGAAGACAGAAGACCTCGTCGGACCTTATGAGCTCCACGACTTCTTCCTATACTATATGATGCGTTATGGCTTCAGTCCTGCTAAAATCATGCTGCTGGCTCAGAATGCCTTTGGCGCCAGCTACGACAAAGCGACCATCAAGAAGTGGCTCACTACGTTCTGTCGTCGTTTCTTTGCCCAGCAGTTCAAACGTTCTTGTCTGCCTGACGGACCGAAGGTCGGTAGTATCTCACTTTCGCCTCGTGGCGACTGGCGTATGCCTAGCGATGCTTCCTGTGCATTGTGGTTGCACGAGTGCGATGAACTGTGATAATCAAAAATATACATTTTTAAACGTTAAACTCTCAACTAAAAAAATACAGATATGAAAAAGCTTCTTTTAGGAGACGAGGCCATTGCTCAGGGCGCACTCGATGCTGGACTGAGTGGCGTCTATGCCTATCCAGGCACTCCCTCCACAGAGATTACAGAGTATATCCAGATGTCGCCCTTGGCCAAAGAGCGTGGGGTACATAGCCGCTGGAGTACTAATGAGAAGACGGCTATGGAGGCCGCTTTGGGTATGTCGTACATGGGTAAGCGCGCCTTGGTGTGCATGAAACATGTAGGCTTGAACGTTTGTGCTGACCCCTTTGTCAATTCAGCAATGACAGGTACCAATGGTGGTATCATTGTACTGGTGGCCGACGACCCCTCGATGCACTCTTCACAGGACGAGCAGGACTCTCGTTTCTATGGCAAGTTTGCCATGATTCCAACATTGGAGCCTTCTACCCAGCAGGAAGCCTACAATATGATGGCTGAAGCATATGAGATGTCCGAGAAATTGCAGTTGCCCGTGCTGATGCGTGTAACCACCCGCATGGCCCATTCGCGCGCAGTCGTCGAGTGTGCTGACGAACCCCGCCAGCAGAACGAATTGAACTACAACGCTAAGGCTTCGAACTGGGTGTTGCTGCCTGCCTTTGCTCGCAAGCGCAATGATATTGTAACAGCTCAGCAGCCTCTGTTAGAACAGATGTCTGTCGATAGCAAGTATAACAAGTATATTGACGGGAAAGACCATTCTCTTGGTATCATCGCCAGCGGTATTGCCTACAACTATCTGATGGAGTGCTATCCGCAAGGCTGTCCTTTCCCCGTGTTGAAGATTTCGCAGTATCCTATTCCTAAGAAACTGATTCGTCGTATGACGGACGATTGCGAGTTTGTGCTGATTGCTGAAGAGGGTCAGCCCTTCATTGAGGATCAGGTGCGTGGTGTTATGCCAGGCAATGCTGTCATCAAGGGCCGTCTGACGGGTGAGTTGCCTCGTACCGGTGAACTCAATCCCGATCTTATCAAGAAGGCGTTGGGTATGGAGATAGGCGAGAATTATGCTCCTTGCGAAGATGTTGCCCCACGTCCACCCGCACTCTGTCAGGGCTGTGGCCACCGCGACGTCTATCAGGCGCTAAACGAAGTTCTCCTTAATTATCCCAACGCTCGTGTGTTTGGCGATATCGGTTGCTACACGCTCGGCTTCCTGCCTCCTTATAAAGCTATCCACTCGTGTGTCGACATGGGTGCTTCTATCACGATGGCCAAAGGTGCAAGCGATGCAGGTCAGTGGCCTGCTGTTGCTATTATCGGTGACTCTACCTTTACGCACTCTGGTATGACGGGGCTTTTGGATGCCGTCAACGAGAATGCTGATATTACCGTCATCATTTCCGACAACTTGACTACAGCCATGACGGGCGGCCAGGATTCTGCTGGCACTAATAAGTTCGAGGCCATCTGTCGTGGACTTGGTGTCAGCGAAGAGCACTTGAAAGTCGTTGTCCCTCTGCCTAAGAATATGGATGAGATTAAGCAGACTCTCGAACAGGAAATCAACTATCACGGCGTCTCTGTCATTATTCCACGTCGCGAGTGCATGCAGACCCTTCAGCGTCACCTCAAGCAGAAGAAGGCTGCAGAGAAAAAGTAAAAAGGAAAAAAGTAAAAAGATAAATCATGAAAACTGATATAATTCTTTGTGGAGTAGGAGGTCAGGGTATCCTCTCCATTGCAACGATTATTGGCGAGGCTGCTATGAAGGAAAACCTTTATATCAAGCAGGCTGAGGTTCACGGCATGAGCCAGCGTGGAGGTGACGTACAGTCAAATCTTCGTATCTCCAGCGAGCCCATCCAGAGCGACCTCATTCCTCTTGGTGGTGCCGATGTTATTATCTCGATGGAACCCATGGAGGCTCTTCGCTATCTGCCTTTCCTCTCAAAAGAAGGCTGGATTATTACGTCGAGTGCTCCCTTCGTCAATATTCCCAACTATCCTGAGATTGACACCATCAAGGCCGATCTCGAGAAATTGCCTAATGTTATCATGCTTGATATTGAGCAGAAAGCCAAAGATGCTGGCATTCCACGTTCGGCTAACGTCATTCTCTTGGGTGCTGCTCAGAAGGCACTTGGCATTGAGTACGATAAGCTTGAAGATGCCATTCGTCGCGTTTTCGGTCGTAAGGGCGACGCCATTGTCGAGGCCAACATCAAAGCTCTGGGCATTGGCCGCGAAGCACAGAAATAGTTACTTTTAGGATTCTTATCTAAAATAATTAAAGCTCCGATCTGCAAAACGCAAGTCGGAGCTTCATTGTATCTGGAAAGGAGAACTTATCTTGTTAAGCCTTGATAAGTTCAACACTTCGTTTCAGGAACTTATCGAGTGCTTCGCCCTTTAGCATGCCGTTCTGAAGGAGGGCAAGGTCGATGAGCTGATGGACTACGGCGTTGTCAGCAGCGAAACCGCTGAGCACGTCGTTCTTCTTGTCCTTCTGTTCCTGGACGGCCTTCTCGCACTCGGCCTTCATGTCCTTGTCGTCTTGTGTCAGTTCGTCGTACTTTTTCTTGTCCTGTTGCTGTTGGATGGCGGCAAGACGGGCCTCCTGACCTTTCAACTCAGAGACGATGGGCTTCAGAGCCTCTTCGGTGCTGGCCTTGCAGTCGTCGAGGACGCGCTTTACCAGTGGGTGGTCGCTGTTGAGCACGAGGTTGAACGAGTCGGGCATCTGTCCGTAGAAGTTCATGCCTGGCTGGAAGCGGCTCATCTCCTTCATACGACGCATCCATTCGTTTTGGGTAATAACGACAGGACGAGCTTCTGCGCCCAGAGCATCTACCTGTACCATGAACTCTGTGTGGTCGAGTTTGGGCATCTGTGATTTGAAGACCTGTGACAAATTGGCAGAGTCGTCCTCGCTGAGGTCGCTCTTGGGGGCGTCGCTCTTGACGATGAGACGGTCGATGATGTCTGCATCGACACGTGTGAAACGGCTTTTCTCGAACTTCTGCTCCAGGGTCTGGATGGTGGGCACGTCGAGCTGGCCGTCGAGCAGCAGCACCGAGTAGCCCTTGTCCTGGGCGGCCTTGATGTAGGAGTACTGCTCGTCCTTGTCGGTGGCATAGAGATAGACCAGCTGGTCGTCCTTGTCCTTCTGGGCGCCCTCGATGAGGGTCTTGTACTCGTCGAAGGTGAAGTACTTGCCCTCAGTGTCCTTGAAGAGGGCGAACTCCTTGGCGCGGTCGTAGAAGCCTTCCTCCGAAAGAATGCCGTAGTTGATGAAGAGCTTCAGGTCGTCCCACTTCTCCTCGAACTCCTTGCGGTTCTCGGTGAAGATGGCCTTCAGGCGGTCGGCCACCTTCTTGGTGATATAGGTGGAGATCTTCTTCACCTCGCGGTCGCTCTGCAGATAAGAGCGAGAGACGTTCAGGGGGATGTCCGGCGAGTCGATGACACCATGCAACAGCGTAAGGAACTCAGGCACGATGCCCTCCACCTGGTCGGTAACGAACACCTGGTTGCAGTAGAGCTGAATCTTGTTCTTCTGCAGTTCGATGCTCGACTTGATCTTCGGGAAGTAGAGGATACCCGTCAGGTTGAAGGGGTAGTCCACGTTCAGGTGAATCCAGAACAGGGGCTCGTCGCTCATGGGATAGAGCGTGCGATAGAATGACTTGTAGTCCTCGTCCTTCAGCGTTGAAGGCGTCTTGGTCCACAGGGGCTCCACGTTGTTGATGATGTTGTCCTCCTGGGTGTCCACCATCTTCTTCTCGTCGCTGGACCACTCCTGCTTCTTACCGAAGGCAACGGGCACAGCCATGAATTTGCAGTACTTGTTAAGCAACTGCTCGAGTTTGCTTTTCTCGAGGAATTCCTTGCAATCGTCGTCGATGTAGAGGATGATGTCCGAACCGTGGTCCTCGCGCTCGGCATCGTCAATCTCGTAGGCAGGAGAGCCGTCGCAGCTCCACTTCACGGCCTTCGAGCCGTCCTTGTAGCTTTTGGTGATAATCTCCACCTTCTTCGCTACCATGAACGAAGAGTAGAAGCCCAGACCGAAGTGGCCGATAATGTTGTTGGCATTGTCTTTGTACTTCTCGAGGAAGTCGGTAACGCCAGAGAAAGCAATCTGGTTGATGTACTTGTCGATTTCCTCTTCGGTCATGCCAATACCGTGGTCGCTGATGGTGATGGTACCCTTGTCGGCATCCAGACTGACACGAACGGTCAGGTCGCCCAGCTCCTCCTTATATTCGCCTTGGGCAGCCAGCGTCTTCATCTTCTGCGTAGCGTCGACGGCATTGCTGACCATCTCGCGTAGGAAAATCTCATGATCTGAATAGAGAAACTTTTTGATGACGGGGAAGATGTTCTCGGTAGTAACCCCGATGTTACCTTTTTGCATATACTTTAATTATTATATTTAGTTAATCTTTTGGCTATTCTTATGCAAATATCGTGCCAATTCACGAAAAAAGTATTACCTTTGCACCCAAATTAGGAAAATATGGTGAAAAGAAGTTGGCGCTGCAAGTCTGGAGAACAACCCACGGAACTGGACAAGCGCATAATGTATTTGGAGAATAAAGGGGCACTGGTACCAACGCCAGACTTGATAAAAACCCCTGAACAGATAGAAGGCATTCGTCGTGCTGGTGTGGTGAACACGGGTGTGCTGGATACCGTTGGAGAGGCTATTCATGCTGGTATGTCGACTTTGGAGATAGACCAGATCTGTCGTGACTATTGTGCCAAGCACGGCGCTATACCGGCCTGCTTGAACTATGATATAGAGGACGGCGAGACCCCTCCATTCCCGATGAGCGTCTGCACGAGCATTAACGAAGTGGTGTGTCATGGTGTGCCCAAAGCCGACGACATTTTGGAAGAGGGCGACATTATCAATGTCGACTTCACCACCATTTTGGACGGTTATTATGCCGATGCCTCGCGTATGTATATTATAGGTAAGACAACACCCGAGAAAGAACAATTGGTGCGTGTGACCAAAGAATGTTTGGAAATAGGGATGGAGGCTGCTAAACCTTGGGGTTTTGTGAACGAGATAGGCAAGGCCATCGAGAAGCATGCCAAGAAGTATCACTATGGTGTTGTGCGTGACCTGTGCGGCCATGGGGTAGGGTGCCACTTCCACGAAGAACCCGAGGTGTGCCACTTTGCGCAAAAAGGAAACGGTATGCTGTTGGTGCCAGGCATGGTATTCACTATCGAGCCGATGATTAACATGGGCACATGGAAGGTGTTTATCGATGCTGACGACCCTTGGGGCTGGGAGGTTATCTCGGAGGACGAGAAGCCCAGTGCACAATGGGAACATACGCTGCTGATGACAGAACACGGCGTGGAGATTTTATCTTATTAAAGTCGAAATATCGAAATGACGAAGGATATATATATATTAGGTATAGAGTCGTCGTGTGACGATACATCTGCTGCCGTGCTGAAGAACGGCGTGCTGCTGTCGAACGTGACGGCATCGCAGGCTGTACATGAGTCGTATGGTGGCGTGGTGCCTGAGCTGGCCAGTCGTGCACATCAGCAGAATGTCGTGCCAGTGGTACATGAGGCCATTAAGCGTGCTTGCATCACGAAGGAACTGTTGAGTGCAGTGGCCTTTACGCGTGGTCCTGGTCTGATGGGCTCGTTGTTGGTGGGTGTTAACTTTGCCAAGGGTTTTGCACGTTCGCTGGGTATTCCCCTGATTGATGTCAACCACCTGCAGGGACACGTGATGGCACACTTCATCGATGGTGGAGAAGGTGACTTCAATCCGCCTCCATTGCCGTTCCTGTGTCTGTTGGTCAGTGGTGGTAATTCTCAGATTGTCAAGGTTAATGCCTATAACAATATGGAAGTGTTGGGACAGACCATCGACGACGCTGCTGGTGAGGCTATCGACAAGTGCTCGAAGGTGATGGGACTGGGTTATCCAGGTGGTCCTATCATCGACCGTTTGGCGCGTCAGGGAAATCCGAAGGCTTATCAGTTCTCGGAACCCCATATCCCAGGATTGGACTACAGTTTCTCGGGTTTGAAGACTTCGTTCCTCTATAATCTGCGCAAGTGGGTGGAGGAGGAACCGGACTTTATTGAACACCACAAAGAGGACATCGCTGCTTCGCTTGAGTGGACCATCGTGGATATCCTGATGAAGAAACTGAAGCTGGCTGTGAAGCAGACCGGCATCAAGCACGTGGCTGTGGCTGGTGGCGTGAGTGCCAACAACGGACTGCGCAATGCTTTCCACGACTATGCCAAGCGCTACGGATGGACCATTTATATTCCGAAGTTCAGTTACACGACGGACAATGCCGCGATGATTGGCATCGTGGGCTATTACAAGTTCTTGGACAAGGAGTTTTGTGACATCAATGCTCCCGCATTCTCCAAGGTCACGTTCAAATAGTTGTAATAACGTTATAACGTAATATCGAGATAACGAAAAATCGAAATAACGAAAAACAGAAAGATATGGATTTTGAAAGTAAGATTATCAGTAGGGAAGTCAGCCAGATGCTGTGGGAAATGGAGAAAACCGTAGCTACAGCTGAGAGCTGTACGGGTGGACGTATCGCCGAGGCTATTATTGCCGTTCCTGGTGCGTCGAAATATTTCAAGGGTGGTATTATTTCGTATGTCGATGAAACTAAGGAAGCACTGCTGGGCGTAGATCCGCAGGTGATAGCTGAGAAAACTGCGGTCTGTGAGGAAGTTGCCTGTCAGATGGTGAAAGGCGCTTGTAAGGCATTGAATACCGATTTCGCATTAGCGTCTACGGGTTACGCTGGTCCTACTGGTGGCCCGAAAGACATTCCCATCGGTACGATTTGGTTGGCTTGTGGTACCCAAGAGAAGCAGGTGACGATGATGGTTCAAGAGGACCACGGACGTGACATCAACTTAGCGATTGCAACAAATAAAGTGATGCAAATGTTCCTAGAATTCCTTAAAACGGAAGTAAAAAAGGAGATAGAAGGTTAAAAAACATTAAAGGTGTAATATTTCTCATTTCGCATTTTCCATTTCTCATTGAAAATGTGTACCTTTGCACCTTGTTTGGAGTAAGTATCAATTAAGGAACAAGAAAAAGTAGATAGAAATGTCGAAAATTTGTCAGATTACGGGAAAGAAGGCACAGATCGGTAATAATGTGTCTCACTCAAAGCACCGCACAAAGCGCAGCTTTGATGTAAACCTGTTCAGCAAGAAGTTCTACTATGTAGAGGAGGCTTGCTGGATTCAGTTGAAGATCAGCGCCGCTGGTCTGCGTATGATTAATAAGGTTGGTCTGGACGCTGCCCTGAAGCAGGCTGTTGCTAAAGGTTTTGTAGACTGGAAAGACATTAAAGTAATAGGAGACTAATAGCATGGCAGGAAAGAAAGCAAAGGGTAACCGCGTTCAGGTGATTCTGGAGTGCACTGAGATGAAAGAGAGTGGACTGCCCGGAACAAGCCGCTATATTACGACCAAGAATCGTAAGAATACCCCTGAGAGAATGGAACTCAAGAAGTATAACCCCATCCTGAAGCGCATGACTGTGCACAAGGAGATTAAATAATCTGTTTAAAGCATGGCAAAGAAAACCGTCGCTACCCTCCACGAACTTCGACGAGCAGATGGTTCCTAACGAGGCCGTTAAGGACTTCTTCAAGAACTAATATTCATTCAATACATAAAAAGAGAGGCTGCAACAGAAATTGCAGCTTCTTTTTTTGCTATCTCGTCTTTTTTTACTAACTTTCACCTTGGTGAAGGTTCTCTCGTTCGAAAAAACCAAAATTATTTGGCTTTTTGCTCACTTATTCGTACCTTTGCACGGAATTTAGTATGTATTATGGGTATTTTTGGATTTTTCAACAAGGATAAAAAAGAGACGTTGGACAAAGGTTTGGAGAAAACTAAGACCAGCGTATTCGACAAACTGGCACGTGCGGTAGCTGGTAAGTCGAAAGTGGATGATGATGTGCTTGACAATCTTGAAGAAGTTCTGATTACATCGGATGTCGGTGTAGATACAACTCTTAAGATTATTGAGCGAATAGAGGAACGCGTGGCTCGTGACAAATATGTGTCGACCTCAGAACTCAATGGCATTTTGCGCGAAGAGATCGCTGCGCTGTTGGCTGAGAACAATACGGAAGATAACGATAATTGGGATCTTCCCAACGACCACAAGCCGTATGTTATTTTGGTTGTTGGTGTAAATGGCGTTGGTAAGACCACGACTATAGGAAAACTCGCTTATCAGTTCAAACAGGCTGGTAAGAAAGTATATCTGGGTGCGGCAGATACGTTCCGTGCAGCCGCTGTCGAGCAGTTGTGTATCTGGGGAGAACGTGTGGGCGTACCCGTCGTCAAGCAACAAATGGGTTCCGACCCTGCTTCTGTAGCCTTTGACACCTTGCAGAGTGCTAAAGCTAATGGTGCTGATGTGGTGCTGATAGATACGGCTGGTCGTCTGCATAACAAGGTAGGCTTGATGAACGAGCTAAAGAAGGTGAAGGAGGTCATGAAGAAAGTCATGCCTGAGGCACCTGACGAGGTGATGCTGGTGCTCGATGGCTCTACCGGACAGAATGCCTTTGAGCAGGCTAAGCAGTTTTCAGCCGTTACACAAATCACGTCGTTGGCTATCACCAAACTTGATGGTACTGCCAAAGGCGGAGTAGTCATCGGCATATCCGACCAACTGAAAGTTCCTGTGAAATATATTGGTCTGGGTGAGGGTATGGAAGACCTGCAACTCTTTGAGCGTAAGGAGTTCGTTGATTCGCTGTTTAAACACTAGGATGATGAAGACGATAGATTTCATATCACTTGGGTGCTCGAAGAATCTTGTGGATTCGGAGAACCTGATGGGACTCATGGAGGCCAACGGCTATCACTGTACACATGATAGCAATGACCCTCAGGGGGAAATCGTCGTCATCAACACTTGTGGCTTCATTGCTGATGCAAAAGAAGAAAGCATCAATACTATTTTGGAGTTTGCACAAGCTAAAACCGAAGGCAGAATAGAAAAACTCTTCGTGATGGGTTGTCTCTCAGAGCGCTATCTGGCTGATTTGGAAGATGAAATTCCCGAAGTGGATGGGTGGTATGGGAAGTTTAACTATAAGCAGTTACTGACAGATTTAGATTATCTAGAACATCTAGAAAAACCAGCAGATCTAGAAGATATTGAGCCCCACCGCCACATCACAACACCTTCGCATTATGCTTATTTGAAGATTTCGGAAGGCTGCGACCGTCATTGCGCCTATTGTGCTATTCCATTGATTACTGGTAAGCATCAGAGTCGTCCGATGCAGGAAATATTGGATGAAGTACGTTGGTTGGTCAGTCAGGGTGTCAAAGAGTTTAACGTCATTGCTCAGGAACTAACCTACTATGGCATTGATATTGACGGGAAACAGCATATTGCCGAATTGATAGAGCAGATGGCTGATATTCCCGGTGTAGAGTGGATTCGCCTGCACTACGCATATCCTACGCATTTCCCATGGGACCTGTTACGAGTGATGCGCGAGAAGCCCAATGTCTGCAAGTATCTTGACATTGCCCTCCAACACATCTCTGATAACATGCTGTCGCGTATGAAACGAAACGTCAGCAAACAAGAGACCTACGAGTTGGTGGAAAAGTTGCGAAAAGAGGTACCAGGCATTTGTTTGCGAACAACGTTGATGGTCGGCTTCCCTGGTGAAACTGACGAGGATTTTGCCGAGCTTATTGCGTTTACCAAGTGGGCACGATTCGAACGTATGGGTGCTTTTGCCTATTCAGAAGAGGAAGGCACCTATTCAGAACAGCATTATGAAGACGATGTGCCTGAGGAGGTAAAACAGACCAGACTTGACAAACTGATGCGCATTCAACAGAATATCAGTGCCGAGATAGAAGCCCAGAAGGTTGGCACGACTCTGCGTGTCATCATTGACCGATTGGAGGGTGACTGGTTCATCGGACGTACTGAATACTGCTCACCAGAAGTTGACCCAGAAGTACTTATTCCTGCCTCAGAGCAATTAACCATTGGCAACTTCTATATGGTTCGCATTACGGATTCGGAAGAATTCGACTTATATGGAACAACGAAGATTTGAAAGACATATTCCAAATACGACGATATGAATAACAAAGAGTTTATCGCAGAACTGGCATCACGTACAGGTTTTAGTGCTAAAGACACTCAAACGTTGGTAAATAATATTATCAATGCGATGGGTGATGCCTTTCAGGAAGATAATGCTGTACTGGTGCCTAATTTCGGAGTCTTCGAGACGAAGAAAAAGATGGAACGTATCATGGTAAATCCTGCCTCTGGACAGCGTATGTTGGTGCCGCCCAAACTGGTACTTAACTTCAAACCGAACCAGACGATGAAGGACAAATTGAAAGGATGAGAGTAGGGCTATGGGAAGATTAACGATACAAGAGATAGCGAAAGTCCTGATTACCAAAAATGGACTGGAGCAGAGTGAAGCCAATCGCTTTGCAACAGAGTTGTTTGCTATTATTCAGGAACGACTGGAGAAGAACGATCTGGTGAAAGTCAAGGGTTTGGGTACCTTTAAGGTGATTACTGTCGAGGCTCGTGAGAGTGTCAGTGTGCGTACTGGCGACAGGGTCATGATAGGTGAGCACTCAAAGATAACGTTCACCCCTGATGCTACGATGAAAGAGCTTGTCAACAAGCCTTTCTCCCAGTTCGAGACAGTAGTACTCAACGATAATGTTGAATTTGACGATTTGAAGGAACAACCTACAGATAATGATGTTGACGAAATCAATGATGATCTGACTGAGGAGGAGTTGGTTCAACTCGAACAATTGAAACAACCTGAAGGGCCAACAATTAAGGAAGAACTGCCGGAAGAGACACCTATTACGGAAGTACAGACTGAAGAGCCAACTATTGAGGAAGAACAACCGGAAGAGCCACCTACAAAAGAAGATAAGCTGGAAGAGACGTCTACCGTTGCCCCTTTGATAGAAATTACTGAGGAGCAACCAGAAGAAGACAATGGAATTTCAGAAAATCCCGTAAATGAAGAGGATGAAGATGACTCGCACTCATGGAGCAAGTGGGTATGGATTGCATTCGCTGCAATATGTTTAGCTTGCCTTTCTGCTGCAGGTGGTTACTATTATGGATGTAAGCAAACAGCCTTATGTGCATTGAGCGATACAGTGATAGTCCGTGATACAGTTTATGTTCCTGAATCTCAGGATACTGCAATTGTTGTGAATCCTGTAGAACCTGTTGTTGAGCAAAAAGTCCCCAAGGTAGAGGAATCTCAGGTTGAGAAACCTCAGAAGGAAGAGTCTCAGATCGTCAAGCCTAAGAAGGAAGAACCTCAGATTGAGAAGCCTAAGGTTCAGCCAGCTCCTGAAATAGACAAGTATGCTGCTAAGGACGAACGCGTACGCTTAGGAGCCTATCGTATTGTGGGACTTGACCACGAAGTAAAAGTGCAACCAGGTCAGACGTTCTATAGCATTTGTCGTGCTCACTTAGGTCCCGACATGGAGTGCTATATTGAGGTTTACAACGACCTGCCTCGTCATCCACAAATAAAAGCTGGACAGGTCATTAAAATACCGAAGTTACAATTGAAAAAGCGTAAGAAGCAATAACAATTTGGCATGGTAATATAAAAAGTTTCTTAAAATGTAAGTTTTAGGAAACTTTTTTAATATTATTTAGGTATGTAGACGTGCGTATTCAGAGGGGAATTGCGTACTTTTGCATTTTGAAAATAAAATATGGACTAACATTAAAAATAAGATAACAATTATGGCAGAAGCTATTGACATCCGCGAATTAAATATCCGGATAGAACAACAGAGTGGATTCGTACAGAACTTGGTAACAGGTATGGATCAGGTAATCGTAGGTCAGAAACACTTAGTGGACTCTTTGCTGATTGGTTTGCTGAGCGACGGTAATATTTTGCTGGAAGGTGTGCCTGGATTGGCTAAAACTTTAGCTATCAAGACCTTGTCGCAGCTTGTCGATGCCACTTATAGCCGCATTCAGTTTACGCCCGACCTGTTGCCAGCCGATGTGACTGGTACGATGATCTACTCGCAGAAGGAAGAGAGATTCCAAGTAAAGCAGGGTCCTGTATTTGCCAACTTCGTGCTTGCTGATGAAATCAACCGTGCTCCGGCTAAGGTGCAGAGCGCTTTGCTTGAAGCGATGCAAGAGAAACAAGTGACTATTGGCAGTGAGACTTTTAATCTGCCGAATCCCTTCCTTGTTATGGCAACGCAGAACCCCATCGAACAGGAAGGAACCTATCCGTTGCCTGAGGCACAGATGGACCGTTTTATGTTGAAAGTGGTGATTGGCTATCCGACGATTGACGAAGAAAAGAAGATTATTCGCGAAAACATTCAGGAGTCGCTGCCCAAGGTATTGCCTGTCACGACCTCTGATGAGATTCTGAAGGCTCGTCAGGTAGTTCGCGAAGTTTATATCGATGAGAAGATTGAACAGTATATTGCTGACATCGTGTTTGCTACTCGTTTCCCAGATCGCTACGGCTTGAAAGATATGAAGGAAATGATTTCCTTTGGTGGTTCGCCCCGTGCCTCTATCAATCTGGCAAAGGCTGCTCGCGCTTATGCTTTCATCAAACGTCGCGGCTATGTTGTGCCCGAGGACGTTCGTGCTGTTGCTCATGACGTGCTGCGCCATCGTATCGGACTTACTTACGAAGCAGAAGCCTCTAATATCACTAGTGAAGAGATTGTCAGCAAGATCATCAATAAGGTCGAGGTGCCCTAAAGACTAGTACCACTAGTATGACTAGTATAACTAGAACATGGAAACAAGTGAGATTTTAAAGAAAGTACGGAAGATAGAGATTAAGGCACGCGGCCTGAGCTCGAACGTCTTCGCAGGACAGTACCATTCTGCCTTTAAGGGTAGGGGTATGGCCTTCTCGGAGGTTCGTGAGTATCAGTATGGCGATGATGTACGTGATATTGACTGGAATGTGACGGCACGTTTTCACCGTCCTTATATCAAGGTGTTCGAGGAAGAACGTGAGCTGACCGTGATGTTGATGATTGATGTCAGCGGTTCGCTCGATTTCGGTACCCAGCGACAGATGAAACGCGATATGGTAACGGAGATAGCTGCTACCATTGCTTTCTCGGCTATTCAGAACAATGATAAGATTGGCGTGGTGTTTTTCTCTGACCGTATCGAGAAGTATGTTCCGCCTAAGAAAGGACGTAAGCATATTCTTTATATTATCCGTGAAATGCTCGACTTCCAACCTCAGTCTCACCGTACAGATATTAAACAAGCATTAGAGTTCTTGACGAGTGTTGCCAAACGTCGTTGTACCGCCTTTGTACTTAGCGACTTTTATGACACGCAAGATTTCCTTCAGCCCCTTCAGATTGCCAATCGCAAGCACGACGTAGTTGCTCTGCAGGTTTACGACATCCGTGCCAAGGAGCTGCCTAACGTTGGATTGATACGTGTGGTTGATGCTGAGACAGGCTATGAACAATATATTGATACGTCAAGCCGTCAGTTGCGTCAGGCTCACGAGCGCTATTGGCGCAATGCTCAAGAGAAACTGAAAGATACGATGTCGAAGAGCAATGTTGACTTGGTCTCTATAGCAACAAATGATGATTATGTGAAGTCGTTGCTAATGCTATTTAAACGTAGAAGTTAATGAAAAGAATACTGTTTTCTATATATTTGGCAATCAGTTATTTGCTTGTTTTCGCTCAATCTAGCATTCAGGCAAAGATAGAGCCTATTGAGATGCTGATTGGCGAGCAGGCAACCGTCACGCTGACCATTCCTGCAGACGATAATGCCAACATAGAATGGCCAAAGTTAGCGCCTCGTCAGATGCTGGTGCCAGGTGTTGAGATTATCGGAACACATCATCCAGATGCTCACACCATGATTGTCACGTTGACTTCCTTCGATGGTTCACTCTATCATCTGCCTGCTTTTAAGGCCAAAGTCAATGGAAAGGAAATAAAGTCTGAAGATTTAGCGCTCAAAGTTGTTGAAGTTGAGGTTGACACCACGCAGTTGAACAAGATGTTCCCGCCAAAGGATGTACAGGACAACCCTTTCCAATGGAGCGATTGGAGCCTGTCGTTCTGGCTCAGCATCCTGTTGTTGCTTTTGATGGCTCTGACGTATTATCTCTATGTCCGTCTGCGTGCCGGCAAACCTATTATCACTCATATCAAGATTGTGAAACGTTTGTTGCCCCATCAAAGGGCCATGAAGGAGATAGAACAAATCAAGGCCGATAAGATGGTGGCATCTGAGGATCAGAAGGAATACTATACCAAGCTTACCGACACGTTGCGCCGCTATATTGAAGAGCGTTACGGCTTCTCGGCTATGGAGATGACGAGTTCAGAGATTATCGGCCGTTTGATGGCTTCTGGCGACGAGCAGAGCCTCAAGGAGTTGAGTCAGTTGTTTATGACTGCCGACTTGGTAAAGTTTGCCAAGTATTCGACGATGATTAACGAAAACGACCAGAATTTGGTGAATGCCATCGACTTCATCAATCAGACGAAGCTTGAAAACCAGCCTACTGAGGAGACAATCCGTCCACAGTTGTCTGTTGAGGATCAACGTACACAGAAGGAGCGCCGCATCCTGAAGTGTTTCATTGTTGGATTAATGTTGGCTGGCATTGCCCTGTTCTGTTACATTATGTATAATTTCTATCTGTTATTAGTCTAGAGAAATGGAATTTGCCAATAAAGAATATTTGTTTCTATTGTTACTGATGATACCTTATTTAATTTGGTATCTGATGTACAGGAAAAAGAGTGAGCCGACGATGCGGATGAGCGATACTCGTGCTTATCGCTATGCCCCTCGTTCGTGGAGAGTTATGCTGATGCCTCTTCAGCTATTGCTCCGCTTGGCTGTCTTTGTGCTGCTGATATTAGTGTTAGCACGTCCGCAAACTCAGAACTCTTGGAAGAATGAGACGATGGAAGGCATTGACATCATGTTGGCAATGGACGTTTCCACCTCTATGTTGGCTGAAGACTTGAAGCCAAACCGTATCGAAGCAGCCAAACAGGTTGCAGCCGATTTCATCATTGGTCGTCCTAACGATAATATCGGCCTGACCATCTTTGCCGGAGAGGCATTCACGCAGTGTCCTATGACGACCGACCACGCGTCGTTGCTTAATCTGCTGCACAATGTCCGCACGGATATTGCTCAACGGCTCATTGAGGACGGTACCGCCATCGGTATGGGCTTGGCTAATGCCGTGAGTCGTCTGAAGGATTCCAAGGCCAAGTCGAAGGTCGTCATCCTGTTGACTGACGGTTCCAACAATCGCGGTGACCTGTCACCGATGACCGCTGCCGAGATTGCCAAGAGTTTCGGAATCCGCGTCTATACTATCGGTGTGGGCACCAACAAAGTTGCACCATATCCGATGCCAGTTGCTGGTGGTGTACAGTATATCAACATTCCTGTTGAGATTGATACGAAGATGCTGCAGGAGATTGCTTCTGCTACGGAAGGCGACTTCTATCGTGCTACGAATAATAAGGAGTTGCAACAGATATACAAGGAGATTGACAAGCTCGAAAAATCGAAACTCAATGTCAAGAAATTCAGCAAACGCTATGAGGCTTATCAGCCTTTTGCCATTGCTGCCGTCATCTTGTTGCTGTTGGAGATTCTGCTAAGAATTACTATATTCAGAAAATTGCCCTAAAAATGTTTAGATTCGAAGACCCCATATATCTCTATCTGTTGGCTGTGATACCAGTTCTGATTGTTATCCGGCTACTGATGGTTTTTCAGCAGAAGAAGCGCCTGCGTCGGTTTGGCGACCCCGCATTGGTCCGCGAACTGATGCCTAACGTTTCGCGTTTCCGTCCTGCTGTCAAGTTCTACCTCTTGCTGGCAGCCCTTGCATTGCTCATCGTCATGGTGGCACGTCCGCAGTTTGGTACAAAGATATCGCATGAGAAGCGCACTGGTATTGAGACCATCATCGCTATGGATGTCAGCAATTCGATGTTGGCCGAAGACGTAGCACCCAGTCGTTTGGACCGTTCGAAGATGATGGTCGAGAATCTCGTTGACCACTTCACCAACGACAAGATAGGATTGATAGTCTTTGCTGGTGACGCCTTTATCCAGTTGCCTATCACTAGCGACTACGTCAGTGCAAAGATGTTCCTTGGCAGCATCTCGCCAGACATGATTGCTACACAGGGAACAGACATTGCCGCAGCCATTAATATGGCAATCAACAGCTTTACACAGCAAGAAGGCGTGGGCAAGGCCGTCATTGTTATTACTGATGGTGAAGACCATGAAGGTAGGGCGATAGAGGCCGCTAAGGACGCGAAAGCCAAAGGCATGCGCGTCTATGTGTTGGGTGTTGGTTCGCCCAACGGAGCGCCGATTCCTACGGGTGATGGCGAATACCTGAAGGACAACACAGGCCAGACCGTGATGACGGGTTTGAACGAACAGATGTGTCGCGAACTGGCTCAGGCTGGCGGTGGTGCCTATATCCACGTGGATAACAACAGCAATGCCCAGCAGCAGCTCGATACAGAACTTGACAAACTTGCCAAGAAGGAAATAGAGAGCACTATTTATAGCGAATACGACGAACAGTTCCAGGCTGTTGGCATTCTCGTTCTCCTGTTGCTCATCCTCGAAGTCTGCATCTTGGAAGTCAAGAATCCGCTTCTGCGCCGCATCTCACTGTTCAAGCGTGCCCCCAAGGCAGCTACAGTTTTGTTATTGCTTTTGCTGAGTACGGCAGCTTTTGCGCAGACCGACCGTCAGTTGGTTCGTAAGGGCAACAAACAATACCGCTTGGGCAACAGTGCTGAAGCCGAGGTGCTTTATCGCAAGGCAGTAGAGAAGAATCCCCGTAATGCTCAAGCCAACTATAATCTGGGTAATGCGTTGATGCTGCAACGTAAGGACTCGCTGGCTATCAATCAGTTAGAAACCGCAGCCAAGCTTGAATCCAATCCTCAACGTCGTGCGCAAGCATACCATAATATGGGTGTCATCTGTCAACAGCATCAGATGTTTGGCGAAGCTATAGAGGCTTACAAAGAGGCACTGCGCAATAATCCTACTGATGACGAGACGCGCTATAATCTTGCTCTCTGCAAGCATCAGCAGAAACAGCAGCAACAAAATCAGCAGAACCAACAGAACAAAGACAACAAGGATAATAAAGACAATAAAGATAACAAAGATAAACAACAGCAAGACCAGCAGAAGCAGGACGAGCAGCAGAAGAAAGATGAGCAGAAGAAGCAAGAACAGCAAAAGAAGCAAGAACAACAAAAGAAGCAAGAACAACAGATGAGTCGTGAGAACGCCGAACAATTGCTCAATGCTGCTATTCAAGAAGAGAAACAGACGCAGGAACGTATGAAGAAGGCTCAGCAGAAGGCTGGTAAACGTGTGTTGCAGAAAAATTGGTAACAGCGGGCTTTGCCCTAAATGATAAATGATAAATAACAAATGATAAACGTGATGAACAAAACAACTAAACATATATTAATTCATAGATGGATGATAATGATATCATTTATCATTTGTCATTTATCATTTAGTCCCATAGAGGCGCAGACCTTGACGGGTCGTGCTCCCTCACAGGTTTCTGTGGGCGAACAGTTCCGTTTGTCTTACACCGTCAACACGCAGGATGTTCGTGGTTTCCGTTCTGGTCGCATTCCTGATGGTTTTGAGGTTTTAATGGGCCCAAGCACCAGCACGCAATCCAGTTTCCAGATGGTTAACGGCCATACCTCTAGCACGTCGTCGGTCACTTATACTTATATATTAGTGGCTAATAAGAATGGTACGTTCACCATTCCTGCCGCTCACATTACAGCAGACGGCAAATCCATTGAATCAAACGAGATACGGATTCGCGTCACGGGTCAGTCACAACAGTCGAGTGGGGGAGGTTCGCAGTCTGGCTCCAGCCAGCGTCGCCAACAGCAGAGTGATGCTGATGAGTTGCGTCCTGCTGGTTCTGCCATTACCGGTAGTGATCTTTTCATTAAGGTCAGTGCCTCCAAACGACACGTGATTGAACAGGAGCCACTTTTATTAACTTATAAGGTTTATACGCTCGTCGGTCTCACTGACCTGAACGGTAAGATGCCAGACCTGAAGAATTTCTATACGCGTGAAATTCCTCTGCCTACGCAGAAGAGTTTCTCTGTCGAGATGCTGAATGGACGTGCATATAAGACTGTCACGTGGAGCCAGTATGTCATGTTCCCACAGCAGTCTGGCAAACTTGAGATTCCAAGCATTACGTTCAATGGTATTGTGGTTCAACAGAATCGGAATATCGATCCCTTTGAGGCCTTCTTCAATGGTGGCTCCGGTTATATTGAGGTCAAGAAGCAAATCAAAGCACCAGGCATTACCATTAATGTCGACCCGCTGCCCGCTCGTCCTGCCAACTTCTCGGGAGGTGTAGGCTCGTTCAATATTTCTGCCCAGATAGACCAGACAGAGGTAAAGGCCAACGATCCTGTTAAGTTGCGTGTCATCGTCAGCGGCTTAGGTAATATGAAGCTGTTGAAACAGCCTGAGGTCAAGTTCCCTAAAGACTTCGACAAGTACGATGCTAAGGTCACCGACAAGAGCAAGCTGACCGCCAATGGTCTTGAAGGCTCTGTTGTCTACGACTTCCTAGCCGTGCCCCGTCACGCAGGGAAGTTTGAGATCCCTCCGATTGAGTACGTTTACTATGACATTAACGAACGTAAGTACAAGACACTTACCACCGAAGGCTTTACGCTCAACGTTGCCAAGGGAAGTGGCGGTCCTGTCAGCGCTTATACTGCTCAGGAAGATGTACAGTTGCTGAATAGCGACATTCACTACATTCATACAGGTGATACACGTCAGCACGCAGCTGGTGAGTTCTTCTTCGGCTCTACGGAGTATTGGGCTATTCTGGCCTCATTCTTTGCTGTTTTCGTGGCGTTGCTCGTCATTTTCCGTCGCCGTGCCATCGAGAATGCTAATATTGTCAAACAGCGTGCTGGACGTGCCAATAAGGTAGCTGTCAAACGTCTGAAACAAGCTAACAAACTGATGAAGAACGGACAGTCTGCTGCTTTCTACGATGAGGTGATGCGAGCTCTTTGGGGCTATGTCGGTGACAAATTAAACATACCGGTTGAACAGCTCTCACGCGAGAACATCAGCCAGCAACTCACCAGCCATCAAGTCAGTGATGATGTCGTGCAGCAGTTTCTCTCTGCCCTTGACGAGTGCGAGTTTGCCCGCTACGCACCGGGCGATGCTACTGGTAATATGAACAAGGTATATGATGCGGCGTTGAATGCCCTTTCTCAGATTGCTTCAACTATGAAGAAAACAGTCTTGTTGTTAGTCGTTGCGCTGACGATGAGTGTCAGCGTTCATGCCGTCACAAAAGCTTCAGCCGTCACGAAAGCGTCCGCTGACAGCTTGTATACTGCCGAGCGCTATCAAGAAGCTGCTCAACAGTACGAAGCCTTGCTGAAGCGTGGCGAGAGTGCAGATCTCTATTACAATTTAGGCAATGCTTACTATCGCATGGACGATATCACCCATGCCGTTCTGGCTTACGAGCGTGCCCTGTTGCTGTCACCTGGCGATGCTGATGTGCGCTTCAATCTGCAGATGGCCCGTTCGAAGACCATCGACAAGATTGTGCCCGAATCCGAGATGTTCTTCGTGACGTGGTATCGTTCCTTGGTTCGCCTGATGAGTGTTGACGCATGGGCGCGTACGGCTATTGTTTCGCTGCTTTGCTTCATGCTCTTGGGCTTGGTCTATCTCTTTGCCCAGCGCATCTGGCTGCGTAAGGTCGGCTTCTTTGGTGGCGTCCTGTTCTTGGTCGTGTTCATCTTTGCCAACATCTTTGGTTTCCAGCAGCAACAGTCGTTGCGTCACCGCACGGGTGCCATCATCATGCGTTCTGCTGCGTCCGTCAAGAGTACACCTTCCAAGAATGGAACAGACCTCTTTATTCTCCACGAGGGTACGCGTGTCAACATCATTGACGACACCATGAAAGGCTGGCGCGAAATCCGTGTGGCCGATGGCAAGTCAGGATGGATTGAACTTTCTGACATTGAGGTTATCTAGGCATCATTCCGTCATACCGTTATAACGAAATAACGTAATACTGAAATTCCGAAATTATGGAAGAGATCATTCAATACGACAAACACTTGTTGTTAATGGTAAACGGCAGCGATTCAGCCTTCCTGGATTGGGTGGTCATGACGCTGACCAATGCCAAGACATGGATTCCGCTTTACCTCTCGCTGCTCTACGTGGTTATCAAGGCCAACCGTAACGTTCGTGGCGTGCTCATGATAATGGCCGCAGCTGGTTTATGCGTCTTGTTGGCTGGAACCATTGACGACGAGATTGTCAAACCGCTTGTCGCCCGTTGGCGTCCTACCCATGACCCTCAGATTGGTGGTCTTGTTGATGTGGTCGACGGGTATCGGGGTGGCAACTATGGATTCTTTTCAGCCCATGCTTCCAACACGTTTTCTATCGCCCTGTTCTTTTCGCTACTGATGCGTCAGCGCTTGCTGACCATTGGTCTCGTGCTGTGGTCGCTGACGAATTGCTGGACGCGCATGTATCTTGGTGTTCATTACCCGGGTGATATTACCGTTGGACTCATCTGGGGCGCTATTGTCGGATTCAGTGTCTATCGGATTTATCTGCGTTTTGCCACACCAGTACCGTATGAACGCAGACTGACCTATATACCGCTCTGTGTGCTTTTGCTCTCAGTGCTTTATGCGTTGATTCGAGCGGCCGTCATCTGTTGTTAGGCGTACACCCGTAAACACTCCGAATGCTAAAAAAACGAAAATTAATACCTCTGTCGTATTACTTTTCGCTTTTTTTTCCTATCTTTGTACTCATGAAATCGTTAAAATATAAGTAAATCTAAAACATCAATTACACAGATTATGGAAAATAACGCTCAGCTTATTGCTCAGTGCGAGGCACGTGCAAAGGAATGGCTCTCTCCGGCCTTCGACGAGGAGACACGTAAGGAAGTTCAGGCAATGTTGGATAATCCCGACAAGGCCGACCTGATCGACGCTTTCTATCGCGACCTGGAATTCGGTACGGGTGGACTGCGCGGCATCATGGGTGCCGGTACCAACCGCATGAACAAGTACATCGTTGGTATGGCAACTCAGGGCTTTGCCAACTACATCAACAAGGCTTTCCCCGACATCCAGCCTGCTGTTGTGGTGGGTCACGACTGCCGTAACAACGGACGTATGTTCGCTGAGACCGTTGCCGACATCTTCTCGGCTAACGGCATCAAGGTCTATTTGTTCGAGAGCCTGCGTCCTACACCTGAGATTTCGTTTGCCATCCGTCAGCTCAAGTGTCAGGCTGGTGTCAACGTCACCGCATCGCACAACCCACGCGAGTACAATGGTTACAAGGCTTACTGGGACGACGGCGCTCAGGTGCTGGCTCCCCACGACAAAGGCATCATCGACGAGGTGAACAAGGTGAAGATCGGGGATGTGAAGTTCGAGGGCAACAAAGACCTCATCATTCCTATCGGTGGTGAGATGGACTGGGACTACATCCAGGCTGTCAAGGAGGCTATGGTTGACCAGGATGTCATCCTGCGCCAGAAGGACCTCAATATCGTCTATTCGCCCATGCACGGTACAGGCCGCGTCATCATCCCGATGGCTCTGCGCTCTTGGGGCTTCCAGAACATCCACGTCGTTCCCGAGCAGATGGTTATCGACGGCAACTTCCCAACGGTTGTCAGCCCGAACCCAGAGAATGCCGAGGCTATGACGCTGGGTATGAAACTCGGAACTAAGCTGAATGCCGATCTGGTTATCGCTTCTGACCCTGATGCAGACCGCTTGGCTATCGTTTGCCGCAACAGCAAGGGCGAGTGGGAAATCCTGAACGGTAACCAGACTTGCATGATGTTCTGCTGGTACATCATCGCCAACAAGAAGAAACTCGGTCAACTGAAGGGCAACGAGTTCTTGGTAAAGACCATCGTAACCACTGAGGTCATTGCCGAGATTGCTAAAAAGAACGGCGTTGAGTTGAAGGACTGCTACACTGGCTTTAAGTGGATTGCCAACGAGATTCGCGTCAATGAGGGCAAGAAGAAGTACATCGGTGGTGGTGAGGAATCATTCGGTTTCCTGCCATTTGATAAGGTACGCGATAAGGACTCCCCCGCATCTATCTGTCTGATTTGTGAGATTGCTGCTTGGGCTCGCGACAACGGTATGACGCTCTACGACCTGCTCATGAACATCTACAAGGAGTACGGCTTCTCGAAGGAGGTGACCATCAACGTAGTTCGTCCGGGTAAGAGCGGTGCCGACGAGATTAAGCAGATGATGACCGACTTCCGCGCTAACCCGCCGAAGGATCTGGGTGGCTCGAAGATTGTGCTGCAGAAGGACTTCCTGCTACTGGAGGCTAAGAAGGCTGACGGCTCTGTAGAGAAGCTCGACATGCCCGACAAGTCGAACGTGCTGCAGTGGTTCTGCGAGGATGGTACGAAGGTCAGCGTCCGTCCTTCTGGTACTGAGCCAAAGATCAAGTTCTACACTGAGGTCAAGGATGCCAGCTTCGCTGGTGGTGCTGACTACGAGCGCTGCACAAAAGCTGCTGAGAAGAAGATTGAGGCCATCAAGAAGAGCCTGAACCTCTAAATCTCTAGACAAGACATGAAACTGAAAAGACCTGTCCGCTCCGTGTGGACAGGCCTTTTTTCTGTGCTATGCCGTGTTGCTAATAGCCGACTGTCGACCATCCAACAGCCTGATACCACTGCATTTCTTTAATATCAGTATTGTAGGGGTGCAGACATGAGGTGTTGTTGTACTTGTTAAGCGGGAAGAACATACTGACCGCCCCCATCTTTTCGTCGGTGACGTCGAAATCGCTGAAATTCACGGTTCCATTGCCGCTGTTATTGTTGGTTGACCACTTCTTGGCAACGACACGCTTGGGTACAGCCTTTGTAAATGCCTCGTGCCATGTGTTGTATGCCGCCGGTTGCTCTGTCAGCGCCATGCGAATCATGTCGTTCATGTCGTACATCGTCTTGTTAGCATTGTCATTACGTCCTCCAGGCGAGAAGTAATAGATCATGCCATTCGTGGCAACATTGTCGCCCTGATGCAGATGGTCGGCAACGGCGGGCAGCACTTGACGAGTGGCTGTGGCCAGCGCTTCCATTTCGCTCAGACGGATGGCTGAGAGGGGCAAATAGTCTGGATAATCAGCTGCGTACGTGTCTACTATACCCTCGTAGAAATTGTCGGCCTGACTGAAGAAATGGGGTATCATCTTGTCGTATAGTGCACCGTTTCCAGGAATCTCCGCGGGCGAACCGACGAGGTAGTCGGCGTGGTTGCGAAGCTCGTAAGCCACCTCGGCACCCATCATATTGCAACAGTCGCAAAAGATGTATTTCCACTTGATACCCAGCTCCTCGAAGCATTTGCGCATGTCGGGTAGGTTCAGCCACAAACCATACATGTCGTAGTTGCTTTCCTTGTTACCGTTATCTATGCCGTAAGCGCGGCGCGTGTCCTTTTCCACGGTCCAACCAGAGCCGTGACCCCATAACACGAGGGCGTATTCATCTGCAGGACACAGCGTCATGGTACGCTTGATCACCTCGACAAAGTTGTCGGGTTCAGATGTATAGAAGCTGTCTTGATATTTGTAAAGCGTATCGACGGGTTGCTTCTTATCGCCTGTAATGCGAATGATGGCCTGCTTCTCCTTGTCGCTTATGCGGCTGAGGAAGACAACGAGACGGTCGTTGCTCGGAATTTTTGAGCCACCATTGACGAGTTCTTGGAAATCGCTGTTGGTAAACCGCGACAGCGTGTTTCTGCCCGACATATACACGATGACCGTCCGACGCCCTTTGGTCAGTGGTCCGTCATTATTATCATGCTCCTTGCTACATGCCACAAAGAGGAGCAGCAAACTTATCGAAATCAATAACTGTTTCATTCTTGTCATAATTTGGATGCAAAGATAGTGCAAACCGAATGAAAAACCAAATTTTTAAACAGCGAATACAAAGAAATGCTTGCATTTTCTTTGTTGAGTCGTGAAAAAATTGACCAAGGGTCAAATATATTTGAATTTTTCTGAGGTGCAGCCTATCTTCTCCAATGGAGAAAATTAATAGCAATTAGGCAAAGAACCAAATTTATTTAGTTTTTTTCCGATTGCAACGCCACACTCAGACCTTCAGGTCAGAGAACGAGAGTGTAAAAAGAGCACCCCACTTAGGATGCTCCTTTCTTGTTCACTCATCACTTCTCACTTCTCACTTATTACTTATCACTTCTCACTATTCACTATTCACTATTCACTAGCGAAGCGCCCATTAATCTCCGTCGTCCGGTTCGATTTCCGTGTCACCACCTACGGGCAGAGGACCGCCGCCGCTGTTGTCGCCTGACGAGTTCGTGGGTGTCGGACTGGCGGGTGCGTTCGACTCG
>CACWOS010000040.1 GCA_902762565.1 uncultured Prevotellaceae bacterium
CTTTTTGCGTCATTCTTGCTGCAATCCGATACTCCCTAAATCTCTTGCCTAATGCCTGTATTATTTGCACTGTAGGCATTGATTTTATATCCATTATCTTTTCCATATGGCTGCAAAGGTACATAAACTTTCTCTAAGAGCCAAATATTTCGATTAAAAATTAGTTTATGAACGCTTAAATTTGCAAGTTTCCATTATAAAAATGGTGGGCGTAGCGCAAATAACCAAATAAAATTGTGGCAAGAAGGCAAAATGTTTTGTGGGTTAAATTGTTATTTAAAACGGTGGCCGGGTGGGTCACCGTAATTTTTTTATTAACAATTTAATTTTATTTTTTTATGAAAAAATTATTTTTCATTGCAGGATTAGTCCTGTTGTTTGCTGCTTGCAGCAATGAGAGTGAGAACATGGTGAATAATGCTCAGATGGAGGAGGCTACAGCGCCGGTGATGGTGCATGTCAACGGCTTCTCCGTTGCGCAAGAGGATTTCCCCGTCACCCGTGCAGCACAGGATGTTACTGACTACACCGGTGTTAAGGCAGTCACCCTGGCGTTCTACAGCGGTAGCACGGAGGTGTATAAGCACGAGCAGGTGAGGGGTGCCCTGGAAGAGGGTGAGACCCTGGGTGAGTTCGAGTGCTCCCTCCCTATGGGCAGCTACACGATGGTAGTGATAGCCCGAGGCCAAGGCGATGGCGATGTGTTTACACTGACGAGTCCCACCGAGGCAGCTTACACCAGCGACCATTCGCGCGAGACTTTCGCCTATACCCAGGCGGTCAACACAGACTGGGCTGGTGAGACCCATCTGACGTTCTAAATGAAAAGTGGAGGGAAGGGTGGGAAATTAAAATTGAAAATTGAAAATTGAGAATTGAAAATTGAAAATTGAGAATTGAAAATGAGAAATGAAAAAAAGTCGGTTTTTCTGATAAAGATTGCAAAATTCTTATTATTTTTGCAGCAGAATATATACAACAAGGCATGAAGGACTATCCTGATAGGATGACGGCGGAGCAGGCGAGGGCATTTGGCAAGGATGTGCTGAACATCGTGAGCCAGATACCTCGTGGACGGGTGACTACGTATGGGCATATTGCAGCATTAGCGGGATGGCCCAGTCATTCAAGGATGGTGGGACGAACATTGAGATATACGTCTGGGGCGGAGCA
This sequence comes from uncultured Prevotellaceae bacterium, assembly GCA_902762565.1. Classification (GTDB taxonomy): domain Bacteria; phylum Bacteroidota; class Bacteroidia; order Bacteroidales; family Bacteroidaceae; genus Prevotella. Next base: position 1,174 of record CACWOS010000040.1, read on the forward strand.
TCTGCCTTGTCATCGGGTGGTGAACAAAGAGGGTCGTATTGCACCAGGGTGGTCTCGCCAGCGGACGTTGCTGGAAGAAGAGGGTGTTCGTTTCAAGTCCAACGGGCATGTGGATATGGCACGATGTCTTTGGGAGCCGGAGGTGAACGAACACGGATGGGACGGATAAGACGGATAAGATATTATAATTTTAAACCAAAAAAAAAGAGACTTATGAAAGAACTGAAAGGAACAAAGACCGAGCAGAACCTCAAGGAGGCTTTTGCAGGCGAGAGTATGGCAAGGAACAAGTACACGTATTTTGCTTCTAAGGCCAAGAAGGATGGATTTGTGCAGATTGCTGCTATCTTTGAGGAGACGGCTGCCAACGAGAAGGAGCATGCCAAGATGTGGTATAAGTACCTGAACGGGGGCAGCGTGAGTGATACGAAGACGAACCTGGCGGATGCTGCCAATGGTGAGAACTTTGAGTGGACGGATATGTATGCGCGTATGGCCAAGGAGGCTCGCGAGGAGGGCTTTGATGAGATTGCAGAGAAGTTCGAACTGGTGGGGGCTATCGAGAAACATCACGAGGAGCGTTATCGCAAGTTGCTGAAGAATATCGAGGATGCTGTAGTATTCTCTCGCGAGGATGATGTCATCTGGCAGTGCAGTAACTGCGGCCATATCGTCATCGGCAAGAAGGCACCTGAGGTTTGTCCAACGTGTGACCATCCGCAGAGCTATTTCCAGATTAAGGCGGAAAACTATTAGAATGGATATAAAAGAACTACTGAATCGGACGGATAGGTTTGCAGCCAATGCAGGTTGCAGGATTACGGAGGTAGACGAGCAGCATGCTGTGGCGGAGATGACGGTAACGACAATGCACCTGAATGGTGGCAATGTGTGTCAGGGAGGGGCGCTGTTTACGTTGGCAGACTTGGCCATTGCTGCCTGGATGAACCACAACGGGCAACTGACGTTTGGCATCAACAACAGCATCATGTTTGTGTCGAGTGCGCGCGAGGGTGATGTGCTACGGGCTGAGGCTGTCGGCATTTGCGACCATCATAAGATTCCTGCCGTTGAGGTGCGTGTAACCAATCAAGAAGGACGGCTTATCTGTCATGTGACGGGTATGGGGTATCGTAAGAATATTAACGTACCAGCGGAAGAAACGTTATGAAGAACATTCTTTCCAAGGAAATCATCGCTTATATGGAGTCGCTGCAGAATGAGGAGCAGCGACGGATACTCATGGGGTTCTTCAAGACGGGGCCGGGTGAGTACGGTGAGGGTGATGAATTCCTGGGACTGAAGGTGCCACAGACAAGGGAAGTGGTCAAAAACGCATGGAAGGACTTTCCTTTGAGTGAGGTGCCAGAACTGCTGATGAACCGATGGCATGAGGTGAGGCTCTGTGGTTTACTGATATTGGTAGCGAAATTTGAGAAACTGGCCACCAAACGATTGGAGAATGACGAGAAAGCAATTCGGGGACGAGACGAGATTCTGACGATGTACCTCAAATATGCAGAGCGGGCGAACAATTGGGACCTCGTAGATCTCTCCGTGCATAAGATCTTGGGGTACTGGCTATTGCTTCCGACTAATCTGGGCGATAAGGAACAGAAGGTAAAAGTCCTCGATGAACTCGCCCAAAGCACCTGCCTGTGGAAACAACGCATGAGCATCGTGTGTACGTGGAAGACATCACAGATGGGTGACCCGTCATGGTGCTTAAGGTATGCTGAGATTCATTTGCATCATCCACATGATTTGATGCATAAGGCGGTTGGGTGGATGTTAAGAGAAATGGGCAAACGTTGTTCTATGGACTTGCTTCGTGAATTCCTCCGTCAGCATGCCCACGAGATGCCTCGCACTATGTTGCGCTATGCCATCGAAAAGATGTCGGAATCAGAACGACAATATTGGATGAGAATTGAAAATTGAAAATTGAGAATTGGGAATGAAAGACAGTTGGCTGAATACGGAACATATCCATAGGAGCGGGGAGGGGATCGAGTATCATCCGCTACGACCTTTCCTGCCAGAGAATGCCAAGGTGTTGTTCTTGGGTAGTTTTCCGCCCCAGCGCAAGCGGTGGTGCATGGATTTTTATTACCCGAATTATATCAATGACCACTGGAGATTGGAGGGAGAGATATTCTTTGGTGACAAGAACCACTTTGTAGACCTTGAGGCGAAGCGGTTTAAGATAGACGAGATAGTGGCGTTCTGCAAAGAGAAGGGGCTTGCGTTCTTCGACACCTCCACGGCTATACGTCGACTGCAGGACAACGCCTCCGATAAGTTTCTTGAGGTGGTGGAGCCGACTGACATCCCGGCTCTCTTGAAACAGTTGCCCCATCTTCGTGCTATTGTCACCACAGGTGAAAAGGCCACAGAGACGATTTGCAAGACGATGGGGATGATGGAAGTGCCGAAGGTGAATGCCTATGTGGAGATAACGAACACGGATGGCACGGATGAAACGGATAATTTAGCGAACACGAATCTCACGAATACCACGAATGGAGGTGGTTTGCTTTTATATAGATTGCCTAGCAGTTCACGCGCTTACCCCTTGTCATTCGACAAAAAGGTGGAGGCCTATCGTCGTTTTTTTAACTTTATTCAGATATGAGAAACATAGAGATACATAGTTGTCCAGAGCTGATGGACCTGATCCAAGAGGTGGGGTTCCTGCCGCTGCTGGATAGTGGCATCAGGGGCTATTCTGCCGAGGAACTGGTGGATGAGGATAATCGATATGTCGTGTTCGATGATGGCGGATGGGACTGGCCACTATGGAAGTGGAAGGGGCCTGTTGTCACGGAAGGGCGTTGCGTCTATGGCAAGTTCTTTGCTGGCAAGGCTGGGTTCGTGAGCAAGGAGTGGTGGCCAGATTTGTGCAACTATCGACGTGCTTCGAGACCTGCACCTGTGGAGGGCTCTATAGAAGAGGCTATCCTGTTGACCTTGGCAGAACACGGCAGTCTGATCACGCGCGAACTGCGAGCTGCCTGTGGCTTCGATGGCCCCAAGATGCGGAGCAAGTTTGACGGCTATGTGACACGCCTGCAGATGGCCTGTCGCATCATAACGGAGGACTTTGTATATCCCACCGACAAACACGGGCGTGAATACGGCTGGGGTTGGTCACTGTTGACGACACCAGAGTCGCTGTTAGGTCGCGACATGTGTCAGGCCTCACCCCTTGACTCCCTCTCCGAAGGGCGAGGGAGAACGCCCCAGGAGTCGTTCGAGCGGATGAAGGTGCACCTTAGTGAACTGTTGCCTGAGGCCACGGAGAAACAGATTGAGAAGCTGATTAAGTAGCATGAGCATCAAGACGATTATACTAATGCAGTCGTTATGCTGACAGAACAGACCATGGAGAAGCTGCGAATACTCGCGGAGTCGGCGAAGTACGATGTATCGTGCTCGTCGAGCGGCACTGTGCGCAAAGGCAAGCAGGGCATGGTAGGCTCGACGGTGGGCGGTGTGGGCATCTGTCACTCGTTTGCTGATGATGGAAGGTGTATCTCGTTGCTAAAGGTGATGCTGACCAACTACTGTATGTACGACTGTGCGTATTGCATCAACCGTCGAAGCAATGACATCAAGCGGGCAACACTCTCTGTCAGCGAGCTGGAGGAAATCACGATGGAGTTCTATCGCAGAAACTATATCGAGGGACTCTTCCTGTCGAGTGGGGTCGTGCGCAATCCTGACTATACGATGGAACGACTGGCTGCTATTGCACGCGACCTTAGAACCGTCCATCGGTTTAATGGCTACATCCACCTGAAGAGCATTCCAGGTTGTTCGCAGGAACTGCTCAACGAGGCTGGGCGCTATGCCGACCGCATGAGCGTGAACATCGAGATTCCCAAGGAGAAATCGCTGAAACTCCTCGCCCCTGAGAAGGACCACAAAAGTGTGTTCCTGCCCATGAAACTCATCCAGCAGGGTGTATTAGAGAACAAGGAAGACCGCAAGAAATACCGCTCTGCGCCAAGGTTTGTGCCTGCGGGCCAATCTACGCAGATGATTGTGGGGGCGACGAAGGAGACAGACAAGGACATCCTCACGATGTCGTCGATGCTCTATGGTCAGCCCACCATGCGACGTGTCTACTACTCTGGCTATGTCAGCGTCAACACCTACGACCCACGACTGCCTGTGCTAAAGCAACCTCCACTGGTGCGCGAGAACCGTCTCTATCAGGCTGACTGGCTGCTGCGCTTCTATCATTTCAAGGTTGACGAAATCGTTGATGAACAGCACGCCAACCTCGACCTCGAGGTAGACCCCAAACTCGCTTGGGCCCTGCGCCATCCAGAGGCGTTTCCTGTGGATATTAATACCGCTGATTACGAACAGCTATTGCGCGTGCCTGGTCTCGGCACCAAGTCGGCATGGCTTATCGTGAACAGCCGTCGCTTCAATCGTCTGACGTCCTACGACCTGCGCAAGATGGGTGTGGTGATGAAGAAAGCCAAGTACTTCGTCACCTGTAACGAACTGACCTCCCAGTTCTCGCAGCCTATCATCGGCATTAACGAGCTACGTCCTGAACGCCTCCGTCCCTTGCTCATCAGCAAGGCCCAACAAAAGCGTGCGGCCGCCGAACAACAGCTCTCCCTAGATTTCAAGGATGATACATAGAAATAATCATGGACAAGGAAGTAAACACGCCCTCAGGCTTTGTACCCAATTATGACGGTATATGTGTTTGACGGAACGATGGACGGGCTGCTGACGGCGGTGTTCGACGCATTCGCGCTGAAGGAGCAACCAGAGCAGTTGCTGGCGGAGGGTGACGCGCTGCCGTTGTTTTGTGACCATACCTACCACGTGACGTCAGACGAAGAAAAGGCTCGACGGGTGTGGACGGGACTGGAAAAGAAACTGACGCGCGAGGCCTTGCGACTGATTTCGGTCAGTTGGCTGTCGGAACTGCGGGAACTGAACACGCCATTGTTCCAATATATATGTAAGGTGTTCCGTCAGGGGGATATATCGCGGAACTTCGCTGATGCAGACGTGCTGGCTGTGACGAACATCGCCCGTCGCGTGTTGCATGAACAGCTGAGGATGAAGCAGTTTATCCGTTTCCAGAAGGCGAAGGACGGCACGTATCTTGGCGTCGTCTCGCCAGACCACAACGTGCTGCCCATTATCATCGACCATTTTCAGGACCGCTTCAACGACCAGCCGTGGCTGATATACGATGCGAAGAGGCATTATGGGTACTATTATGACGGGAAAACCGTCATACACGTCACCTTCGAGGATGAAGCTGCCGTGCCTTTCGATTTATCGAACGGAAAGCTCGATGTCGACGTGCTGAGCGACAACGATCAGCTGTTCCAGGATCTCTGGCGCACGTACTTCAAGGCCATCTGCATCAAGGAGCGCATGAATCCCCGCAAGCAATTGCAGGACATGCCGCGTCGCTATTGGAAATACATGACAGAAAAGAATATGTAATATTTGCATAATTAAAAATATATTCGTACCTTTGCCCACAAAAGTTTTTGAATATGATTAGTGAAAGTATTAAGTATATCGGTGTTGACGACCTCGACATCGATCTTTTCGAGAGTCAGTATGTGGTGCCTGAGGGCATGAGTTATAACTCGTATCTCATCGACGATGAGAAGATTGCTGTGCTGGATACGGCTGATGCCCGTAAGGGTGAGGAGTGGAAAAAGAATCTGACGGAGGCTCTGAATGGACGCCAGCCAGACTATCTGGTGGCTCACCACATGGAGCCTGACCACTCGGCACTCATCGCTTGGATGCTGGAGACATATCCAGGCGTACAACTAGTTTGTAGCGCACAGGCCGTGAAGATGCTGGCCAACTTCTTTGATGGAGTGGATTTTACAGGTCGCGTAATCACCGTGAAAGAGGGCGATACACTGGCATTGGGCAAACATACACTTCAGTTTATTGGTGCAGCAATGATACACTGGCCAGAGGTGATTATGAGTTACGATACCACCGATAAGGTGCTGTTCAGCGCTGACGGATTTGGTAAGTTTGGTGCGCTGGTCAACGAGACTGACGACTGGGCTTGCGAGGCACGTCGCTATTATTTTAATATCTGTGGCAAGTATGGCGCACAGGTGCAGGGCGTTATGAAGAAGATGGTTGCTCTGGATGTGCAGGCCATCTGTCCACTGCATGGTCCTGTGCTGAAGGGTGAAGCTCTGGCTGAGGCTGTGAAGCTCTATGATACTTGGAGCAAGTATGAACCTGAGAGCGAAGGCATCCTGATAGCTTACGCCAGCATTCATGGTGGTACGGCCGCTGCTGCTGAGCGCTTAGGTGAGATTCTGCGCGAGAAAGGCGCCAAGAAGGTTGTGGTCAGCGATCTGAGTCGTGAGGACATGGCCGAGGTCATCGAGGATGCTTTCCGTTATCCAACGGTGGTAGTCGCTGCATCGAGCTATGATGCAGGTGTGTTCCCCGTGATGCACGACTTCCTGTATCACCTGCAGATCAAGAACTACCAGAAGCGCAAGTTTGCCATCATTGAGAACGGCAGCTGGGCACCATCAGCAGGCAAGGTCATGAGGGGTATGATTGAGGCCATGAAGGACTGCGAAATCGTAGAGCCTATAGTTACCATTCGTTCGCGCATGAAGGCTGCTGACGAGGCTCTGCTTGAGCAGTTGGCCGGCAGCCTGATTTGAAGGAATTGACGATATACATTATTATTTATGAATATAGCTATTGTAGGAACTGGTTATGTGGGCTTGGTTAGTGGCACATGCTTTGCCGAAATGGGTGCTCACGTAACCTGCGTCGATGTGGACGCAAAAAAGATTGAGAAATTGAATAACGGCATAATGCCGATTTATGAACCTGGTCTTGAGGAATTGGTAAAACGTAATGTAGAGTTTGAACGCTTGAAGTTTACTACGGACCTGACTGAAGTCCTTGACGATGTGGAGGTGGTATTCTCTGCCGTAGGTACGCCTCCTGACGAAGATGGCAGTGCCGACCTGAAATACGTGTTGGCCGTTGCCCGTCAGTTTGGTCAGAACATCAACAAATACACCATTCTCGTCACCAAGTCGACAGTTCCGGTGGGTACTGCCAAGAAGGTGAAGGCTGCCATTCAGGAAGAGTTGGACAAGCGTGGGGTTGATGTTCCTTTCGATGTTGCCTCAAACCCAGAATTCCTAAAGGAAGGAGCTGCCATCAAGGACTTTATGTCGCCCGATCGTGTGGTGGTGGGTACTGAGAGCGAGAAGGCCAAGGAGGTCATGACTCGTTTGTACAAGCCGTTCCTCATCAATAACTTCCGCGTCATCTTCATGGATATCCCATCGGCAGAGATGACCAAGTATGCCGCCAATGCCATGTTGGCTACGCGTATCTCGTTTATGAACGATATTGCCAACCTGTGCGAGCGTGTAGGTGCCAATGTCGATGCTGTGCGCAAGGGTATTGGTACGGATGCACGTATCGGCACGAAGTTCTTGTATGCTGGTTGCGGCTATGGTGGAAGCTGTTTCCCAAAGGACGTGAAAGCTCTGATGCACACAGGTATCGATAACGACTATCACATGGAGGTTATCGAGGCTGTAGAACGTGTCAATGAGAAGCAGAAGAGCATTGTCTATGACAAGATTATCAAGGCCGTCGGTAGTGTCAAGGGCAAGACAATAGCTATTGCTGGTCTGAGCTTCAAACCTGAAACCGACGATATGCGTGAAGCTCCAGCACTTGTGGTCATTGATAAACTCTTGAAGGATGGTGCCACGATTCGTGTGTTCGATCCCATTGCGATGGACGAGTGTAAGCGTAGGATAGGGGATAGTGTTACCTATTGCAAGAATATGTACGATGCTGCTGATGGTGCCGACGTCTTTGCGTTGATGACGGAGTGGCGCCAGTTCCGACTGCCTTCGTGGAATGTCATCAAGAAGGTGATGAACGGCAATGTCATCGTGGATGGCCGAAACATCTACGACCGGCAGGAAGTCGAAGAACAGGGATTCGTTTATACAAGAATAGGAGAACGTTGAGTTCTCCTATTTCTTTTGTGACCTCGTTAGGATTGATTTCATCGATCCCAAGTGACCCCGTTGGGATTCAAACCCAAGACCTTCAGAACCGGAATCTGACGCTCTATTCAGCTAAGCTACGGGGCCAAAACGACTGCAAAGGTACAATAAAAAAGTGAATAGTGAATAGTGAATAGTGAAAAAGTTAGGGAATTATGATTTGTTAACGAGAGGTTTACTGGTGCAAAAAGATAGTAAATATCAAGGATTTCTTTCATTTTGCAAAAATAATTGGCGTTTTTGTTTGCAATTTAATATTTTATGTGTACCTTTGCGCGTCAAAAATAACAAATTGTAAATAGTAAATTGTCAAATTGTAAATCTACGAGATGAGTCAACTGATTAAACCCGTCGGATATGAAGCGCTGCTCGACATGAAACAAACTGAGCAGGGCATTAAACTGATCAAGGAGTTTTTCCAGCAGAATCTGAGCACAGAGTTGCGTCTGCGTCGTGTGACAGCTCCGTTGTTTGTACTTCAGGGCTTAGGAATCAACGATGACCTGAATGGTGTGGAGCGTGCAGTGACGTTCCCTATCAAGGATTTGGGCGATGCACGTGCAGAGGTGGTACACTCGCTGGCCAAATGGAAACGTCTGAGTCTGGCGGAGTATAAGATAGAGCCAGGCTACGGCATCTATACCGATATGAATGCCATCCGTGCTGACGAAGAACTGGATAATCTGCACTCGTTGTATGTCGACCAGTGGGACTGGGAAGCTGTCATCACTAAGGAGCAGCGCACCATCGCTTATCTGAAAAACGTGGTGGAGCGCATCTATGCTGCCATCCGTCGTACGGAATATCTGACCTGTGAGACCTATCCTCAGATAAAGCCCTTCCTGCCTGAGAAGATACATTTTATCCATGCTGAGGAGTTGTTGCAGATGTATCCTGACAAGACGCCCAAAGAGCGTGAGGATGCCATCTGCGAGCAGTATGGCGCCGTGTTCATCATGGGTATTGGCGGTAAGCTGAGCAATGGCGAGAAACACGACGGTCGTGCACCAGACTATGATGACTGGAGCACGATGGGTGAGAACGGTAAGGCTGGCTTGAATGGTGATATTCTTATCTGGTATCCTGTGCTGGGACGTTCTTTTGAACTTTCGTCCATGGGTATCCGTGTGGATAAGGAGAGTTTGTTGCGTCAGTTGCAGATAGAAGGCAAGGAAGAACGTGAAAAACTATACTTCCATCAGAAACTGCTCAGCGACCAGTTGCCCTTAAGTATTGGTGGCGGTATCGGACAAAGCCGTCTATGTATGGTGCTGCTACATAAGGGACATATCGGTGAGATTCAAGCTTCCATCTGGCCTGATGAAATGCGCGCTGAATGCAAGGAAATGGGTATGCCGCTGATTTAACGCATACGCTAAATGATATATTTGGCGCATTCGCTAAATGAAAAATGATAAATGATAACTGGTTAGGCCAGTTCGAGACTAAGAAGTTCCCTCAATTTCATGATTGAGGGATTTTCTTTTTCCATGAGTTCGTATTGGTCACGACGTGAGAGAATCTTCTCCTGCTCCTGATGTTCTGCCACGCGCATGGAGAGCGTGATGGAGTTGTTGTGTAGGTAGACTTGCAGCGTCTTGATGATGTTACCCTTAATCTCCTCCATTTGTTGCATGGCCAGTTGGTTTTCAACTACCACCTCAACGTGTGGAAAGTCCAGAATCTCTGGGTTCATGTTCTTCATACGTGTGGCGATACCACTGAACTTCTGAGGCATACGGTTACACATAGACATCCACTGCAATTCCAAGTCTTGCTGTGAGAACTCCTGCTGCTCATCACCTTGTTTGCTGTTTGGATCACTCTCAGACAGTGTGCCTGGAATGATGTGCATCTTGCGTTGTTCACCGCCTTTCTTCAGGAGGTTGTTCCATGAGAAGCCCACTTTGCCCTTCAGTTGGGGACGGGAGGAAGAACTGTAGTTTGCCGTAGGTTGGCTTGGGATATTAGAATCACTAGAAACACTAGAAGCACTAGAATCTCTAGATGTTCTAGATTGAGTAGAGACACTTGAGGGTGATTCAACAGGCTCAGCCACGGCTACCTGTGGAACCGTGGTCTTGGGCTGAGTCTGCTGTATCAGTTGCTTAAACAGGGATTTCAATCTTCTGGGCTTACGCCCACTGCCAGGCCCCTCCTCGGGCTGTGTAATCTGGGCAATCTCTATGAGCGTCAGTTCCACCAGCAGTCGCTTGTTCGACGACTGGCGATAGTTGATGTCGCACTGGTTCGTCAGTCTTAATGCTTGATAGAGGAATGTTGTTTCGCACTTCTGAGCCTGTTCCTGATAGCGCTGGCGTTGTTGGTCGCTGACCTCTAGCAGGGGCAGCGTCTGTGGGTCCTTAGCCATCAGTACGTTTCGTACATGCTTGGCTAGTCCCTGGATGAGCAGTCCACCATCGAAGCCCTTGTTGATGACGTTGTTCAGCAGCACCATCACGTCTGCTACCTTATTGATAATAGAGAGGTCGATGATCTGGAAGTAGTTCTCTGAGTCCAGCACGTTCAGGTCTTCTATCACCTTCTGATACGTGATGTTGCCCTGACAGAACGATGCAGCCTGGTCGAAGATGCTCAGGGCATCGCGCATACCACCGTCAGCCTTCTCGGCTATCACGGCCAGTGCCTCTTCCTCATAGCTAATGCCCTCCTTCTCGGCCACTGACTTCAGGTGGTCAATGGTGTTACGCACCGTCATGCGCTCGAAGTCGTAAATCTGACAGCGACTCAGAATGGTCGGCAGAATCTTGTGCTTTTCCGTTGTGGCCAAAATGAAGATGACATGTGCGGGCGGCTCTTCCAGCGTCTTCAAGAAGGCGTTGAAAGCTGCAGTCGACAGCATGTGTACCTCGTCGATGATAAACACCTTGTATTTGCCAACCTGCGGCGGAATGCGCGTCTGTTCCATCAACGTCTTGATGTGCTCAACCGAGTTATTCGACGCAGCATCCAGTTCGAAGATGTTAAACGAACGCTGTTCGTTGAATGCCTGACACGACTCACACTGTCCACACGCCTCACCGTCTTCTGTGGGCGACATACAGTTGATGGCCTTGGCAAAGATACGTGCGCAGGTCGTCTTACCCACACCACGTGGTCCGCAGAACAGGTAGGCGTGAGCCAGTTTCCCGCTCTTCACGGCGTTCTTCAGTGTTGTGGTCAGTGCCTGTTGCCCCACTACCGTGTCAAAGGTTGTTGGGCGATATTTACGGGCCGAAACAATATATTCCATACTTTTTTGAAAATTATGGTGCAAAGATACAAAATAATTGATAATTGACAATTGATAATTGATAATTATTTTGTAATTTTGTCGGCGAAAAGAAAGAAAAGTATGAAAAAGGTAAAATCGTTCTTGCTACGCATCTATCATATTCCCGCCTTGAAATATATTGTGGTGGCGTTGATTGCTGTTGTTCTCATTGGTTTTGTCGATGAGAACAGCGTATGGAATCATATGCGCAATAAGCAGCGTATCAGTGATTTGGAGGATGAGATAGAACAATATAACGAACGCTTCCGTGAGGATCAGGAAAAGATCCGTACGCTCGATAGTAATCCTAAAGCTATTGAAAAGATTGCCCGTGAGCGCTATTTTATGAAAGCTGACGATGAGGATGTGTTCGTGTTGAGTGACGATGAGAAACCAGACCTGATGACAACCGATGAGACAGCTCAGTAACATTGAAACCATCGTAATGTTGGTTGGCGGCCTATTGATGGTTGTGGCTTCTGGTGCCAGCCTTTTCCTGCAGTCGTGGGCCCCCTACGTGTTTGCCCCAGGTGCTTTGATGTTTGCTGCCATGCAAATGCGTCAGCGTTATGACGGTCCCAATTTCAATATCCGTCGCCTGCGCCGAATGATGCTGTTGAGCGATGCCTTGTTTTTGGTAGCGGCTCTGTTTATGTTTGCCAACAATGGCAATTTCCTGGGTCTCCAGTATCTGTCCTATATAAAATATGTACATAATAACTGGATTGTCATCCTGCTCGTTGCAGCCATTTTGCAACTCTATGCCAGCCATAGAATCAGCAACGAACTGGAGAAAGACGCAAAAAAACGCTAAATAATTGCACAATTGTTTTAAAATGCGCAAATATTTTTTCATATTTCAATAGAAGGTTGTACTTTTGCCAATGAAATATGAACATAAATATGTCTATGAACAAAATAATCTATTCATTTGCCCTCGTCGCAGTCTTGACGTCGTGTGCCAGTTCCTATCGTGTGGAGGGTAGTTCGTCAGTCTCTGCGCTTGATGGAAACAAACTCTATCTGAGAGCTGTCAAGGATGGCGAAGCAAAGAATATCGACTCATGCGATGTGGTGCATGGCGAGTTCCACTTTGCTGGATTGTTGGATACCGTACGCATGGCCAACCTCTATATGGACGACGAGAGCATCATGCCTGTCGTGCTGGAGGAAGGCGACATCGTAATTAAGATAGACAATGCCAGTCAGACTGTTGGTGGCACGCCACTGAACGACAGCCTGTATCACTTTATAGACCGTCACAACCAGCTTACCAGTCGTATGAATGAACTCTCGCACCGTCAGAGTCAGATGCTGCTGGATGGTATTGACGAGGAGACCATTGATCGTGAGTTGTCGATAGAGGCTGCCCAGATAGCACAGCAGGAAGACTCGCTGGTTACCAATTTTATCGTAGATAATTTTGAGAATGTGTTAGGTCCTGGTGTGTTTATGATGATTACCAGCCAGTATCGTTTCCCTGTGCTGACCCCACAGATAGAGTATATCATGTCGAAAGCGACCAAGACTTTTAAGAACGACTCTTATGTTCGTGAGTATTATCAGGCCGCACAGGAAAACGAGCAACGCATGAACGGACTGAGCGAGACGGCTTCGACTCCAGCTCCTGTTGACTCCGTAGCACCTCAGACGCCTGCTGCCCCGTTGGTAAACATGCCTAAGCCATGAGAATACTAATCAAAGGGGGATATATTGTCAATGAAGGCCGTGTCATCAAGGGTGACATCGCCATTGAAGACGGTAATATTATCTTTATATCGCAAGCTCCAAAATACGCATCAGTCGCTGCTCCTTTGTTTGACTCCATCATCGATGCCACGGGTTGTTATGTCCTGCCAGGTATCATTGACGACCATGTGCATTTTCGTGAGCCTGGACTGACGGAGAAGGCTGATATCGATACAGAAAGTAGGGCTGCTGCTGCCGGTGGTGTTACTTCTTTTTTTGATATGCCCAACTGCAATCCACAGACGACTACGCTGGAGGCTTTGGAAGAGAAGTTTGCTTTGGCCCGTGAGAAGAGCCACGTAAACTACTCGTTCTTCTATGGGGCCACCAACGATAATACGGAAACCTTTGCCCAGCTGCCTGCAGACAGGATTCCAGGCATCAAGCTGTTTATGGGGTCATCGACGGGTAATATGCTGGTTGACAAGCAGCAAGCGCTGGAACGCATCTTCAAGACCTGCAAGCTGCCCTTGATGGCACATTGTGAGGATACTGACATCATCAATCGGAATATGGCTGAGGTTAAGCAGGCTTGGGGAGACGATCCTCAGGTGTCACTTCATCCGTTGATTCGCAGCGAGGAGGCCTGTCTGGCATCGTCGCGTAAGGCGGTGGAACTGGCCAAGAAATATGGTACACGCCTGCATATAGCCCATATCTCTACCGCAGAAGAACTGGAGCTCTTTACCGCGTGTAGCGACTCAGTTGCAACAAACATCACCGCTGAGGCCTGCGTGGGCCATCTTTACTTTACGCAATTAGACCATGAACGTCTGGGCGCAAAGATAAAGGTGAATCCTGCTATCAAGACACCCGTCGACCAGTTTATGTTGCGCGAGGCCCTGAATGATGGGCGCATCAGTGTTGTTGCTACTGACCATGCTCCTCATCTGCTGAGTCAAAAGGAGGGTGGGTGTGCTAAGGCTGCCTCAGGTATGCCTATGATACAATTCTCGCTGGTCACCATGCTCGAACTTGTTGACGAGGGTGTGCTGACCATTCAACGATTGGTAGAGTTGATGTGTCATAATCCTGCCCGTTTGTTTGGTGTTAACCAACGAGGCTTTTTGCGTACAGGTTATCGTGCTGACATCACGATCGTACGCCCTAAGTCACCTTGGACGGTGACAAAAGACTGTATCCTGAGCAAGTGCGGTTGGAGTCCATTGGAGGGCCATACTTTTAATTGGCAGGTGGAACGTACCTTATGTAACGGACATACCGTATACCACAATGGTCAAGTGGATAACACTTATATTGGAGAAGAAATAGCCTTTAAGCATTAACTCTTAATTCTTAACTCTTAACTAAAAATGATAGCACGTTTCGCCATACCTTTCTTTCTGTTGATGACGCTTGTCGTGGTACCATTGATTTTGGCATTACTGTTCAGATATCTGTTGCCACGTCGGTTATGGCGCCGTACCTCCCTCGCGTGTACCTTCATCTTATGGGTACTCACGGGCTATGGCTTCCTGTTAGGTTTCCAACAGTTTCAGGTGCGCCATATTGAGTATGCTTCTGCTGACCTGCCTGCGGCCTTCGATGGCTATCGCATTGTACAGTTTACAGATGCCCATGTGGCCTCGATGACCCAGCAGATGGTACAGCGGGCTGTTGACAGCATCAATGCCCAGCATGCTGATGCTATTGTATTTACTGGCGATATGCAGAATATATGGCCAGACGAGTTACCTTCACAGACGTCGTATTTCCGTCAGTTGAAGGCCAAGGATGGTGTCTTTGCCATTTTAGGCAATCACGACTATGCCGTCTATCAAGACTGTGACGAAGCAGAGAAGACGGCCAATTGTGCGAAGACCGTTAAGGCCTTTCGTGATATGGGTTTCGACCTCTTGCTGAACGAGCATCGTATTATTTGTCGTGATTCCGACAGCATCGTTATTGCAGGCATGGAGAACTGGGGCATCGTCAAGCGTATGCCTCGTCGTGGTGATGTACAGAAGACCCTCTCTCAGCCATCAGCCATCAGCCATCAGGCTTTTACTGTCATGCTTCAGCACGACCCTACTTGTTGGCGCGAGAAAATTCTACCTGAATGCAACGCCCAACTGACGCTTAGCGGTCATACCCATGGAGGACAGATTGAACTCTTAGGTTGGTCGCCTGTAGCCATGAAGTATCATGAGTGGGGTGGACTCTATAAGGAGGGCTCCCGAGCACTATACGTCTCTACGGGCTTAGGCGCCCTCATTCCCTTCCGTCTTGGTCTTCCTGGCGAAATCGTTGTAATCACATTGCGGGCTAAAGCCCTAAATGATAATTGAAAAATGATATAATTATGAGGATTCTTTATTGCATTTATCAGATATTCATAGCCTTTCCCGTCACCATTCTGATGACGATATGGACGGCATTCCTTGTGGGTGTGGGCTGTGCTTTGGGCGATGGTCATTTCTGGGGCTACTATCCTGGTCGCTGGTGGGCCCGCGCCATTACACGTGCCTTCTTGTTGCCCGTCACTGTCGAGGGACGTGAACATCTGGAGGCCAACCAGTCGTATGTCTTTGTTGCCAACCATCAGGGCGCTTTCGATATCTTCTTGATATATGGTTTCTTGGGACGTAACTTCAAGTGGATGATGAAGCATCAGTTGAAGAAGATACCTTTTGTGGGTTATGCATGCACGAAATCGCACCAGATATTTGTTGACAAGCGAGGTCCCAGTAAGGTTCGTGCCACCTACGAGGCAGCGCGTCATATCCTTGAAACGGGCAATTGCAGTGTGGTCGTATTCCCTGAGGGAGCCCGTTCGTTTACAGGCCATATGGGCCTTTTCCGTAAGGGAGCCTTTGCCTTGGCTGATGAGTTGCAACTGCCTGTGGTACCGCTTACCATCAATGGATCGTTCAACGTCATGCCACGTACCAAGGACTGGCATTTCGCCTCGTGGCATCCTCTGCGTCTCACCATCCATCAGCCCATTTATCCCGTTGGGCAGGGACCTGACAATGTGCAGGCCACTATGAGTCAGTCCTACGACAGCGTCATGTCTGCCCTTGTTCCTGAATATCAGGGCTACGTTGAGAATCCAGACCAGTAGGGTAAAGAAACTTAAAACGAATACGATTATGAAACCCAAATGGCTTGAGAAAGAAAGACTATACAAAATAATGTTTGAGTCGGACACGCCAAATGGACGTGCCTTCGATATTGTCTTAATGGTCATGATCTCGCTCAGCATTCTCATATCCTTTGTCGAGACCATACCATCGCTGGCTCATGCCTTTCAGCTCACGCTGGAGATATTGGAATATTTGCTGACCTTCTTCTTTACCGTTGAGTACATTGCTCGTATCTATTGCTCGCCACGCCCTAGGGACTATGTGTTGAGCTTCTTTGGTGTGATAGACCTCTTGGCTACATTGCCACCTTATCTTTCCTATTTCCTGCCCAATGCGCGCTACATGCTGTTGTTCCGTACGTTCCGCTTCATCCGCATCTTCCGCATCCTCAAGTTGTTCTCCCTTATCAACGAAGGCTACATTCTGATGTACTCGCTCAGGAAGAGTCTCAACAAGATATCCGTCTATTTCCTGTTTGTGCTCATTCTGGTCACCTGTCTAGGTACGCTGATGTACATGGTTGAAAGCGGACATCCCGATACGAAATTCACCGATTTGGCCACATCTGTCTATTGGGCCATCGTCACCATGACCACCGTTGGTTATGGCGATATCACACCCGTCACTCCCATTGGCCGTCTGCTCTCGGCTTTCGTCATGCTGTTGGGCTACACCATCATTGCCGTACCCACAGGCATCGTCACTGCCACCATTATCGACGAGACCAAAGAGAAACCTAAGGACGGACGCTGTCCACGTTGTGGCGAGAAGATACGAGAAAAAGACCGTTACTGCTCACACTGCGGAGAAAAACTGTGATTCTTTTTTATTTGGAGTTGGTAAAGCTTGGCGGCGAGGGCACCGCTAATGTTATGCCATACGCTGAACACGGCACCAGGAATGGTGGCCAAAGGGTAGGCGGCGAAATGGAGTACGGCCAGCGATGAGGCGAGGCCGGAGTTCTGCATACCGACCTCGATGCTGAGTGCCACACGTTTGGGACGCTGCAGACGTAGCAGGCGACCAATGAGGTAGCCAACGGAAAGACCAAGAAGATTGTGAGCCATGACGACGAGGATGACCATAAGGCCGCCAACGAGCAGGCGGTCGGCATTATGAGACACGATGATGCCTACCACTAGGGCGATGACAACGGACGAGAAGGCGGGCAGATAGGGTGTGACGGCCTTGGTCAGTTGTGGCAGGAAGCGCTGGCACAGCAATCCCACAATGATTGGAGCGATAACCACATAGACAATGCTCTGCAGCATGCCTAAGGTGTCAACATCGACCATAGTGCCTGCCATGAGCCATACCAACAGAGGCGTGAGCAAGGGGGCGAGCAGGGTAGAGGTGGCCGTCATGCCTACGGAGAGAGCCAGGTCGCCCTTGGCCAGATAGGTGATGACGTTAGAGGCTGTTCCACCAGGACAGCAGCCAACAAGGATGACACCGAGGGCCAGTTCCTTGGGCAGCGAGAAGGCCCATGTGAGTCCGAAGGCCAAGAGGGGCATGACGGTGAACTGTGCCAGACAACCGATGAGGATGTCCTTGGGGCGACTTAATACAATCTTGAAGTCGTGGGGCGAGAGGGTGAGACCCATGCCGAACATGATGACGCCCAACATGGGATTGATGGCCCATGTGTCAATCCAAAGGAACGATGCTGGCCAAAGCAACGATACAACTGCCACGGCCAGCACCATCAAGCCCATCCAGCGGGCTATAAAATCACATAATGTCTTCATTCTACTATCTTTGGATACTTGCGTGTCCAACCGTCCCAGCGCAGGCGCATGACACCGAAGAAGGCCTCGCCAAAGATGCCGCCTGACATCTTTGAAACACCCTCGCGACGATTGACGAAGATGACGGGAACCTCCTTGATCTTAAAGCCAATCTTATAGGCGGTGAACTTCATCTCAATCTGGAAGCCGTAGCCCTTAAAACGCACCTTGTCGAGTTCGATAGTCTTCAGCACACGACGC
Organism: uncultured Prevotellaceae bacterium; assembly: GCA_902762565.1. Taxonomy (GTDB): domain Bacteria; phylum Bacteroidota; class Bacteroidia; order Bacteroidales; family Bacteroidaceae; genus Prevotella. The sequence goes on from CACWOS010000040.1 coordinate 19,349, forward strand.
TTATAACACTTGAAACCAGCGGTGGTGTCGTGAACTTTGAAACCTGTGACGATGCGCACGTATTTCGAAGCGAAATAGGACATGAGCACACGACCAATGGGCCAGTTGACAACATTGACGCCAGAGACATAACGCGAGCCGATAGCGACATCGTAACCCTCATCAGCACAAGCGGAATACAGTCGAGGTAGGTCGTTGGGGTCGTGGCTGAAGTCGGCATCCATCTCGAAGATATAGCCGTAGTCGCGCTCTAATGCCCACTTGAACCCCGTGATATAAGCGGTGCCGAGGCCAAGCTTTCCGCTGCGCTCGAGGATGAATAGCCGATCGGCAAATTCCTCTTGTGCCATCATACCTTTGACGATAGCTGCAGTTCCGTCTGGTGAACCGTCATCAATGACCAGGATATGAAAACACTTCTCCAGTCCGAAGACGGCCCGGATAATCTTCTCGATGTTCTCTTTCTCGTTATACGTGGGTATGATAACGATACTATCGCTTATGTGCGTCATTTTTATATATTGCTTTTATTTTTGCTGCAAAGTTATAAAATTATTGAGAATAATCTCATTGCTGAAGCAATTTTTTCACTATTCACTATTCACTTTTCACTTTATTTTGTAATTTTGGAAGAAAAAGCAATCTTTCTAATAAATAAAGTCAGTTCGGGGGATTGAGAAATGTGGCGGGTTACGATTTGGAGACCGTTCTCAATTCCACGTTCTGCATCAAATTGCTTTCAAAGAACTCCTGACTCCAACCCACCAGCCGTTACATGGATCTTTTGTCGGATGCAAAGGTACGATAATTATTTGAAATCACCAAATATCTTTCATTATTTCTACATTATAATGTCTGTAGCTTTACTCCTATCGACAAGCCGAGGATGTCCTTCAGTGGCACACTGCTGTCTTGGAACTTGGCGCGGATATAGAGGTCACAGGAACTGACTTCGTAGAACAACGTGACACTCTTGGCATACTTACGGCGGTTGCTGGGAATCTCCCATGTGATGTGCTGTCCGAGGGCGACATTCAGACGGAACTTGGTGGACATGAACTCGTAGTATTTGTCTGGATAGCGACTGGGCTGGCTCTTCCAGAACTCATGGCCATAGACCGTGTTGACATAGAGGCTGGCGGTGAGTGGGCTTAGCGTCCAGCCGCGTTTCCATGCTGTTGCCGATGTGTCGTGCGGGCCTGTTATGGGCAGGTTCCAGGGTATGAAGTTCTCTTTCAGTGTCATCGTCAGTTTGCCACGAGTGCTTTGATGTTTGGGGATATAGCCCCAAAGCAGATGCGTTTCCCAGTGCTGACGGCCATAGCCCCAACCGATGCCCGCAGATAGAACACCCATGTTGCCGGCATTCTGGATGACAAACTGATTGGGGATGAGCGAGGCCCATCGGCGCTGACGCAGTTCGACACGATGTCTGTAGGTGGCGTTTTCCTGATTGACGACGTTGATACTATCTTGTGCAAACACAGCAACCACCTGCACCAACAGACAGATATTAATAACGAATCTGTTCCATCTCATAGCCATCAGGGGTTATAGTCATGATACGATAGTTACGATGCTCGGCGCAGTCGATGCCCCAAAAGACAACGGTGCGCACCGATTGTCTAAGGTCATCATCATAGAGGCTGCCAACGTCATCCCCGTGACAATGTCCATAGACGCAGCACATCAGCCCAGGGAAGAAGTCGAGGTAACGACGGAACGCCTTGCACACATTATTATTAAACTGGTCGCTGTAGGGTGGTGCATGCATCACGATAACGGTGCGGTCAAAACGCGCAGAGTCTCGAGTCGTTTCCTCTTCCATGAAGTCGAAGTTAGGCACAGCAGCCATATAGTCGTACTCTGTGGCATTGGTGTTCAGGCAAACGAACTTCACACGGGCTGCAATAAACGAGAAGTCCATCTTGCCATACATTACGCTATACGTCTGGTCACCTGTACCGAGGAAGTCGTGATTTCCTATCAGTGCCACATACGGCATACGAAGACCATTCAAAATGTCACGCGACCACTCAAACTCCTTCGTTGTCCCCGTATCCGTCAGGTCGCCACAATGCACGACGAAATCGACGTTCATATGGTTTACGTCTGCCACCTCGTCTCGTGCATCTGAGTGCCACAGATGCGTGTCGCTGATGAAAGCGATACGCAGTGTATCATTGTCTGTAAAAGCCTCTTCTATTCTGGCCATATTCTTCGTGTTCAGATTGTGCTCTCCTTTGATATGCACATCGTAGGGGTGCGTCTGAAACACATCGTCGCATGATGCCAGAAGGACGATGGATAGCAGTGGAGAATATAGATTCCTATACCGCATCAATAGTACTTCTCTTGATACACATACAGCGAGACCACTCCGTTCTGCTCCTGGAAATCCAGTTTGTCCTCACGGGCCAACCATCCCAAGGCACTGTAAGCCGACTCCGTGTCAAGTCCCGTTGTCTCTATTAAGTCATCGAACGACATGGCTCCATTAGCATGTAATGTCTGCCAGACCAGTCCTGCATTTGTTCCAATTTCTTCTTTGTTCATAAGTCGTTGTATTTTAGTGAAACATTCTTTCTGAGTGCGAAGGTAGCGCAAAAAACACACACTTTGGTGTTCTGGACTTCCTGAAAGATGCCATTCTTCGGGCGTACTTCTCGTTGGGTACAATTAAGCCGAAATCTGCGACAGCCAAGTGTCGCAAATTGTCGCTACTTTTGCAGCCGATATGAAAAGATTGAATAGATGTATAAGTTTAGCATGGCTTGTGGCAGTGACGATGCCTGTCGGCGCACAAAGGCTACGGGTAGGCGAGCCTGCTGGCTCGGGAATGAGGCTACTGACTTTGGACAGTTGTCGGGCGATGGCGTTGCAGAATAACAAGCAGATGCAGATATCAAGAACCAAGCAGGAGGTGGCGGCAGACGTCCGACGTTCGGCACGTACCAAATACTTGCCTCATGTCAATGCCATCGGTGCATACGAACACACGAGCAAAGAAGTTTCGCTGCTGAGTGACGAGCAGAAGACTGCGTTGTCGAATCTTGGCTCGGCGGTTGCTCCAGGCGTTCAGGAACTGACGGGCCTCAATGCATCTAACCTTGCCCCGCTGATGAACGCCAAGGGGCAAGACTTGGTGGATGCCCTGCGCACTGACTCGCGAAACATCTTTGCTGGCTCGGTCCTGTTGACACAACCTATTTATATGGGTGGTGCTATCGTTGCGGCCAACAAGATGGCAGACCTGAGTGAGCAGATGACGGCCAACCAGACAGAGCAGCAGCGGCAACAGACCATCTACGATGTGGATCAAGCCTACTGGCAGGTGGTGTCGCTGACGCACAAGAAGCGTCTGGCTGAGAGTTATCTCCAACTGGTGAGGCAACTGGAAAGTGATGTCAGTCGGATGGTCATCGAGGGTGTAGCCACCCGCAGTGACCTGCTCAGCGTCGGCGTGAAGGTAAACGAGGCCGAGATGAATGTCACCAAGGTCAACGACGGACTGGTGCTCTCGAAAATGCTACTCTGCCAGCGCATAGGGCTGCCCGTCAGCGATCAGATTACGTTGACAGACGAAAGTAGTCAAGAAATTGTCGCGACGGAAGAGACGGCACTCACTCCGAATGTTACTCTGGCCATGAACCTGCGTCCCGAACTCCGAATGCTCCTAAATACGGTAGACATTTCTAAGCAGTCCACCCGCCTGCTCCGTGCTACTGGTCTGCCACAAATAGCCCTGACAGGCGGCTATGCGGTGAGCAATCCCAACGTGCTGAACGGCTTCGAAAAGAAGTTCGACGGCTTTTGGCATATCGGTATCGTCGCCAGAGTACCCATCTGGAACTGGGGCGACGTAAGATATAAGGTACGCGCATCAAAGGGAGCCACCGCCATTGCCTCTCTCGAACTGGAAGAGGCCCGCGAGAAGATAGAACTGCAAGTTAGCCAGAACGCCTTCCGCGTGGATGAAGCCTACAAGCGGTTGGCTATGGCCCGCAGCGACATCCGTCATGCCGACGAGAACCTGCGCACCGCCAACCTGGGTTTCAAGGAGGGGGTCATCTCGACAACCGCCGTTATGGAGGCGCAGACAGCCTGGCTTCAGGCGCAGTCGCAGCAGATTGATGCTGAAATCGATGTCCGCCTCTCGCAAACCGATTTGCAGAAAGCGCTTGGTGTCTTAAGTGAAAAGTGAACTTTTGGAGCAGCGAGAGCCATCAAGCTTGCTTGTTTGGCCGAGTCGTGACAAAAGTCAACGAAGTTAAGAGTGAAAAGTGAAAAATTTGCTACCGCTCTATGTAATCATAAAGTTCAAAATTCAAAGTTCAAATATTATGTCAAAAGCAAATCAGCATAGCACAATTCTGCTTTCCATAGCAGGCTTTGCAGTCATCATCGCCGTAGTCGTCGTGGTAGGATTGTTCCAGTCGTCCGGCGACAAGGACGTCATTCAGGGACAAGTCGAAGTAACCGAGTATCGCGTGTCGAGCAAAGTGGCCGGGCGCATCGTGGAACTGCGGGTGCAGGAGGGCGACTACGTCCATGTGGGCGACACGCTGGCCATCCTCGATGTGCCCGAGGTACAGGCCAAGATGCAGCAGGCACAGAGTGCCGAGGAGGCAGCGGCAGCCATGGAGCGCAAGGCCCTCAACGGCACCCGTCAGGAGCAGATACAGTCAACCCATAGCGTGCTGCAGCAGGCGCAGGCCTCTTTCGACATTGCCGAGAAGTCCTACCGCCGCATCCAGCATCTCTTCGACGAGGGTGTCATGTCGGCCCAGAAGCGCGACGAGGCCTACGCCCACTACCGCGCCGCCGAGGCTCAGATGCATGCCGCTCAGAGCCAGTATGACATGGCGGTGAACGGTGCCCGCCGCGAGGACAAGGACGCCGCCACGGCACAGGTCAGCCGTGCCCGTGGAGCCGTCGATGAGGTGGGCAGTTACGTCCGCGAGACGGTGCAGACGGCACAGATGGAGGGTGAAGTCACCGATGTCTATCCCAAACTCGGCGAACTCGTCGGCACCGGCTCGCCCATCATGTCGATAGCCGTCATGAGCGACCTCTACGGCACGTTCAACATGCGCGAAGACCAACTCCACGGCATCACCGTCGGCTCAGACATCTCCGCCTTTGTCCCCTCCTTCAACAAGGAGATCCGTATGCGCGTCTATTATCTGAAAGACCAAGGCACCTACGCCGTCTGGAAGGCCACCAAGGCCAACGGCGGCTACGACCTGAAGACCTTCGAGGTCAAGGCCCGCCCCATCGACCGCCCCGACGGTCTGCGGCCAGGCATGTCGCTGGTGCTTAGATAAAAAGCGGGAATTATATAATGAGTGGAATGCTTTTCGTTTACAGATGTGGAGAATCTATAAGGCTATCGCCAAAGCGGTTCGCGTTCCCATTGCTGCGAAAACCCCATAGCCGATGGGCTAATGGTGGGGTACTTCTTAAATAGGGCTTTAATGTCTGCAACAAATGTATTTTGTGCATCAATGCCGTTCATCCAGTAAGCAATGCAACAAAAAAGGGCGTAGGGACTAGTTGGAGCAATGCCATTTACATTAACCCATACATTGCGCATGACAGGTGGCAATTGTGGCCTGTTAGGAAAATTTCGATTCCAAACACGGGCGTGATGGGCGCAGTGATTGCGAAGCACATTAACCGCTACCATCCAGCTTTCCAGTGCTTCTGGCTTTGAAACTCCAAAGCTTCTGGCTATACGTTTGCGGACAGGCGTATCGGAAAAATTGCGATAAAGCCGGGTAAGACAGCCAAAGGATATCAGTTCAAGCATTTTCCAAGCAGGTGGAAAATTGGATGTGCCATACTTCAATGTATGCTCCTTGATAAACTCCTCCTTGGTACGTTCCAGTTCTCGTTGCAAAGTGGTCAGATTCTCGGCAAACTTTCTCTTGTCTGTGGCCAATGATACATCAAGGAACCAAAACGGGCCATGAGCAAGGGAGAACTGGTGAATGACCTGTGAGCGAAGGGCTATCTCAATTCTCTGAATAGCCCCAAACAAGAGTTTGCGGAGTTCAACATCAAAAGAATACAATGTGGCTACCTGTTCGAAAGTGGTGCCTGAACGGTATTTACCATCGGGCTGCATGAATACTCGCAAGTAGGCAGCGAATCGGAAGTAACTGACATTATTGAGGAATTGTTCTGCCTTTGCAGAATCAAGAATTGTTATTCCTCGCTGTTGCAAGGCAATAAGTTGGTCACTGATACTGAGTGCGGGTTTGTTATATTCCATAAGCCTATATACAAAAAAGGTCCGCCCTGGTACGCTGGTCAACGGGAAGCGTGGCGGAGTCTGACGTTGCAAAGGTACGAATAATAATTGAAACCGCAAAACTTTTTAGCAAAAATTTATTTCAGACAGAAATATCGACCGCGAATCTTGATGCGATTGATGTCTATTTGGGCGAAATGGTATTCGTCACCACGTTTATATACTAATGTGTTGTTGGGGTCTGCGTCGGTGATGTCTATGCCTTTTTCCGTCAATAGCCGTTTGAAGTTCATATAACCCGTCAATATCTTCTCGTGCTCGCGTCTAACCTTGATGAGATGCCACATCCGTCTGCCAGGAATGTACGGCAGATATTCGGAAACGAAATAGGAGGTGTGGTAGAAGCCCATCCGCCTGACAACAATATAAGCCACAGGCGGGGCAGTCTCTATTCCGTGTTCAAGCAGATAGTTGGCTTTCTCGTAAGCCTGTTGAGCCTTGCTCTTCAAGAGGCTTGAATAGAGCATTCGTTTCCAGAAAGGAACTTCACGATACTGCTTGACCACGAAACTCTTGCCACCAGTAGATACTCTTGCCACAAAGTTCCGTCCGTCCTCATAGACTTGCTCATAGCGCACATTCCCCTGAGGCACCTTTATCAGTTGCCGCTCAAAGTCCGAATACTTCGGATTGACATATAGTTGCATATCCATGACCATATTTTGTTTGATGATTAGAACGTCATTCGCATGGTGAAGCGGACACCTTGCTTCTCGCAGGTGGGCAGGTCGCGGTAGTTGAAGCGGCGCACGTATTCCACATGCAGCAGTTTGAAGATGTTGTGGATACCGATGACACCCTCTACGTATGGTTTGCTGCCGTCCATCACGTAGCAGTCTTCAGGGAAGTACATCAGACGATGCTCACCAGCATTCTCCGACAATAGTGGATTGTTCTTGTCCGCCAGTCCGCCCCAGAGCACGTTGACGGCAAAGTATTCGCGCCACTTCAGGCGGTGCAGCAGTGGTACTCGGTTCAGTAGTTTGCCGTTCATGTCCCACGACACCATCAGCGAGGCGTAACGATCGTTCAGGAACTCCATGTTGTTGATGAGGTTGAACGTTTCGTCCTCGATGATATACGACTGGTTGGCGGCAGGATGGATAAGTAGCGGATAAGGCACCTGGTTCCACTGTATGCCGCCCTTCAGGTGGCAGTCTATCTTGCCCCACGACTTCATCCAGAAGCGTTTGTAGATGCTGGCCTCGGTGTAGTTGTAGGCATAGTCGCCACCGAAGACGTTTTTCAGCCCCAGCGTATGCCCAATGGTGAAGACGGGCTGATCCAGATTGATGGTCAGGCGGCGCTGCTTGGTGTTGACGTAAGTCTCACCGGCTGCATAGCGCAGTTCGGCATGAAGTTCTGTGGTGCGAAGGAATTCACGGTGGAAGGCCTTTCGGTCAATATAGTCTATTCGTGGTTCGTCAAGCCGACGGAACGACATGGCACCGCAGGCCTCGTTCTCTTCCAGTTTCAGGGCCGTACTGATGCGCAGACCACCCTCCAGTTCGTAGTCGAACGCAAGACGCTGGCGGTTATAGGTCATCATCTTGTCAATCTCGGCCCACTTGAAAGCGACGAGGAAGTTATCCTTGTCGGTAGGCACGAAGCGATCGCTGGGTGAGCAGACATCGTATGTGGATTGCAACGAGAGTGTGCGTCGCGGGAACTCGCGGGGCAGGTACTCCTTGGCATTCAGCGACCAGATGACCTCAGCGTCGTAGTAGTTCTTGTGGCTGCTGAATCCGTGGGCGTAATAGCCCTTCAGAAACAGGTGCTTGTGCAGGTTGGCGGTAGTCTGTGCACTGGCTCGTGTGCGCCATCCGTCGATGTAGTTGTGGGTCAGCAGCGTGTTCACAGGTCCGATGTCCACCTTCGAAGGACTGCCCGTCTCCACGAAGTTCTCTATCAGCGCCTTCAGTCCGAACACCACATATTTGAGACCCTTGACCTGCTCGATATGCTTCACGAATGCCGCCATGCCACTCTCGCTCTTTGTCAGTTCCACCTTGCGGTACTGCGCCCAGAAGTCGTCGCCCCGCATCTGCGCATCGGCTTCGCGCACCTCCTGTCGCTTGCCCTTGAACAATGACTTCGGCAACGGGTCGAAGGCATAGTCCGACAGCCGCGTGGTGCGGATGACGAGCACTTGCCGAAGGAATTTCGCAAACTTCATCTCAGTAAGCATATCGTCCTTCGTCAGCACCCACTCGCCATTGTCCAAACGTGTGAACTCCTGCTCCACACGCAGGTTCTCTACGAAGTTCACATCCGTCTTCTTGGGCAATGTCAGTTCGCAGCGGCGCACGTGCAGCGTTGAGTCGTCGAGCACGTAGAGGTCGCCACGGAATCCGAAATCCTGCTGGTTGTTGGGTAGGAAGTGCAGGTGGTCGTCGTAGAGGTTGATATCAGTAAACACATCTTTCACCACGATGTTGAGGATGTCACCCGTCTGGAAGAGGTCGTTCACGCCCGACGACTGCTGTCCGCGAATGATGGTCCGCTCTGCACGCGGCTCCCGTCTGTACACCTTTTGCGACACCGTCTCATCTACACTGATGGGCAGAATCATCTTGCCGTTGTACTCACACCGTTCCACCTGCTCCAGCAGCCACGTCGCCTTAGTGAACGGCTTGCGCTCCAGTTGTTCTGGCTGCAGGTCGTTCATGGCCAGCGTCAACTTCTCATATTTATTATATTGGTAGTAGTCGTAACGCGACAAGTCGGTCTGCTTCTTTGCCGCTATCACGCGCCGCATCAGTTCCACGGCAGGGTTGTCCCGTCGACTGTATCTACGGCGTTTGGCCTTGACCTTTACCTCCGTCAACATTTGGTTGTCAGGCTTTAGTTTGATGTCCTGCAAGGGCTTCGTCCTCTCATTCACCGCAATAATGCGCGGCTTGTAGCCCACTGCACTGAAGGTCAGGTTCCAACCATTCTGGCGGCTAATCAGATATCGCCCCTGTTCATCGCAGAGAGTACTCACGTCATGTCCTTTATATACTACACTTGCCAGTGGAATCGGTTCTCCCGTTTCCGCATCCGTCACGTGTCCGCCAATTTGCTGTGCCTGCAAGTTCAGGGCAGCAATTATCATCAATGTAAATGTAACAATTCGTCTCATAACTGCTGCAAAAGTACTGGTTAAGTACGACAACTTGGTGTTCTGGATTTCTTTGGATTTGCCGCGTTTTGGTATTGCTTCTTTTCCGATACATTTATGCGGAAATCGACGACACCACGGTGTCACAATTTGTGTGTACTTTTGCAGCCATGATGAACGACTTGATAGTAAAAAGGGTAACAACCCGACGTGAAATGGACGACTTTGTCCGTTTGCCGAGCAGGCTCTACAGAGACTGTCCGCAGTACGTGCCGGATATGGAGCGCGACATACGCGACATGTTCGACCCACGCAAGAACGCGGGACTTGAATTCTGTGAGGTACAGCCTTTCGTTGCCTATTACTGGAGTACGCCCGTGGGACGCATCGTAGGCATCATCAACCATCGGGCAAACCGAAAGTGGGAGAGGCGATGCGTGTGTTTTGGGCTGATAGAGTTTATCGACCACTCGGAGGTAAGCCAGGCATTGCTGTCGGCTGTAGAACAGTGGGGCTATCAGAGGGGCATGGACTGCATACAGGGTCCGCTGGGCATCACCGACTTTGATAAGGAGGGGATGCTGGTGGAGGACTTCGACCTCGTGGGAGCCATGACCTCTATCTACAATCACGCATACTACCCGCAGCACATGGAGGCTCTGGGCTATCAGAAGGCTGCGGACTGGATTCAGTTCCGCTTGCAAGTGCCGGAGCAGTTGCCTGCCCGTTTTGAGCGGGTGGCACAGCTGAGCAAGGAGATGTTTGGACTTCGTGTGCGAACGATGACACGGAAGGACGTGCGAGGCGGCTATGCCCAGCAGGCCTTCGACTTGTTCAACCAGTGCTATTCGCAGTTGTTCGGTTTTACGGAATTCACGCCAGAACAGACGGAGGAGTTTATCAGGCAGTATCAGCCGCTGGTAGATCTTCGGCTGGTGCCAGTCGTGGAGAACAAGGAGGGCGAGATAGTGGGCATTGCGGTGACGATGGTTAGTCTGGTGGAAGCCCTGCAGAAGTCGCACGGACGGCTGTGGCCCCTGGGCTGGTGGCATCTGCTGAAGGCTTTGAAGTGGCAGCGCGCAGACCATGTGGAGATGCTGCTGGTGGCCGTTCGTCCCGACTATCAGGGGCTGGGAGTCAATGCGCTGTTCTTTGAGTATCTGTTGCCTGTTTATCATGAGTATGGCATCCGATGGGCTGAGACGGGGCCACAGTTGGAGGATAACATCAAGGCACTCTCGCAATGGAAGGCTTTCAGTCCGGAGACAGTCAAGCGGCGTCGTTGCTATGAGAAGAAACTATAACTAAAGAATGAAGACAATATGAAACGAAGAGTAGTCATTACAGGAATGGGCATCTGGTCGTGCCTGGGAACATCGTTAGAGGCAGTGCGCGATGCGCTCTATCAGGGGCGTAGCGGCATCATCTTCAGTCCGGAGCGAAAGAAGGCAGGGTTCCGCTCTGCCCTCTGTGCCGACGTTCCCAAGGCAGACCTGAAACCCTACTTAGACCGCAACACACGCCAGTTGATGCCCGAAGAGGCTCAGTATGCCTATATGGCCACACGACAGGCGCTCATCAGGCCCGACTGGATCAGGACTATATCGACTGCCATGAGGTGGGACTCATCTATGGCAACGACTCCGTGGCTGAGGCTACGATGACGGCCTTAGACAGATTCCGTCAGACGGGTTCGACGGCGGCCTGCGGTGGCGGTGCCATCTTCAAGTCGATGAACTCGACGGTGACGATGAACCTGGCCTGTCTGTTCCACCTGAGGGGTATCAATCTGACGGCTTCTGCCGCCTGCGCCTCCGGTTCGCAATCGATTGGTCTGGCCTGGATGCTGATTCGTAACGGCTTGCAGGACTGCATCGTCTGTGGCGGCGCACAGGAAGCCAATATGTACAGCGTGGCAGCCTTCGATGGCCTGATGGCTTTCTCGACCCGCGAGGACGCCCCGCAAAGGGCAAGCCGACCTTTCGACCGTGACCGCGACGGACTGGTGCCGGGAGGCGGTGCTGCCACACTCGTCGTAGAGAGTTACGAACATGCCGTGCGCCGTGGGGCGCCTATCCTGGCAGAGATTATAGGCTGGGGATTCTCCGGCAACGGCGACCACATCTCGACACCCAACATCAGCGGGCCTGCCCGCTCGCTGGAACTCTGTTTCCTGAACAGCGGTGTGTCGCCCCACGACATCGGCTACGTCAATGCCCATGCTACTTCCACACGAGCCGGCGATGGACGCGAGGCAGAGGCCATTCATCAAGTGTTTGGCAGTTATCTGGTGCCTGTCACCTCGACAAAAGGCCAGACGGGACATGAGATGTGGATGGCGGGAGCCTCGGAGGCCATCTACTCCATACTGATGATGCAGAACGACTTCATAGCGGGTAGTCTGAACTTCGATCATCCCGACGAGCACACGGCCTGCGTCAACGTCATTCCAGAGACAACGGATACACATTTCGATATGTTCCTCTCGAACTCATTCGGATTCGGAGGCACTAACTCAACGCTTATTATTGGAAAGGTAAAAAAATAAGAACTATGACACGCGAAGAAATTACCCAGCGAGTGAATGCGATTATCGCAGAAGAATTTGAAGTGGACGAAAGTCTGCTGATGCCCGATGCCAACGTGAAGGAAACGCTTCAGTTGGACAGTCTGAACCTGGTTGACCTGGTAGCCCTGGTGCAGTATAATTTCCAGGTGACCATTCCTGTGCAGGATCTGCCGAAGATTCAAAGGTTTGACGACCTCTACGAATACATCTTGGTCCATCAGGCATGATGCGAGGTGAGGACATCAAACGGCTCATTCCACAGCGCAACCCCATGCTGATGGTCGATGAGTTTGAAGCACTCGATGAGCAAACGGCACATACCGCCCTCACCGTGCGTTCTGACAACATGTTCCTGTACAGGAATGGCGAGTTGCCAGAGTCGGGTCTGATAGAGCATATCGCACAGTCGGCATCGGCACTGGCTGGCTATCAGGCACTATCATCCCCCCAGTCGGGGGGAACAGAGGGGGGCCTTGGAACCACTCAGCCGCCCGTGGGTATCATCGGCGAGGTGAAGCACTTTGAGTGCAGTCGCCGACCTGTCAATGGGGACAAGATAGAGACCTGCGTCTCGTTCGGCTTCTCCTTCGCAGGAGCCACCATCATTCGTGCCACCTCCTGTATTGCAGGCGAACAGATAGCAGAAACACAAATGAAAATATTTATATAGTTATGCAATACGACGTCATCATCATTGGTGGAGGACTGGGCGGACTGGCGTGCGGCACCATTCTGTCGCGGACTGGCCGGAGCGTGCTCGTGCTGGAACGAGGGGCGCAGGCGGGAGGCTGCATTCAGAGTTACAGGCGCGGGGGACTGATGTACGACACGGGCTTCCACTATGTTGGCGGTCTGGGCGAGGGACAGTCGCTGCGCCCGCTGTTCGACGAACTGGGTCTGATGTCGCTGCCCTGGCACCAGTTGGATGCGGAGGGCTTCGACCACGTGATGATTGGCAGTCGCAACTTCCTCTTTGCCACCGGCTACGATGCGTTTGTAAGGACGCTGGCCGACGAGTTCCCCCACGAGCGGAAGGAGCTGGAGCAGTATGCTGATATGCTCAGAAACTGCGGCGACAACGCCAGGAGGCTGATGCAGACCTCGGCCTACGAATACCTGACGGGCATGTTCCGTGACCCGCTGCTCGTCAATGTGCTGTCAGGCACGTCGATGAAGATGGAACTGCGCCGCAACACCCTGCCGCTCTTTACTTTTGCCCACTGTCAGGCTCCTTTCATCGAGAGCAGTTGGCGGCTCCGTGGCGACGGCGGCATGATAGTCCGACGGCTGATGAGTGCCATCCGCGAAAACGGTGGTCAGGTGTTGTGCGGTGCCGATGTGGAGGAATTGGAAGTGCGCGACGGCAGGGTGGCCGCTGCCCGATGTCGGAACGGAGAGACGTTCGAGGGTCGCACGTTCATCAGCAGCCTGCACCCGGCACTGACCTGCGGCCTTGTAAAGACGGGACTGAAAGACACTTTCCGCCAGCGGATTGTGACGCAGCAGAATACGCAAGGCATGTTCACCGTATCGCTGCGCACGAAGCCCCAGCGGGTGCCCTATTTCAACTACAACCAGTACATCTATCGCAAACCTAATGTCTGGACGTTCATGGAGGATGTCGGCGGCGTGGGTGGTGTGATGGTCAGTTGCAGGGTGCCCGAGAAGGGTGTCTGGACAGAGCAAATAGACCTGTTGACACCCGTCAGGTGGACGATGTGGGAAGAATGGAAAGACTCTGGTGCAAGGCGTCGCCCTATGTTCTACGAACACCTGAAGCGCCGGTTGGCCGACGAGTGCATCCAGTTGGCAGAGCGCTTCATCCCCAACCTCTCTGACAAGTACGATCGCCGGTATATCAGCACACCGCTGACCTGGCGCGACTATACCGCCACCCCCGACGGCTCTGCCTACGGCATGCGTAAAGACTACCACCAACCGATGATGACGATGCTATCGCCGCGAACACCTATCCCCAACCTGCTGCTGACCGGGCAGAGCCTTGTGCTGCATGGATTGCAAGGAGTGGTAAAGACCGCCTTCGAGACGTGCAGTGAAATTTTGAAGTGAAGAATGAAGAGTGAAGAATGAAGAATTTGCTACCGCACAACAAATATAAGAAATCTATGAACAAATTTGCATTAGTGACTGGCGGCAGTCGGGGCATAGGCCGTGCCGTCTGTATAGAACTGGCCCAGATGGGCTATCAGGTGATTATCAACTTTGCCAGCAACGAAAAGGAGGCAGAACTGACCTTGGCGCTTGTTCGTGCCTTGGGTAGCGACGGCGAACTGATGCGGTTCGACGTGGCCGACCATGAGCAAGTTCAGCAACATCTGACGGCTTGGCAAGAAACGCATCCTGAGGACTACATCGAAGTCGTTGTCAACAACGCGGGCATCCGCCGCGACAGCGTGCTGGCCCTGATGCCTGTGGACGATTGGAACAGTGTCGTAGGCACCACCCTGCGTGGCTTCTACAACGTCACCCAACCGCTGCTGCCGCAGATGCAGCGCCGCCGTTTCGGTCGTATCGTCAACATTGCCAGTGTCAGCGGCTTGCGCGGTCTGCCCGGACAGACTAACTACTCGGCGGCAAAGGGCGGACTCATCGCCGCCACGAAGGCACTGGCGCAGGAGGTGGCCTCGCGCGGCATCACCGTCAATGCCGTCGCCCCCGGCTTCATCCGTACCGACATGACCGTGGGTCTCGACGAACGGACGCTCTGCCAGCAGATTCCCGCCCGTCGTTTCGGCAATCCTGAAGAGGTAGCCACCCTGGTTGCCTTCCTCGTTTCTGAGAATGCCAGTTACATCACAGGCCAAGCAATCTCAGTCAATGGTGGACTTTATACTTGACAAAACGAATAAGAACAATGAGAAAAACATTATTATTTCTATTTTGCCTCTGTTGCACCATCGTTCATGCACAGACATCCACTTTCCAGAGCGTGGCAGCACGTTATAAAACCATCCAGTCGGCAACGGCTACAGTCACTAAAACCCCGTCTAAGGGTACAACCACCCACGGGACACTCACCATCCGCAAGCCCGACCTGGTGAGCATCACGACGAATGGGAATCAGGAAAAACTCGTCATGCAGGGCACCACCTTTACGATGACCTACGGAGGGCGTGACATGCAGACTGACAGCAGGCGGAATCAGCAGTTTACCACCTTCCACACTGTGCTGACCAGCCTCATCAACGGCAGCACGGCAGACGTTTCTTCGCTGAAAGACGTGACGGTAGCAATGAGCGGACAGACCGTCGTCATCACCATCACCCCACCAGCCGGCCCTTTCTGGCGGCGTGGTCTGTTCAAGTCGTTTGTCCTCGTCCTCGACACCCAGACCTCCGCGTTCAAAACGCTGAAGATGGAAGAGCGGGGTGGCAATAGCACGACATATACTTTTACAGATTTCAAATTCAAGAAACAAACAAAATAGAAACAAGCTTATGAAAACAAACGTAAAGCCTGCTGAGGGCAAATTAGGAATTCTGGTGGTTGGCTGCGGAGCCGTGGCCACGACGTTGATGACAGGTGTATTGATGGCCCGCAGGGGCCTAGCCAAGCCTATTGGCTCGATGACACAGTATGACAAGATACGGATAGGGAAGGGAAAGGCAAAAAGATACCTAAGCTATGCCGACATCGTGCCGATGGCCTCGGTCGACGACATCGTGTTTGGCTGCTGGGACGTGTATCCGCAGAATGCCTATCAGAGTGCCGTCTATGCCAAGGTGCTGAAGCGTGAGGACATTGAGCCGGTACGCGAGGAACTGGAGCGCATCGTTCCCATGAAGGCAGCTTTCGACAGAAACTACGCCAAGCGACTGGACGGCGACAACGTGAAGGACTGCAAGACCCGTTGGGAGATGGTGGAGATGCTGCGCGAGGACATCCGCAGTTTCCGTGCGCACACAGGCTGTCAGCGCATCGTGGTGCTGTGGGCGGCGAGCACAGAAATCTATGTGCCTATCGACAAGGAGGTGCATTATTCGTTAGAGGCTTTAGAGGCGGCCATGCAGGGCGATGACCGCCAGCACATCGCCCCCTCGATGTGCTATGCATACGCTGCGCTCAGCGAGGGCTGCCCTTTCATTATGGGTGCTCCCAATACCGCGGTCGATATTCCTGCCATGTGGCAGTTGGCCGAAAAGATGCAGATGCCCATCTGTGGCAAAGACTTCAAGACGGGGCAGACACTGGTGAAGTCGGGCTTTGCCCCCATACTTGGCGCCCACTGCCTCGGACTCAGCGGATGGTTCTCTACCAACATCCTCGGCAATCGTGACGGACTGGTGCTTGACGAACCGCAGAACTTCCGCACGAAGGAGGTGTCGAAGTTGTCAGTGCTTGAAACCATTCTCAAGCCTGGCGAGCAGCCCGACCTTTACGGGCATGGCAACCAGGATGACACGCAGTATTACCATAAGGTACGCATCAACTACTACCCACCGCGCAACGACAACAAGGAGTCGTGGGACAACATCGACATCTTCGGCTGGCTGAACTATCCCATGCAGATAAAGATCAATTTCCTCTGCCGTGACTCTATTCTGGCCGCTCCCGTCTGTCTCGACCTCTGCTTATTGATGGACCTCGCGGCCCGCGCCGGACGCTACGGCATCCAACGCTTCCTCTCGTTCTTCCTGAAATCGCCCATGCACGACTATACGCAGGGCGAGGAAGCCGTGAACAATCTCTTCCAGCAGCACACCATGCTGAGAAACGCCATCCGCGAAATGGGCGGCTACGAGGCTGACGAAGAAATGGATTAAAAACAATGCGCCAGCAAATAAATCGCCTTCTATTCCTAATTGGTATTGCTGCCATCTCTGTGATGATCCTCACTTTTGACGTGAGTTTCTCTGAACTATGGGGCTATATCAGCAATGCAGGCTATTGGATAATGGCTGCTATCTTGCTGTGGGCAGGTATCTATGCCTTGAATGCTCAGGCTTGGCGTATTATAATGCGTTGCAGTGGCCCATGTCCATTTAGTGTCTGGAAGATTTGGCAACTGACAGTCTCCGGGTATGCCCTCAATGCAACTGTTCCTGTGGGTGGTGTGGGCGGAATGCCATACAAAATTCTGGAAACATCCAGACTCATCGGCACAAAGCGGGCTACATCATCGGTGGTGTTATTTGCCATGATGCATGTATTCAGCCATTTCTGGTTTTGGCTAACTGGAGTAGCCGTCTATTTGATATTGGCACTTGTTGCCACATGGTCTATTGACTCTACAATGGTTTTACTGTTGGTGTTGACGAGTCTCATTTCGTGTGGCGGGATATGGCTTTTTCGTAAATGCTACCATTATGGTCTCGTCTCAAAGATGGTGCTACTAATAGGGAAAATACCAGGTCTGCATCATAAAGTCGGTAGGTTTTACGACAATCACAGACTAAGCTTTGTTGATATAGATCAGCAAATCACCGCCCTTTGGAATCATAACAAGAAAGCTTTCCGTCAAAGTCTTCTGCTAGAGTATTTATGTCGCTGGCTTCAGGCTTTAGAGGTGTTTTTTATACTTGTAATGCTCGGACAATATGCAGGTGTTCTTACCTTCTTATTTGCATTTCTAATCATTGCTTTCACTTCGCTGTTTGCAAATCTTGCAGGGTTTATTCCTTTGCAGTTAGGTGTGCGCGAGGGAGGCTTTGCACTAACAATGGCCTTGTTTGGCCTGGCTCCCGAAGGTGGACTTATTATCAGCATCATCTGTCGCGTTCGTGAAATAGTATGGGCTATTATTGGTATAGTAATCATGAAATTGAAATGAAAAAAGAAATCAAGTCAACTTACAAATCGCAGGACACGGAGGAGTGGCTCGACCGTGTCTTTACCCGTCCGATAGGCTATCTGTGGGCAAAGTTCTTCCAGCGGCTCGGCGTTCACCCCAATGTGGTTACCGTGCTGTCGATGATCATCGGCGCTTCGTCAGCTCTCTGCTTCGCCCACGGCTCCTATTGGACAGAGGGCATCGGCGGTCTCTGGTATAACGTTGCAGGCGTTCTGCTGCTGATGTGGGCCAACTTCTACGACTCTGCCGACGGACAACTGGCCCGCATGACGGGCAAGAAAACCCGTCTGGGGCGCATCCTCGACGGAGCCGCCAGCGAGGTGTGGTTCATCCCCATCTATCTGGCTCTGGTCTGGCGCTTCGGTCAGACCCACGCCCTTTGGCTCACGCTGGTGCTGCTGGTGGCTGTCTTCTGGTCGGGCTTCCACTGCCATGCAGGACAGTGTGCCCTGGCCGACTACTACCGCCAGATTCACCTCTACTTCCTGAATGGCAAGGCTGGCAGCGAACTCGACACCTCAGCACAACAGAAACTGCTCTACGACAGTACGCCGTGGAAAGGAAACATCGTGTGGAAGGCATTCCTGAAGACCTACGTCAACTACACACGGGGGCAGGAGCGTCGCACCCCTTGTTTCCAGCAACTGATGCAGAGACTACGTGCCCGCTATGGCACCATCGATGCCGTCCCACAGCAGTTCCGCGACCGTTTCCGCACCCTCTCGCTCCCCCTGATGCCGCTCACCAACATCCTGACGTTCAACACCCGTGCCATCGTCCTATACACCTGTTGTCTGTTCGACCTCCCCTGGCTCTACTTCGTCTTCGAGATTGTCATCATGGCAGCCCTCTGCGAGTATATGCGCCGCCGACACGAAAGAATGTGCTGGGAATTAGCGCATGATTTGCGATAGTTCTGCCAAATCCGTGATGATCCTGTCTACCACCATTTGGTGCGAGGGAGCGTCAGTCCACTGCTCTCCTTTGTACCAAACGGTGTGACAGTCAAGGCTTTTGGCTGGCAGGATGTCGTTCTTGATGGAGTCGCCGATGACGGTCACCTCACTGGGGTGGAGGCCAAGCGCATTGATGGCGATTTGGAAGATGCGAGGGTCGGGTTTGCGGTAGCCTACAGCAGCAGACTCGACAACCTTGCTGAACAAGCCGTCGAAGCCGAATTCGCGGAGCACGACGGACAGATTGCCGTAGAAATTGCTGACCAACATCAAGACGTAACGGGACTTCAGCTGGGTAAGAACCTCGACATTATGGGCAGTATGCTGCTGCGTTAGTCTATAGACAGCATCGACCAGAGTGGGCCCGTAACTTTGACTTAGTTCCAGGAATTGCATCTGTAGCGATATTTTTGTTGCCAATGTCTGACGGAAGGTAAAGTCGGGCTGGATGACAGGTTGGCTACCCAACAGGCGTTCTACTTGTACATATGCCTCGCGAAACTGCTGCTCGCTGACGGGAACGCTGCACCGCTGATAGGCATGCCAAAGCACTTGGCCCCAGTGGTTGCCACCCGTATCAAGCGTGCCTCCGTAGTCGAAAATCAATGCTTTTATCATTTCGTAACCAGTTTTGCGATGGCATCGGCAGCCTCGTCACGACAGCGACAGAAACTGGGCCAGTCGTTGAAATCGATGATGCAATAGGTGCCGTCTGGACGTACGATGCAGTCGCCGCCATAGATGTCTAACCCCACCAGTGAGGCCAGCCTTTCAACATCGTGGCGCAGCGTGCTGAGGGGAAAGGGGAAGTGACGTGCCTTGCCGTTGTAGCGTTCCAGGCCGAACTTCGTCTTGCCATCGTCGGTGGGATAGTAGCAACGGAAGAAATCGGTGCCTTGTACGCCATAGAACTTCAGCAGGTCGCCCTCGACATGGGCGCTGAGCACGTAGTCGGCGATGCCACGCCGGTTGAATTGGCGAATGGCTTCGGCGACGGCCTGCTCATCTTTGCAGAAGAGTACGTCGTCGGGCTGCTGCGCACAGGCATCGTCGCGCTTCAGCCAATAGCCTTTGTCGCCCCACTTGGGAGGACAAGGCAGGTGGTGGCGCAGCATGATTTGCTCCAACGAGGAACGGGAACAGGCGGTGACGGACTGAGGGGTGTTGATGACACGGCAAGGCTGACGACTGAGCCAGGCCAGCGTGTGAGGCAGGCGTCCCATGGAGAGAATGGTTCCATTGAACATTGAATATTGAACATTGAACATTGAGAGTTCCGTCTCAGAAATGATGGTCACACTATAACCCTTGCCAACAAGCCTGTCGGCCACAGCCTGCATGATGGCGCGGTCGCTCTCCACCGAATTAGGTGAGAACTGTGGGGCGCGGGTGATGGCGAGTATCTTCATTGCAGGAAACGGTTAGCTTTCGATATATCGGCACGGTGGTCAATGTCGAGAATCTTGGTGAAAGGATAGGCCCAGAGCCGCAGGTTGTCGGCCAGCAATGCCCGCTGGAAGTTACGCATACGGCTCTCGCCACGGGCTATGCACTGGCGGAGTGTCGTGAGGGAGCGTGGCGTCAGTCCGTAGATGCCACCGCTGATGTATCTCGGCTGCGGGTCAGAGTCCAGAAATGACATGATGCGGAGCGTGGCATCGGTCTTGACATAGAGCGGACTCTCATCGTCGATGTAGCCGGTGACAGCCATCAGTCCGTCGGCTTCTCCGGATGCTAACACCCGACGGAACTCGGAGACATATTGAGCGAACTCATATTCACGAAATATAGTATCTACCGTCGTCAATATGAAGGAACTGTCTTGCAGGAATGGCGACAACTCATGGAGTGAGTGCATGGAACTCGGGGTGTCTTTCGCAATGAATCGCAGTGGCACGTCAGGGTTCTGCTGTAGTTGGCGCAGGTGATGGCAGGTCTGCACGTCGCGCTCACGACAGATGACGTCAATCTCTGTCGCACCTTGGGCCAGGAAGATGCGAATCAGACGGTCAATCATCGGTTCACCGTCTATCATCACCAAAGGCTTCGGCACCGTCATGCCCTCATGAGCCAATCGCGAGCCTTCGCCTGCTGCTATGATTGCATATTTCATCTTTTTGTCTTTATACATTGTTGCAAAGGTAGTGCATCGGTTGGAAATAGTGGTGTCTTGCTTTTCCGTGAAAGTGCAACATTCCGTCGTTTCTCTCCATCGAAAACAATTCTGAAGAAGTCAGGGACACCGCTATGACATAGAAATGGAGTACCTTTGCAAACAAAAATCTATAGAGAAGCAGAAATGAAGACAGGATTGGTATTAGAAGGAGGTGCGCTTCGGGGACTTTTTACGGCAGGTGTACTGGATGTACTCATGGAAAGCGGCGTGACCTTTGATGGCATGATAGGTGTGTCGGCTGGTGCAGCCTTTGGGTGCAATCTCAAGAGCTATCAGACACGACGTGTCATCCGCTATAATGAGACATACGCCAAGGATTGGCGGTATTGCAGTTTGAAGTCACTCATCAGGACTGGCAACCTGTTTGGAGCGGAGTTTGCCTACCATACGATTGCCGACGAACTGGACCCTTTCGACAATGTGGCATTTGAAAGAAATCCGATGGAGTTCCATCTGGTGGCAACTGAAGTGCATACGGGACGTGCCGTCTATCGGAAGATAAGCCAGGGAGGAACTAACCTGTATGAATGGCTACGTGCTTCATCGGCAATGCCTGTATTATCAAAGATTGTAGATGTCGATGGCTATCAGTTGTTAGATGGCGGTATAGCGGACTCTATACCGCTGCGATACTTTCAGGGGTTGGGATATGAGCGCAACCTTGTTGTGCTGACACAGCCGTCATTGTACCGCAAGACTCCTTTGAAAATGCAATGGCTTATCGAGAAACGGCTCTCGAAATATCCTGCGTTGTGCAAGGCGCTAGCGCACAGACACGAGATGTATAACCGCCAACTTCTCTATGTGGCTGAACAGGAATCAAAGGGAAATGTCATCGTCATACAGCCGGAAAGCACTCTGCCCATCAGCCACATTACCCATGATAGAGCAAAGATGAGAGAGACCTATAATCTTGGAAGAAAGGCAGCGGAGAAGAAACTGCCGGAAATTATGTCAATGGTGTTTTAGTCCTCCGCTTTCTTCTGGCTCCTGCACGCACTCGGCGACATGCCGAAGTGGCGGCGGACGTAGGAGCCGAAGTGGGAGATGTTGGCGAAGCCGAGGCGGTCGGCTATTTCCTTGATGGGGGTGGCGGTGTTGCGCAGGTAGTAGCGCACGTCCTCGACGACGTACTGGTTGATCCAGTCCTTGGCGGGCTTGCCGCTCTCGTGCTCGCAGACCATCGTCAGATACTTGGGCGTGATGGAGAGCAGGTCGGCATAGTAGCCCACGGGACGGCGCTTCACCTTCTCCTTGGTGAGCGTGGCGAGGAAGCGGTCGAAGAGTTGGCGGCTCTGCGTCTGGTAGGTCTGGGGCTCGGCGGTGTCGGACTCGTAGAGGATGCTGCACAGGCAGAAGAGCATCGACTGGATGAGCGATTGCATGGCTTGCTTGCTGAACTGGCTGTCGGGCATGTGCATGGACTGGCTGATGAGGGCGTGGTAGAGGCTGTGCTGGCGCACGATGTCGTCGGTGAGGCTGACGACGTTGGTGCGGCGGATATAGACGGCGCGATTCCAGACGCCGATGTGCTCGCGCAGCAGTTCGTGGATGATGCGCTCGGAGAGGCAGAGTATCTTGCACTCGAAGTCGGGGGAAATCATGAAGTCGGAGAGCACCACATCGGGGCAACTGAACAGCACGTCGTTCTTCTCCAACTGTCGGCGATTGCCGTTGATGTCGAGTTGTATGCGGCCCTCGCAGCAGAGGATGATGAAATTCATCTGGGCGCGGACGGGGTTAAGTTCGGTGAGTTCGCGGACGTTGTCGATGATGGCAATGTCGCCGTCGGCATAGACCTCGCGGACGCTGCGGTCGCGGATGGCGCTGATGCTGACCTCGTGGATGTACTTGTTGCTGTTCATCTTTTCTTCATATTGTTTGCATTTCTGGTGCAAATTTACGAATAAATCCGGCGATTTGCTACTTTTTTCTTCAAAAGAATTGTTCCGGACGGGAAGCAGTTGCCGTCGGGGGCAATATCTGAGAAGTCGGGAACACCGATGATAGGGATTTTTGTTGCAATTTTGCAGCATGAAACAGAGCAGACTACAATTAGTATATGCCATCGCAAGGCGGGAATGCAGGATGTTGGCTCATCGTCCTGTATTCCTCTTTGTGATGATTCTGGCACCCGTGCTGTGTGTCGTGTTTTTCACCTCGCTGATGGCCGAAGGATTGCCGACGGACATGCCGGCGGCGGTGGTTGACGAGGACAACACGCCGACCACGCGCAAACTGGTACGGGTGCTGGACGTGATGGAGATGGCCGACGTGAGCCGGAAGTACTACTCGTTCAGCGAGGCGCACGAGGCCATGCGGCGGGGCGAAATCTATGCGTTCTTCTACATTCCGAAGGGAACGACTGCCGAGGCCATCAGCACGCGGCAGCCCAAGGTGTCGTTCTATACTAACGATGCCTACCTGGTGCCGGGCAACCTGATTATGAAGGACATGAAGATGACGGGCGAACTGATACCGCTGGCACTGACCCGCGAGAAACTCCGTGCGAAGGGACTGCCGGAGACGGAGATGATGGCGTGGCTGCAGCCCATCCAGATAGAGCCGCACCCGATTGGCAATCCAACACTTGACTATAATGTATATCTGTCGAACATGGTGGTGCCGGGCATTCTGATTCTGCTCATCCTGCTGACCACCGTCTATACCATCGGCTTCGAGTGGAAGCAGCAGACGCAGAAGGCGTGGTATCAGATGGCGGGGCAGCGGGTGTCTATTGCGCTGGGGGCAAAGTTGCTGCCGCAGACCGCAATCTACACCGTTCAATGGTGGCTGATGGATTGGTGGTTCTTTGTCCACTGCGGGTTCCCATGTCAGTGTGGACTGGGCATGATGATGCTCATCGGACTGCTCACGGTGCTGGCATCGCAGGGCTTCGGCGTACTGCTGTTCGGCATTCAGGCTGGCATGATGCGCGTGGCTCTATGCATCTGTTCGCTATGGGGCATCCTGTCGTTCTCGCTGGCAGGCTTTACCTATCCCGTCACCGACATGCACCCCGTGTTGCAGGCGCTGTCAGTTTGGTTCCCGCTGCGCCATTACTACCTTATCTATGTCAACCAGGCACTCGACGGATTCCCCGTCCGCTATGTATGGTCATCGGTATGCTGGCTCGTTGCGTTCTGTGTATCGCCCCTGTTGGTACACTATCGTTATCGCAAGGCATTCCTTAAATTCGAATATTTGCCATGAAGAAGATAACCTACATATTTTACAGTGAGTTGAAGGACATCCTGCACGACCCTGGCATCCTCATATTCATCCTGTTCGTGCCATTGGCCTATCCGCTGCTCTATTCGTGGGTATATACCAACGAAGTGGTGCGCGAGGTGCCTGCCGTTGTCGTCGATGAGTCGGGCTCGATCCGTAGCCGAGAATTCATCCGTAGTATTGATGCCTCGCCCGATGTGCGTATTGTTGCCCGCTGCCGTTCGACGGAGGAGGCAAAGGGATGGGTGATGCGCCACGAGGCCTACGGCATCTATCAGATTCCTCGCAACTTTGCCCTCGATATCTGGCAGCACCGTCAGACCACCATCGGCTGCTATTGCGACATGTCGTCGATGCTCTACTACAAAGCCCTGTATCTGGCTGCTACCGATGTGTCGCTGGAGATGAACAAGGACATCAAGATAGAGCGGTTAGGGTCAATGACTGAACGCGATAAAGAGATAACCAAGATGCCTGTAGAGTATGAGCATGTGAAACTATACAACCCGTCTTCAGGCTTCGCCTCGTTTCTGATTCCGCCTGTGCTGATGCTCATCCTCCAGCAGACTCTGCTCCTGGGCATTGGTATGCAGATGGGGCGCACTCGCGAACGCTGGCAAGGATTTACTATCCCCTTCGACCGCCATTATAAGTGGGCACCCAACATTGTCGTTGGAAAGGCATTGGTTTATCTGGGTATCTATCTCGTCATGGGAATCTACGCCTTCACCTGCGTCAACAGCTGGTTCCAACTGCCTCGACTGGGCGATTACCTGACATTCCTCGGTTTCCTCGTCCCTTACCTGTTGGCCTGCATCTTCTTTGCCATGACGCTCTCTTCGCTGATATATCGCCGCGAAGACTGCATCCTCATCTTCGTATTCCTCTCGGTACCCATGTTGTTCCTGAGCGGCCTGTCGTGGCCGACCTCTGCTATGCCACCGTTCTGGAAACTCGTCTCTTGCCTGTTCCCCTCCACCTTCGGCATGAACGGCTATGTCCGCATCGCCTCGATGGGCTGCACACTCAATGAAATCCGAACCGAATACATAGCCCTCTGGATTCAGGCTGCCATCTATTTCACCACCGCCTGCATGATGTATCGCCGACATATTATAAAGATGGTGGGCAAACAGGGATGATACCTCTATCACTTCTATAGTCTTGGCCCCCGTTTCTTTTTCTTTCGCAGCATCTGTCGGCGGAATTCTTCCTCGGCAGGATCATAGACGGGATTATTGGAATCGAACAGGCCCAATGAAGGAATGCCTATAGATGGCTCATTGCGTTCTTGCTGTTTGGAATTTGGCTCTTCCTTTGGCTGCTCGTAGTGCCTTGTTTGCGGCTGATTACCTTTCGCCTCTTGTTGGGCTTTGTGTGCATTCTTTTTGATGACAGCATCCATTTTATCAAAGGCCATGCCACGTCTTATCTGTGAAGCCTTGAAGGTGTAGCCGTCTTTTGTGAAGCAGATACCCTGTATATCTTTTGGGGCTCGGCTGTCTTTCCTTCGCATCACCAACTTCATTTCTACACCTTCTTCCTTTAGATGTCCTACGAACTCTTTCCATGACGTTGACTGTGCCAATGTGTTAATGACAATGCGGTATATCTCGTATTTCGTCCTTTCAGTTCCTCTTAATCTATCGGTTTTAGTGTGTCCTTTGCCCTTTGAGAATGTCAGTCCGTATTTCCGTTTAAGCTGTTTCGTGACCTGTTCATTCCGTCTAAAATCGTTCTGGTCTGTGATGG
This sequence comes from uncultured Prevotellaceae bacterium, assembly GCA_902762565.1. Classification (GTDB taxonomy): domain Bacteria; phylum Bacteroidota; class Bacteroidia; order Bacteroidales; family Bacteroidaceae; genus Prevotella. Next base: position 45,264 of record CACWOS010000040.1, read on the forward strand.
TCTTGCCCTCGTTGTTGATGCGGTTATAGACCAGATGGCAGTGAGGATTGCCATTATCGAAGTGGCGAACAAGAAGAAACTGGGTGTCCTTGATGCCCATCAGTTCCATGTACTCACGGGCAATCTTCGTCATCGTCTCGTCGGTCAGTTTGTCCTTGTCCTCTGGCAGAAAACTCAGGGCGATATGGCCTACAGGCTTTGAGATTCTGGGATTCATCTGCCGTTGGAACTCAAAGCTGTCGATAATGTCCTGTGTCGTGGTCAGCAATACGCCATCGGAGGCAAGGATTCTTGCGTCTTCCTTGCCTGTCACATAGTGGACGCATCTACTAAACGATGCTGCTTTCATGATTTTCCCTATCATCTTTTCTTCTTGTTAGTACCTTGTTTGTACTCTCTTATCACATCAGTAATCTCTCCAAGCAGGTTGTCTATTGGCGAGTATAGGTAGATAAAGCCGTCCTGATGAGCCATTTTCGTTAGTTGGTTGAGGTTGTTCGCCATACCTACCAATGTTCGATACTCCTTCAGATCTGCCTCAGTACGGGGCTGTACGACCTCGGATTGTAAGGCAGACTCTCGGATATACTCTGCCAAACGCCTGTTCGCCTTACGGCTCCTTGTTCTCAAAATCTCGTAGTCTATCTTTGAAAACTTGACCGTGACAGCCTTTGACAGTCGCCTTGCATCGGCAACGGTCGGTCTGCCTTTCGATTTCTTCTTTTCTTGATTCCTTGTTGCTATCATAATTCCAGTGTATTCACTTTAGTGACTGTACTCACAGAATCTGCGACCAATGGGGAGCGGATTCCCTCGCGTCGTGGGTGCGAGCGAGATGGTTTTCGGGATGCCGAAAACATAACCTCGCCGCACTCAAACGTAGTTTCCAGACGATTGTGCCACCTTCGGTGTCAAACCACGTCAGTCTGGTCACAGGCTCCAGTCTTATCGCTCACAGTTTAAACCATTGTTCCATATCCTCTCCGTAGTTGCCAAAGTGGTGCTTAACCATGTTCTCCACGATGCCTGACGCACTCATACGCTTGCCTCCAAGCCTTCGTGCCACCTTGTCAAGTTCGTCGCGTAGTGACTCGCTGATGAACACGGGCTTTGGGTGATCAATCTTTGGCACAGGAAGAAAGACGGTGCCGTACTCATCGAGTGAAAGCCTACGCTGCTTGCTGCTGACACGGTGGGCAGGTGTCTGCTTGCCATCAGGAAGAGAAACAGGTTTCGGCTGCGCTTCTTCCTCTTGTTCATTCTTTGGCGGAGTCTCTTGTTTCTGGACTTCTTCTTTTGTAGTGGGTGAAATCACTGCATTGATGCCAGTGGAGATGACGGAGTTATCGCTCTCTTCAAGATCTGGGTAACGTTCATCCATGCTGATTAATGGGCGAGGTATGTCACCATACATGAAGGCTCTCAATGCCTCATCCTTCTCTTCCTTTGTCGGAGATACATTCTTGGTCTTTTTAGTTGTCATTTGATTTTGGTTTAATTGTTACTACTATGGTCAGAGCTGTCGCTGATGACCGTTTTTCTGGGCAAAAGTAAGATGATTGGAATTACCCTCCAAGCATTTGGATTAAGCTGCCCCATTCTGCATATATCGTGGAGGATGTGCGGATTTTCTGGTGATTGGTTCCCTGTTTTTCCGAGTGGCTATAGTGGATACATTGTATTGCATGGATATAATGGCTACAGTGATTATGGTGACTTCACTGTACCCAATATATATAATAATGTGTAGTGCTTGTTGGTATGTAAGTCCGTCGGTATGTAAGTCCGTTGGTACGTTTGATTGTTGGTACGTTGGTAAGTTGGTACGTTGGTAAGTTAGTACGTTTGAATGTTAGTACGTACAATCAGTTTAACGGCTGATTGATTTAGCAATTTAGCAACTGATTTTCCCGATTTCAGCTAAAGAGGTGGCACACGTGGCACCCATTATCTACGCCATGAGCGCCAACCGCCTCTAAAAATTTGGTGGTTACATCAGGAATCTGTAATTTCGCACCGCA
>CACWOS010000041.1 GCA_902762565.1 uncultured Prevotellaceae bacterium
GGCTGTGGAGAACGTGAACGAGGTCAAGGCTGGCCTGATCAGCAGCCGTCGCATCATCTTCACGCCCAGTGTGGACCTGAAGGACGAGCTGGCGAACACCGCCATCCAGATTACCTGCATCGACCGCAACGGCAAGGAGGTGAAGCGCGTGACCTCTAGCGACAGCGGTGAGATTGAGGACAACGAGTCGAACAGTCCATCGCAGGGTGGTGACAACAATGGCGGCAACAACAGCGGTCCGCTGCCAGTAGGTGGTGACACGGAAATTGAGCCGGAAGGAGAGTAGCAAAGAGTGCGCCTATGGGCGCAACTCTTTAGTTTGAAGTTTGAAAATTGAAGTTTGAAGTTTATGATTTGAAAGATTAAACTTTGAAAATTAAAGTTTGAAATTTAAAATTTATGATTTGAGAATTTAAGACTATGAAAAAGGAGACTTGGAAGACGGTGATACAGGTGATTGTATCGATTCTGACTGCGATGCTGACAGCGCTGGGAACAGCAAGCTGTATACGCGCGCTCTAGGCGCGCTAGTGAACAGTGAATAGTGAAAAGTGAAGAGTGATGAGTGAAAACACACGACGAGGGGGACTGACAGACTTTGAGAGCTGTCAGCCCCTCTTATTACTTTTATTATCACATTGAGTAAGAAAAGTTCGCTTTCTTTTTGCATTTTACTCGTTTTTTCGTATTTTTGCGTCAAAAACATAGAAATAGTATGAGACATAGAATATTGTTTATATTCTCGATTGCTATTATCGCCTTCATGGGCTGTGCAACTCAGCAGGAGAAGGCTGAGCGCAGGGAATTGATGCGGAAAGCGGTGACGGAGGCTGTGGCAAAGAAAGAGATGCGTATTGAAATCATATCGATGAATGCGATGCGGTATGGGAACAGGAATGTCAGCGCGGACTTCTTCCTGGAGTTGCATGGCGACTCGGTTCGTAGCTACTTGCCGTATCTGGGCGTGGCCCATCAGGCGCCTATGATGTCACCTGGCATTGGGCTGAACTTCGATACGCGAGCTATATCTATTAAGGAGAGTCACCCCAAAGCGGATCTGTCGCGACTGGAGATTGATTTGAGGACGAGTGAGGACCGATACTTGTATGCTGTCGAGCTATACGACTCAGGCAAGGCATACATTCACGTCAGTTCCCAGAATCGTGACCCCATCAGCTTCGATGGGGAATTAGTGACAACGAAAGAGAAATGAATTATGGAATATACATACAAATATCCAAGACCTGCAGTTACGGCTGACTGTGTGGTCATTACGAAAGAGACGGAGCCAAAGGTGCTGCTGATTCAGCGAGGCATTGATCCATATAAAGGATGCTGGGCATTCCCTGGCGGCTTTATGAATATGGATGAGACCACTGAGGAATGTGCTATCAGGGAACTGGAAGAAGAGACTGGTCTGAAGTTGAGCACCATTCATCAGATAGGCGCATACTCCAAGGTAGACCGTGACCCACGAGGAAGGACTATAACTGTTGCTTATCTTGCTATTATCGATGCGCCCGTCGAGGTCGCTGGTCAGGATGATGCAGCCAAAGCAGAGTGGTTTCCGCTGTCAGATTTGCCACATCTCGCTTTTGACCATTATGACATCATGCAGGATGCAATAGCTTTGTATAAGACAAAGTGCTGATATATTGTTTTAGGTTAGTAAAGCATAAGGGACTCGCAGAGATGCGGGTCCTTTGTGCTTATGACAAAATATAGCAGGAGCAGATGTCAGCGCTAGTTACAAACAAAAAAAATAACGAGCTAGAGTAAACTCTGCTCGCTATTTCCTGCATTTTGTGATTCCGGCGGGATTCAAACCCACAACCTTCTGATCCGTAGTCAGATGCTCTATTCAGTTGAGCTACGGAACCCTCTCTTGGCTCCTCTTGATATCCGACTTGCGCTAAACGCAGCGGTCGATTTCTGATTTGCGGGTGCAAAGGTACGGAGTTTTTTTGTAACCGCCAAATTTTTCGGCAACTTTTTTTATTTATTACTTAAAATTTATGATGAAGCGGCTTTTTTAATGTCTTCTTGATGCCGTTGTCATTCGTTTTGGGTATGAAATTTGATGCAAAATCCATATAAATGTGGATTGTGGGGATGGAAAGAAAGCTGTACCTTTGCAGTCGATAAATTGATGATAGAAATAATAGTGAGTCTATATAATATATAATAAGGTAAAAAGATGAAGATAACCACAAGATGTATTTTAGCGCTGTTGCTGCCCGTCACTCTGACGGGTGCGGCAACAGACGTGAACAATGAAATCGTAGAACGTGCTGTAGAGGCTGTAGCTGTCAATGATACGTCGAAAGTGATTGACTTGGACGAGCTGGTAGTTGTTGCCCAGCCTAAGGAACAGGTACGACTGAGACTACAGCCCGTTAGCAGCAACGTATTTGGCAGCGAACAGTTGCAGCAGTTGAACGTTCATGACCTCAGCCAGTTGTCGCAATATGTGCCCTCGTTTGCGATGCCCAGCTATGGTGCACGTCTGACGTCATCGATGTACGTACGTGGCATTGGTTCGCGTATTAATAGCCCTGCAGTAGGTATATACTACGACAATATCCCCCTCATGTCGAAGGCTGCTTTTAATAATCACTTCTATATGCTGGATCGTGTGGACGTGTTACGCGGTCCGCAGGGTACGCTGTACGGCCAGAACACGGAGGGCGGTTTGGTTCGCGTCTATTCGAAGAATCCTATGAACTATCAAGGTACGGATGTCCGTCTGGGTATTGGCACGGGCTTATGGCGTAACGTCGAAGTGGCTCATTATCATCGTCCGTCAGACAAGTTGGCCTTTACGGTGGCAGGCTTCTATAGCGGTCAGAAGGGTTTCTTCAACAACGCCAATTTCTCAGATAAGAATGACAAGATGAACGAGGCTGGCGGTAAGTTGCGACTCATTTTCCAACCCAACAACAAGTTGAAGATTGACTGGACGGCAGATTATCAGTATGTCAACCAGAACGGCTTCGGCTATGGTGAACTGAATCTAGATAACAACGATGTGGCTGACCCTGCCACTACCATCATGAATGGTTATAAGCGTAACATGCTGAACACAGGTGTTAGCATCAGTACTGGTGTTGGCGGTGACTTGAATGATGCACCATTGATGTTTACGTCAACTTTCAGCTATCAATATTTGAATGACAAGATGCTGATGGATCAGGACTATATGACGCCCGACTATCTACTATTGGAACAGAAGCAGAAGATGAATGCTCTGACTCAGGAGTATGTGCTTCGTTCTCATGGTAAGACACGTTGGCAGCATGCCACAGGTTTGTATAACTCATACCAGTATTTGAAGACTGATGCTCCCGTCACCTTTGGCGATGCTATCACGGGGCCTATTGGTACTGCTATTGCGAACGCCATGAAGGCAGCTATGGTAAAGGCAGGTATGCCGCAGGCTACTGTTGACCGTATGGGTGTTACGATGAGTGCTGAGATGGCTGTGCCCGAAACGTTCAGGACACCCTCGATGACCTTCGCCGCCTTCCATGAGTCGAACGTGCTGTTGAACGACCGTTTGAAGCTGACGTTAGGACTTCGTTTTAATTGCGATTTGCAGGAAATCAGTTACGATGCACTGGCATACATGAATATGACGGGTGGAACAGCCGGACGTCAGGCTACCTATCATTTGACGTCGCACGTAGCAGACAGCCGTTCGAAGACATTTACGCAACTGCTGCCCAAAGTTGGACTGACGTATACCATTGACGATAAGTTGGGTAATATCTATGCACTGGTATCGAAAGGCTATCGTGCCGGTGGCTATAATATCCAGATGTTCTCTGATATTCTTCAGACCGAACTTAATGCCCATCAGCAGGATGCTATGCGTGGTGACTATGACGTAGCTCATACGATTGCCGACTATGATGTGATTGAGGAGACCATTATTTATAAGCCCGAGGAGTCGTGGAACTATGAGGTTGGTACGCACTTGAACCTCTTCGACAATCTGCTGCATTTCGACCTCTCGCTCTATTATATGCAGATTCGCAATCAGCAGCTGTCGCAGATGATTCCTGGATCGAACTACGGACGTATGATGGTCAATGCCGGTAAGAGTCACTCGTGCGGCATGGAGGCAACCCTTCGTGGACGTCTGTTGGACAATTCAATAGACTGGAGTGTCAACTACAGCTTCACCAATGCGAAGTTCGATGAATACGATAACTATAAGGATAAGTACGTTCCCTTCGTGCCCAAGCATATGGTCAGTGCTATGCTCGATTATCGTCTGGGCAGTTTTACCATTGGTGCCAATATGAATGCACAAGGTAAGATGTGGTGGGACGAAGCTAATACCTACGCTCAGAAGTTCTATGCACTCCTGGGTGCTCATGCCGACTACGACTTCGGACCAGTGCTGGTAAGCCTGTGGGGACGCAATATTACCGATACGCGTTATAATACCTTTGCAGTACAAAGTAATGCTGCTGGTGGTACCCGTTATTTTGCACAGCGTGGCAATCCCATTCAGTTGGGAATGGATGTGAATATCCATCTTTGATAATTGCATAAACAAAACTAAACTTAGATAAAATAGTTAATAACGTTAAAATTAACGGAAATAATTAACTAAAAGACTTCTTTGTATCGAGATAAATGCTATCTTTGCACTCGATATGAAGAAGTCTACTATTTGGGCCATTGCCTGCATCATGGGATTCTCGTTCCTGGCGCTGCTCTATCTTCAGTTCTCCTATGTCGAGGAGATGGTTAAGATGAAGAAGGAGCAGTTTGATGAGAGTGTGAATCGTTCTCTGTACCAAGCTGCACACAACCTGGAGGTGAACGAGACGGCCCGCTATCTGGAGAAAGATGTCAAAGAGACTGAGCGCAGAGCCTTCAAGATGGATTCTGTATATACTGACGGACTAGGTGGCATCAAGCATAGCCATCAGTTTGCCGTTGCTGCCGATGACGGTACTGTGTACTCGTCGTTCCAGCTGAAGACCTTCGAAATGAAGCCCTCCTCAGTGCCCAAGGCCATGATTCTGCGTAAGGATAAAAACACCCTGGCCGATGCTGCCAAGACGATGCAGGAAATTGTGCGCAACCGCTATGTCTACCAGCGCGGTTTGTTGGACGAGGTCATCTATAACATCCTCTATACGGCCAGCGATAAACCCCTGAAGGAACGTATCAATTTCCGTATGCTCGATAATGACATCCGTGAGCAGTTGGCCAACAATGGTATCAACATACCATATCACTTTACGGTCTCTACTACGGATGGTCGCGAGGTATACCGTTGTCCGGACTTTGAGGAGCAGGGCAAGGAGTATGTCTACCAGCAGTTATTATTCCGCAATGACCCGCAGTCGAAGATGGGACTCGTGAAGATTCACTTCCCAGAGATGAACTCGTATATCTTCTCGTCAGTGCGCTTTATGATTCCTAGCATCATCTTCACCATCGTGTTGCTGATTACGTTCCTTTTTACCATCGTGGTCATCTTCCGTCAGAAACGTTATACGGAGATTAAGAACGATTTTATCAACAATATGACCCATGAGTTGAAGACACCTATTGCTTCCATTTCGTTGGCTGTTCAGATGATGAACGATGATTCGATTACCAAGTCGGAACAAATGACCAAGCATTTGAGTGGTGTGATTTCCGATGAAACCAAGCGTCTGCGCTTCTTGGTAGAGAAAGTGCTGCAGATGTCGATGTTCGATAAGAAGAGCATTGTGTTTAAGAAGAAAGAACTAGACCTCAACGAGATGGTAGAGAATATTGCCCAATCGTTTAACCTGCGCGTAGAGCATACTGGTGGTAAGATATACACGGAGATTGAGGCTGTCGATTCGGCTATCTTTGTTGATGAGGTGCACTTCCAGAATGCCATCACCAATCTGATGGATAATGCTGTGAAGTATCGCAAACAGGATGAGCCACTGGATATATATATCCGTACATGGAACGACAACGACAAGTTACACTTCAGCATTCGCGATACTGGTCAGGGCATTAAGAAAGAGAACGTGAAGAAAATATTCGATAAGTTCTATCGTGTGCATACTGGTAATAAGCACGATGTGAAGGGCTTTGGTCTGGGATTGGCATACGTCAAGAAGATTGTTGACCTGCATCAGGGTACTATCAAGTGTGAGAGTGAGTTGGGTAAAGGAACCAAATTCACCATCTCATTGCCCATCCTCAAGGAGGATAGAAATTAATAAATAGTGTATAAATAGTAAATTGTTAAATCGTAAATTATTAAGGTTATGGACGAAAAACTGAAAATTCTTCTTTGTGAAGACGATGAGAACCTCGGTATGCTGTTGCGCGAATATCTCGCAGCCAAAGGTTATGTGGCAGAACTTTGCCCCGATGGTGAGGCAGGCTATAAGGCTTTCCTCAAGACCAAGTTTGACATCTGTGTACTCGACGTGATGATGCCTAAGAAAGACGGCTTCACACTGGCCCAGGAAATTCGTCAGGCCAATGCAGATATTCCCATTATCTTCCTGACGGCTAAGACTCTGAAAGAGGATATCTTAGAAGGCTTCAAGATTGGTGCCGATGATTATATCACCAAACCATTCTCTATGGAAGAGCTCGTGTTCCGCGTAGAGGCCATTCTGCGTCGCGTGCATGGTAAGAAGAATAAAGAGAGCTCTGTCTACCACATTGGTAATTTCATCTTCGACACCCAGAAGCAACTGTTGGCGATTGGTCCGAAGCAGACCAAGTTGACCACGAAGGAAAACGAGCTGTTGGCACTGCTTTGCTCGCACGCCAATGAGATTCTGCAGCGCGACTTTGCACTGAAGACCATCTGGATTGACGACAATTACTTCAATGCTCGTTCAATGGATGTGTATATCACCAAGCTGCGTAAGCATCTGAAAGATGATCCGCAGATTGAGATCATCAACATTCACGGTAAAGGCTACAAGCTGATTACGCCAGGTGAAGATAGTATTTAAGCAGATATAGAAAAAAGCAGGGATAGCCGTTGTTGACTATCCCTGTTTTTTTATGGTTAAAAGCTAACTGTCAAATACCCATTACTTCTGGGCACGCAGGGCAGCTATACTTTCTTTCAAAGCGGCAATCTTGCCTTCTGCATCGCTCTGTTTCTTGCGCTCCATAGCAACGACAGCCTCAGGTGCATTGGCGACGAAGCGCTCGTTGGAGAGTTTTTTCATGACACCCTGCAGGAATCCTTCAAGGTGCTGCAACTGAGCTTCTTGCTTAGCAATCTCGGCATCGATGTCAATCATGTTGCCAAGAGGTACTGCAAACTCGTCAGTACCAACCATGAAGGAGCTGGCGGTGGCATCTTTCTCAGTAACTACATTGATGGCACTCAGATTGGCCATCTTGCTGATGACTGCGGCAAAACTCTCGTAGTCGTTCTTGCCAACAACCTGCAAATCGAGCTGTTCCTTTGGTGCAATGTTCTTAGAACTACGAACCATACGGACACTGGAAACAATCTGCTTCACGTTCTCAATCTGTGCAGCGAGCTGATTGTCAGCCTCAGAGGGAGCAGCAAGCTTCAAACTGTCGCGCATGATACTCTCGCCATCCTTGCGATCATATAGATGCTGCCACAATTCCTCAGTGATAAATGGCATGAAGGGGTGCAGCATCTTCAGCAGAATTTCGAAGAACTCCAGGGTCTTGTCGTAGGTCTGCTTGTCGATGGGCTGTGCCTCGCCATTGATATAGGCAGGCTTTACCATCTCCAGATACCAGCTTGAGAACTCGTCCCAGAAGAGCTTATAGACAGCCATCAGGGCCTCAGAGATACGATACTTCGAGAACAAATCGTCCACCTCGGCATTGGTCTGCTTCAACTTGGCCTCGAACCAAGCGGTAGCAATCTTGCCAGCCTCCGACTGTTCGATGTCTGCCACTTTCCAACCCTTGACCAGACGGAAAGCATTCCAAATCTTATTGTTGAAGTTACGGCCCTGTTCGCATAGTGCCTCGTCGAAGAGGATATCGTTGCCAGCAGGTGCAGAGAGCATCATACCCATACGCACACCGTCAGCACCAAACTTCTCGATGAGTTCAATAGGATCAGGTGAGTTACCCAGTGACTTCGACATCTTACGACCCAGCTTGTCGCGAACGATACCAGTGAAATAGACGTTCTTGAAAGGCATGTCGCCGATATACTCATAGCCGGCCATAATCATACGAGCTACCCAGAAGAAGATGATATCAGGACCTGTTACAAGGTCTGAGGTGGGGTAGTAGTACTTAATTTCCTCGTTGCCAGGGTTGTTGATACCGTCAAACAGCGAGATAGGCCAGAGCCATGAAGAGAACCAAGTATCGAGGGCATCCTCGTCCTGACGCAGATCGGCATCCGTAATGGCAGGATTCTTCTGCTGAGCCAGTTTCAAAGCTTCCTCACGAGTTTCGGCTACAACATAGTCATCGTTCTCGTTGTAGTAGTAGGCAGGAATGCGGTGACCCCACCACAACTGACGAGAAATACACCAGTCCTGGATATTCTCCAACCAGTTCTTGTAGGTGTTCTTATATTTGGCAGGATAGAACTTTAGCTCGTCGTTCATCACTGGCGGCAGAGCGATGTCAGCAAAGTGCTTCATCTTCAGGAACCACTGCAGCGAAAGACGGGGCTCGATGGCGGTATCTGGGTTACGCTCAGAGTAGCCCACCTTGTTGACGTAGTCCTCAATCTTCTCCATCAGACCAGCTTCCTGCAGGTCCTTGGCAATCTGCTTGCGGCAGTCCATGCGGTCCATACCGACGTAGATAGGACTCTGCTCGGAGATGGTACCATCAGCATTGAAGATGTCGATGGTCTCGAGGTTATGCGTTTTACCCAACATATAGTCGTTGGTGTCGTGAGCAGGCGTTACCTTCAAGCAACCTGTACCAAACTCGATATCCACATAACGGTCCTCGATAACGGGAATCACACGATTTACCAGAGGCACGATGACCTTGCGGCCCTTCAGCCACTGGTTCTTCGGGTCCTTGGGGTTGATACACATAGCCGTATCACCCATGATGGTCTCAGGACGGGTGGTAGCAACAACAGCGTAGTAGCCCTTAGCATCCTTGTGGATGATGTTGCCTTCGGCCTCTAGAGACTCTAGATTCTCTAGATTATCTAGACCATCCACATAGTACTTCAGGTGGAACAGATGGCTCTGCTCTTCCTTGTAGATAACCTCCTCGGTAGAAAGTGCTGTCAGTGCCTTGGGGTCCCAGTTGACCATGCGTAGACCACGATAGATGAGTCCTTTGTTGTAGAGGTCAACGAATACCTTGATGACGCTCTCTGAACGCTTCTCGTCCATTGTGAAAGCCGTGCGGTCCCAATCGCAAGAGGCACCCAGACGGCGCAACTGCTTCAGGATGATGCCACCATGCTCATGCGTCCAGTCCCAGGCATGCTCCAAGAACTGCTCACGGGTTAGATCGCGCTTCTTGATACCCTCACCAGCGAGTTTCTTCACCACCTTAGCCTCAGTAGCAATAGAGGCGTGGTCGGTGCCAGGCACCCATAGCGCATTCTTACCCTCCATACGGGCACGACGCACCAGAATGTCCTGGATGGTGTTGTTCAACATGTGACCCATGTGCAGCACACCTGTCACATTGGGTGGTGGGATAACGATGGTGTAGGGTTGACGTCCATCGGGTTTACTGGCAAAGAGTTTGTTGTCCAGCCAGTACTGATACCATTTTGATTCGACCTCTTTTGGGTCGTATTTACTTGCTAATTCCATATACATTATTATAAATTGGGTGCAAAGGTACGAATAAGTGAGAAGAAAACCAAATTTTATTTGAGTTTTCTCGAACGAAAGTACTTTCGACGTAGTCAAAGGTACGAATAAGTGAGAAGAAAACCAAAGGAAAAAACATTTTTCTTTGTTTTTCGTCTAACTATTTGCTTATTCCAAAAATATGTCGTACCTTTGCCTGCACTATGGAGCGAATGCATACAAGAGAAGAAAAATTGGAGGCTTTCGGACGTCTGCTCGACGTCATGGACCGTTTGCGTGAAGAATGTCCTTGGGACAAGAAACAGACCAACGAGTCCTTGCGTCCAAATACAATAGAAGAAACTTACGAATTATGCGAGGCATTAATCAACGATAACCAGCATGAAATTTGTAAGGAGTTAGGCGATGTTCTATTGCATATTGTTTTCTATGGTCGTATTGGTGAAGAAAATCAACAATTTGACATTGCAGATGTCTGCAATAAGTTGTGCGATAAATTGATTTTTCGTCATCCTCATGTCTATGGTGACGCTGTCGCCAAGAATGCCGAACAGGTGTTGGAATCGTGGGAGCAAATCAAGCTGAAGGAGAAAGATGGCAATAAGACAGTCCTGTCTGGTGTGCCTTCAGCTTTGCCTTCATTAATTAAAGCCTACCGCATTCAGGACAAGGCTCGTAATGTGGGTTTTGATTGGGCCGACAAGCAAGATGTGTGGGCTAAGGTGCATGAGGAACTCGAAGAATTAGAAGCAGAATTACGTTGTGAGGATAAGCAACGCTCTACTGAAGAATTAGGCGATTTTCTCTTCTCCGTTATCAATGCAGCACGACTTTATAAGCTCAATCCAGACAATGCATTGGAAATGACCAATCAGAAATTTATCCGTCGATTTAATTATATTGAACAGCACTCCATTCGTATTGGTAAGCCATTGACATCCATGTCTTTGGAGGAAATGGATAAACTTTGGAATGAAGCTAAAGAAAAAGAATAATCATATGAAGAAACTATCATTTTTGACCATTTTGTCAGCTCTAGTTATGTTGTTGGGTAGCTGTGGTAGTAAGACCCAAAAGGTGCCTTTCGACAATGGTGATTCGGCTTATATGTCGAAAGCAGACCCCACCTTGTTTGGCGTATGTGGTTTGGAAACAACGATGAATACCTTACAGCTCATCACTGATACAGGCGACACGCTGCAACTCGACCTGACCATTGCACGTGAGAACGATCAAGTGTTTGGCGGTTTGCAGGTTGGCGATCGTATGGCTGTCATAGCAAATAATACGCATACACAAGCCTTATCTGTCATCAATCAGGCTGCCCTTTTAGGTAATTGGGTGATGCCTAATCCTATTGATGGTAGTGACGAGGTTGGTATCAGTCTCAAGGAGGGTGGTATTGCTGAAAGTATTGAACAAAGTGCACTTATCTACAAGACCTGGAAACTGACGCATGGAAAGCTCGAAATCGTCTTGGTACGCGAGGGTGGTACGGAGGAAGAAGAGACCTACATCTATGATATCCTTAAGCTGACTCCAGACTCCTTGGTCTATAAAGATGCCGATGATACTTTCGAATATAGTCGCCAGAAGCCTAAAGAGCGCTATGGAATGGATGTGGACTTGGAGGATGCTCAGGACGAATTCTTTATGTAATCCTTTCATAATAGTCATTGTTCTTGGAACCGTTCAGAGTTCATATTTTGGGATGTGGCAGTGCCTTGCCCACCTTGCACCATAACGCATCTGCGCAGGTCGTTGAGATAAGGGGTAAACTGTTTCTAGTAGACTGTGGCGAGGGTACGCAGGTGCAATTGCGTCGCTCACGTTTAAGGTTTACCAAGATCAGTGCCGTTTTCATTACCCACCTGCATGGTGACCACTGTTTTGGATTGATAGGCATGCTCAGCACATTCGGCCTTCTTGGCCGTACTGCCCGTTTGGCCATCTATGCCCCTGCTGCTTTGGAGGACATGCTGAAACAGCAGATGCAGTTGTTTTGTCACGATTTCGATTATGAGGTCGATTTCCATGCTGTCGACACCAGCCAGCAGCAGGTTATCTATGAGGATCGTTCTCTTACTGTTGAGAGCATCCCTCTGGAACATCGCATGCCCTGTTGTGGCTATCTGTTCCGCGAAAAACCTTCGATGCCTCATATCCGCCGTGACATGATAGACTTTTATCAGATTCCCACCAGTCAGATTAATAATATCAAAGCTGGAGCAGACTGGAAGACACCTGATGGCGAGGTCGTCAAGAACGAACGCCTTGTAGAACCTGCCGATCCTACTCGTAGCTATGCCTACTGCAGTGATACACGCTATATCCCCACATTACCCTCGCGCATAAAAGGTGTCAGCACACTCTATCATGAAAGCACCTACGGTGAAGACAACCTGTTGATGGCTCAGAAGTATTATCACTCTACGGCCCGTCAGGCAGCTTTGGTGGCTCGTGAGGCAGGGGTGGGGCAGTTGCTGTTAGGTCATTATTCGTCGCGATATGAAGACGAACAAGTGTTGCTTCGTGAGGCACGAGAGGTGTTCGAAAATACCCATTTGACGGACGAAAATGCTGTTTTTGACGTCTAAAGTGCATTTTTTCTTCAAAAAGTTTGGAAGTTTCGAAGAAAATCCCTAAATTTGCACAAACTATATAACGAAACGTGCTTATGACGAAAAAAATACTCATATTTTCCTTCATTGCCACACTAACCCTGATGGCTCCTCAAGCTGTCAAAGCTAACGATGCTGTAATGCCGGCTTTGGAACAGACTATCGATGAGGATATAGCTATAAGCATTAGTGGTCAGACGGTGACTATTTCGGGTGCCCAAGGCCAGACGTTAGAGGTGATTTCACTGACAGGTCGCCGTGTGATGTCTGCAAAGATTGAAAGCCCTTCTCAACGCATAGACTTAAACGTTCCCAAAGGTTGTTACATTCTGAAAATAGGAAAGGTGGTAAGAAAGGTTACTGTTCGCTGATATCCCTTTTCACGTCTGCGCTATTGCTGATGGGATGTAGCACAGATGCCACACATAAGAACAGAGAAATTACTATGGAGGCGTTTTCTGACATGAAGACGCCTGCATTTGTTTTTAGCCCTCAGTTGATCGATAAAAACCTTCATCAGCTGATGGAAGCAGACCATTCATCTACTGAAGCCGACAAGCAGACCCGTGCCAGCTATAACGGACATCTGTTCTGGATTGACAAGTATGGTGTCGACGCACAGGCCGATACGCTGCTGAGTTGGTTACATACGGTTGGCGAGATTGGTCTGACAGAGCGTTCGTTTGGTGTCGACCAGATTGAACAGGACCTGAACCGTATGCGTACGCTTTCTTTCGATGCTGCCAATCCTATTAATCTGGTGGCAGCCCGTCTCGACTATCAGCTCACCAAGGCCTGTCTGCGCTATTGTTATGGTCAGCGTTTCGGCTTTATCAATCCTCATCGCATATTTAATCATCTGGATATTGAAAAGCAGGACGACGAACACAAATATGTTCAGTATCGTGGCCTGTTCGATGTGGCGATGGATTTACCCACTAGCCAGTTTGCTACTGATGTGTTGCGCAAGGTGCAGAACGACAGTCTCGCAGCTTTGTTGCACGAAGTGCAGCCTACTGATGCCACCTATCTCTATCTGAAGCAGCAGCTTCCCAAGGATTCTTCTCGTGCCTATCGTCGTCGCGTCATTGCCAATATGGAGCGAAGCCGTTGGCGTCGTCACGAGCCTATTGCAACACAAGGCAAGCGTATCATTGTCAACATCCCAGCTTTCCACCTCTATGCGTATGACGGTAACGACTTGCTCGATATGCGTGTGGTGTGTGGTGCTCGTACCACGAAGTCGCCTCAGCTGACCAGTAAGTTGGAATGGATGGAGGTTAACCCGCAGTGGGTCATCCCCATGAGTATTATTAAGAATGAGGTATCCCATCGTGCTGGCGACTCAGCCTATTTTGCCCGTCATCGTTATGACATCGTGGATAAGGAGACCCAGCAGATACTAGACCCCTCCACCGTGTCTTGCCAGATGTTGCTCAGTGGCAAGTACCGTGTGGCTCAGAAGGGTGGGGAGGGCAATTCGTTAGGCCGAATCGTGTTCCGCTTCAAGAACCGCTATTCCGTATATCTTCACGACACGTCTACGCCTAGTGCTTTCCAACGTGAAGTGCGTGCTTTGTCGCATGGTTGCGTGCGTGTGTCGAAACCTTTCGACCTGGCCAATTTCGTGCTCGACAATCCTGACGAATGGTTGCTCGACCGCATCCGCATTGGTATGGGGCTTCAGGCAGAGACTGATCAGGGACGTCGTTGGCTACGTGATCATCCAGAAAAGGACGATCTGAAGAAATTGATAGGCTATGTAGGTGTCAAGCCTCACGTACCTCTTTATATTATATATAACACGATGTGGCCTGATGAGTCTGGCGTTTGGCGTGAATGGCCTGATGTCTATGGCTACGACGATGTCATTTGGAAACATTTGCAACCCTATTTACAATGAATAAAGACGACGAACAACTCCTGATGCAGCAGCTTTTGAATCCTGCCACGCAGCGTAAGGCTTTCGAGCGGGTGGTGCGCGAATACAGCGAACAGCTCTATTGGCAGGTTCGTCGTATCGTGCTGACTCACGAGGATGCCAACGATGTGATGCAGAACGTGTATATCAAGGCGTGGACTCATCTCGACAGTTTCCACCAGGATTCGCGTCTCTATACATGGCTTTACCGTATTGCCGTCAACGAGAGTCTCGACTTTATGCGTCGTCAGAAGAACGCTTTGAGTACAGACGATGTTGATACGGGTATTGCCAACACGCTGATGGCTGACCGCTATTTCGATGGCGATGAGACGGAAGCCCAGCTTCAGGAGGCTATTGCACAGCTGCCTGAAGTGCAGCGCCGTGTCTTCACCCTTCGCTATTTCGACGACATGAAATATAGCGACATGAGCCAACTTCTCGAAACCAGTGAAGGCTCGCTGAAAGCCTCCTATCATATTGCAGTGAAAAAGATTACAGAATTTTTTAAGCGTCGCGATTAAACCTTTGTTCTGATATAACGTCAAAAAGAAAAAACAATTCTACGATGATGGAACACAACGATGAATTATACCTCAAGCAGAAGGTCGGAAACAGAAACCCATTCCGCGTTCCAGAGGGCTACTTCGAGCAGCTTACAGAGCAGGTAATGAACAACCTTCCTGAAGTTGAAGTTGCCAAGCAGGAGTCTATTGCTCCCGTCAGTCAGTCCCGTGCCCGTAAGGTGCAGATGCGTCCTTGGCTCTATGCAGCAGCCTGTTCTATATTGGCATTGGCTATGGGTGTCAGCTACTACTTCATGCAGTCTCAGTCCACCTCTGCAGATGCAGTCCATATGGCCGCAGTAACACCTGTGCCCTCTGCATCAACCTCTGATGTCCAGGATAACAGCTACTATGACGATGCAGCAGACTATGCCATGCTGGACAATGCTGAAATCTACGCCTATCTCTCCGAAAATTACTAAACTGACGCGACTATGAAAAAAACATTTATCATCTTGATTCTCCAGTTGCTCATGGCTGTTTCCGTGAGCGCTCAGGGGCCTCGGAAGTTCTCACCTGAGAAGTTCGATGCCGATATGGAGAAGTTTGTGACGGAACAGGCTAAGCTTACCCAGCAGGAAGCCGACAAGTTCTTTCCGCTGTTTCGCGAGATGCACCAAAAGCAGCGTGCCGTCTACGACAAGATTCGTAAGGCTACTAAGCAACAGCCTGCAGACGACAAGGCTTGCGAGGCTACGCTGAAGGAGTGCGACAAGTTGAATGTCGAGCTTCGACAGATTGAGCAGAATTATCATCAGAAAATGATGAAAGCCATACCTGCCAAGAAGGTCTACGATGCCATTATGGCTGAGAACCGTTTCCACCGTCGTATGATGCGTGGCTGGCAGAATCCTAATGGACCGCAGGGTGGCTGGCAGAATCCTTTTAACGGTGGTCAGCAGAAGAAGTGGGGCAAACGCAACTAAGGTCGCAACGCTCGCAATGAGGTTTCCGCGCCGTACAAACATAACGGCCGTGCAACAATAACCAATGATGTGCCCGAGGGATATCTTCCTCGGGTATGTTTTTTGTCAGCGCCATCTCTACCTTGTATGGCGTGTTGTCCTTCTCCGATACCAGTCCCAAGCGATGACTGACGCGATAGACGTGCGTGTCTACGGCTAGTGTCGACTTGCCGAACGCCACACTCTGCACCACATTCGCCGTCTTGCGTCCTACGCCAGGCAGCGTCAGCAGCGCGTTCATGTCGTGTGGTATCTCACCCCCATATTGTTCCGTCACGATGCGCGCCATTTTCACCAGATGGTCGGCTTTCGAGTTAGGGTAGGAGACACTCTTGATGTATTCCAGTACCTCGTCGCTATCCACCTGTGCCATACTTCTGGCATCAGGAAACCTTCTGAACAGTTCCGGCGTCACCTGATTGATGCGCTTGTCCGTACACTGTGCACTCAGCATCACAGCCACCAACAGCTGAAACTCGCTGCCAAACTCTAGCTCCGTCTGCACTTCAGGCATTTTCTCCTTGAAGTACTTGAGTATCCACTCGTATCTCTGCTTTTTTGTCATTTTTGCTAACATTTCTTGACTAAACATTGTCCTGCTTGGCGATGACCCAGCGATAGAGGTTGCAGCCAGCGAAGTTGCCCAAGACTTCAGCGATGTAGACAATCAGAAGCTGAGGGCTGTATAGCTCTGGAACTGCCAGAAAATAGAAGGCATCGGCTATGGAGTGGGCAAAGCCGCAGAGAATGAAGACTGGTACGCCAAACAGCAGAGGTAGAAACTTGCCTTCTCTGCCAAACTGGACAGCGGTGGTCATAATAAAGCCGCAACCGATAGCAAGCAGGAAACAGGCAAAGGGTCCTTTGGCCAGTCGCGACTGCACAATGGCAAGGTCGGGAGGCAGAATGTCGGGCTGGGCATAGGTGACGGCAAGGGCTGTGAGTCCGCAGCCGATGATATTGCCGAGAAGGACGAAAAGGAGCATGCTCCAGTCGCCCTTGGCACGGATGAAGCCTGCAGTGCCTGTATAGAGCTTTAGCTTGTAATGGACGACGGCAAGGAGGCCGAAAGCAAACAGGACGGCTCCACCGATACCGCCTACACGGAGGTTGACAACGCAACCTATGGAGATACAAAGGCCTGCAAGAATAGCTGAGCGTAAAATAGAAAGTTGTTCTTTCATGTCTGCAAAATTAGTCAAAAATGTCATCTGCATATATTCTCTTCTCTAATAACGATAGAAGGCGGGCAGTCGTACATCACCCGTGCATGGTTGGTGCGGATGAGTTGGCTCTCAAGACGCTGGCCAGATGTGCGGTCGATGACGTCGCGATAGACTTCGCCATTACGGTAGATTACCCCGTTCTCACGTGAGAAGAATTCGTTCTCTGCATGTATGTGGAAAGTATGTGGCTGCTGCTCAGTGGCTCGCAGTTCACCGCACAGATACTCGTCGTCCGTCCATAGTCGAAGCTGATAGGTGTTTTGGGTATCGTTGCGGAACCGATAATCGATATAGTTATACGAGATGCTGGTGCCAGTGCCGAAGGGAATCTGGCGGCCAAAGTCAGGAAACAGGTCGAGTCCGTCGTGGTGATGGTGCTCGGTGATGGTCAGTTCGCTGTGCAGCACGAGCCAGTGTATCAGGTTCGACAGCTGGCACATGCCACCTCCGATGCCCTGCGAGGGTTTACCTTTGGCGATGGTCAGTCCCTCTTTGTAGCCCTTCCGCTTAGAAGTGCGCCCAATGAGTCGCCATACGGAGAATGTCTCGCCAGGACGAATCATGAGTCCGTCGATGTGCTTCACTGCCAGAGCCAGGTTTGTTGCCTTGTTCTCCTGCAACTGCATGTTCACATTGCCCAGTCGTCGACGGATGAGCGAGTTGTGACGATAGATCACCACAGGCAGCGACTCCTCCGTCCGCTTCTTAGCGAACTGCGTCTTCCGCAACATGTCCTGAATGTGGCGCTTCAGGATTTCCTTCTCCATCGATAGCCGATAGGTAAAAGGAGATATCTCACAAAACAGTTTTCTTTCCATGTCCTTTCGGATTAATTTAATTTGTCATCGATATTTTTCCAAAATAACTTTGCAAAGATACTCATAATTCCGTGATTATTTGTTCCTTTGCTCGAATTATTAGGATAGTTTAGGATTTCTGGTTATTACTTCCGTTCTTTGGCCTGAAGGTCTGAGTGTGGCGTTGCAATCGAATGAACAAAGAAAATTCATTTTTTTCTTTGTGTTTCGCTTGATATGCATTAACTTTTCGCCATGCGAGAAGTTACTTCCGCTCGACAATAAAAACAAAAATAATGTTTTTTGTTTTGTATTGTGCTCACTTATTCGTAACTTTGTGGCCAAATTATGAGATACAATACAAATCAACAGGGCGAGTACGACCACTATGAAGTCCATGAACAACAGGGACTGCTGGATTTTCTGCTCGTTAACGTGAAGCAGACCAAGACGAAGATCAAGGCGACGCTGCAAGGGCAGGGCATACGTGTGAACGGTAAGACGGTGACCCAGTTCGACTATCAGTTGCAGCCTGGCATGAAGGTGGCTGTGTCGCGAACGAAGCGCAACCAGCAGCAGTTCAAGAGCCGCTACGTGAAGATCGTGTACGAAGACCGTTGGCTCATTGTCATTGAGAAACAGGTGGGCATCCTGTCGATGGCTGCAGGCCACTCGTCGCTCAACGTGAAGACGGTGCTGGACGACTATTTCAAGAAGTCGCACCAGAACTGTCGTGCGCATGTGGTGCATCGCCTGGATCGTGACACGAGCGGACTAATGGTGTATGCGAAGGATATAGACACGGAGCAGATTCTGGAGCATTCGTGGCACGAGATTGTGTACGACCGCCGCTATGTGGCCGTCTGTTCTGGTGAGGTGGAGCCCGACGACGGTACAATGGCCAGTTGGTTGAAAGACAATAAGGCTTACGTCACTTATTCGTCACCCGTCGACAATGGCGGCAAGTATGCGGTGACCCATTTCCACGTGTTGGATCGTACTACCGAGCATTCCCTCGTGGAATTCAAGCTGGAAACGGGACGTAAGAATCAGATTCGCGTGCATTCTGCTGACATGGGCCATCCCGTTTGTGGCGACACGAAATACGGTAATGGCGACGACCCGATACATCGTCTGTGCCTGCATGCCTGGCTGTTGTGCTTCTATCATCCCGTGACGCATCAGCCCATGGAATTCGAGACACCCGTGCCAGCCACATTCCGCCATCTGTTTAAAAGGTAAAAAAGTAAAAAGGTAAAAAAGTAAAGATATGAAGAAAATAATGAATGGTAAGGTAATAGGTTGGGTAAGAAAGGTTTTACCTTTTTACCTTTTTACCTTTTTACCCTTACATGCCAACGCCTGTACCAACTTCATTGTGGCCAAGGGTGCCTCGAAGAATGGTAGCGTCATCTGTTCGTATAACGCCGACTCGTACGGCGCTTTCATGAATTTGGCCCACTATCCTGCTGCCAAGCATCAGAAGGGCGATATGCGCAAGATTTACGAGTGGGACACCAACAAGTATCTTGGTGAGATTCCAGAGGCACTGGAGACTTACAACGTGGTCGGCAACATCAACGAGTGGCAGGTGACCATTGGCGAAACGACGTATGGTGGACGTGAAGAGATGGTGGACTCAACGGGTGTAATAGACTACGGCTCACTGATTTATATAGCACTGCAACGTTCGAAGACGGCACGTGAGGCCATCAAGACGATGACGTCGCTGGTCGAGACCTACGGCTACTATAGCGAAGGCGAGACGTTTACGATTTGCGACCCCAACGAGGCTTGGATTCTAGAGATGCAGGGCTGTGGTCCAGATCGTCAGCAGTCGAAGGAACGTGTCGTTTGGGTAGCCCTGCGCGTGCCCGACGATGCTATCTGTGGACATGCCAACCAGAGCCGCATCGGACGTTTCAATCCGAAGGACAAGGACAACGTCATGTGTTCGAAGAACGTTGTCAAATATGCCAAGAAGATGGGGTGGTATGACGGAAAGGACGAAGACTTCTCGTGGAAGATGGTTTATGCCTTCCCCGACTTCTCTGGTCGTCGTATCTGCGATGCCCGTGTGTGGAGCTTCTTCAACCACCACGTCAAGGGTATGGACCGTTATCTGCCTTGGGCTTTAGGCATCGACGCGAATGCCGAGGACATGCCGTTATGGGTGGTTCCTGATCATAAGTTAGGTGTAGCTGACATCATGAACGATATGCGTGACCACTTTGAGGGCACACCGCTTTCCGTCGTTGACACAACCGATATTGGTGGCGGCATCTGGCAGATGCCTTATCGTCCTACGCCCCTGTATTTTACCGTCGATGGCAAGAAGTGTTTCAACGAGCGTCCTACCTCTACGCAGCAGACAGCCTGGAGCTTTGTCAGCGAGATGCGTTCGTGGCTGCCTCGCGAAATGGGAGGCTGTTTCTGGTTTGGCAACGACGACGGTAACATGGTGGCCTATACGCCTGTCTACTGCTCGATGACGCGTCGCCCTGAGTGCTATAATACCCCTGGTGCCGACGATGTCACCTTCTCGCTGAAGAATGCCTACTGGGTTGAGAACTGGGTGTCGAATATGGTTTATCCGCGCTACTCGGTGTTGTTCCCGTCGCTGAAGGAGGTTCGCGACTCCCTGCAGCAAGCGTATTTTGCACAGCAGCCCAAGATTGAGGCAAAGGCTAAGGACATGCAGCCTGCCGATATGCAGCGCTACCTGAACGACTATAGCATTGAGCAGGCTCAGCGCATGCTGGAACGTTGGAAGCAGTTGGCTTTCTATCTCGTGGTGAAGTATAACGATATGGCTGTCAAGCCTGACAAGGACGGACGTTTCCTGCGTACCAAGCATGGCTTGGGCGAACGCGTGTCACGTCCTGGCTTCCCATCGTCATACGCCCGTAAAGTGCTAGAGAATTCGAATAACAAGTTCATCGTACCAAACGAAAAGAAATAAGCCCTATGACCGCGATTATCGTCACCATGCTGATTTTGGCATACCTGTTGATAGCCACAGGTCATCTGACAGGTGTCAACAAGGCCGCTATTGCCATGTTTCTAGGTACTGTAGGGTGGGTGGTTTACGTCTGTTGGGGCGAAGACTTCGTCATGATGCAGCATCCTGCCGACTATATCAAGTGGCTGGCAGGTATCGAACCTACTAGCGACACGGTGAAGCACTATATATATAATAATGTGTTTCTGTTTTATGTGGGTCGTGCTGCCGCTATCGTCCTGTTTCTGTTGGCTACGATGTCAATCGTCGAGCTGTTGTCCAACAACGGCTGTTTCGACTTCATCAACGAGTGGATTCGCACGCGCAACTCCAAGCGCCTGCTGTGGACCATCACCTTTGCCACCTTCGTCCTCTCTGCCAATCTGGATAACCTAACCACTACAACGATGATGCTGGTCATCATGCACAATATCCTGCAGAACTCCCGTCAGCGCATGTACGTTGGTTCGGCCATAGTGATTGCTGCCAACTGCGGTGGCTGTTTTACGGTCATTGGCGACCCTGCTGGACTGATACTCTGGGGCGACGGTGCCGTTACCGCCAGCCACTTCTCAGGCTATCTGGCTGTACCTGCCCTGTTGGCATGGATTATCCCAACGATACTCATCAATCGTGAATTGCCTGATCGTCTGGATACCGCGTGGAGTCCTTCGCCCTATCGTGGCGACGACACCCGTCTGAACCGTTGGCAGCGCATCGTCATGCTCATCGTGGGCATTGGCGGACTGTGGTTCATCCCCACCTTCCACAACATCACCAAACTGGCGCCATTCCTTGGTGCCCTGTGCGTGCTGTCTGTGCTGTGGGTGGTCAACGAAGCCTTCAATCGTAAGCTCATCAGCGCCGACCAGATGACGCAGCACCGCATTCCCGCCTCGCTGCAGTATGGCGTCTTGCAGCAGCTGTTGTTCGTTACGGGCATTATGCTGGGCATGGGTGTGGTGACAGAGACAGGTGTGTGGGACGATGTCGCCCAGTGGTTCGACCTCTATATCCACGACGTGTGGCTCATGGGTATTGGTGCTGGCTTGTTGTCTGCTGTCGTCGATACGTTCACCATCGCTATTTCCAACATTTCGCTGTATCAGGTTGGGGTGGGCGATGTAGCCACCAATGGTGCCTTCTGGAAGATTATTGCCTACACGACTGCTGTCGGAGGCTGTCTGCTCTCTGTTGGCAGCGTCAGCGGACTGGCCCTGATGCGTGCTGAACACGTCAAACTGGGATGGTTTATCAAGCACCTCACACCAAAGGTGTTGCTGGGCTGGATTATTGGTTTTGTAGTGTTGTGGCTCGAAATTAACATCGTGGAACTCTAAAAGCGCCATTTTCTGTTTAAATTGCTTAATTTATTTTGCGCTTTAACGGTTTTTTCGTACCTTTGTGCGGTTTTAGTAAAAGTGTAAAAACGCGTCAGCGGGCTTAAAAATGGCCTTAAACGCAAAATCATTGAAAAAGTAAAAAGGTAAAGAAGTAAAAAGGTAAATCAATAAAAAATAATGGATCAAACATTCGACAACGACAGAATTGTAAAAATCAACATTGAGGAAGAGATGAAGTCCTCGTACATCGACTATTCGATGTCGGTGATTGTGGCTCGTGCCCTTCCTGATGTTCGTGATGGCTTCAAGCCCGTTCATCGCCGTATCCTTTACGGTATGATGGGCATTAACAACGTATCAACACAACCTTATAAGAAATGCGCTCGCGTCGTCGGTGAGGTGCTGGGTAAGTATCACCCCCACGGCGACTCGTCAGTATATGGTGCGCTGGTGCGTATGGCCCAGGAGTGGAACATGCGCTACACGCTGGTTGACGGACAGGGTAACTTCGGTTCCGTTGACGGTGACTCACCTGCTGCTATGCGTTACACCGAGTGCCGACTCTCGAAGATGGGTGAGCATATCATGGACGATCTGGAGAAGGACACCGTCGATATGGTCAACAACTTCGACGACTCACTGGTTGAGCCCTCAGTGATGCCTACCAAGATTCCTAACCTGCTGGTAAACGGTGGAAACGGTATTGCCGTAGGTATGGCTACCAATATGCCTACCCACAATCTGGGTGAGGTCATCGATGGTTGCTGTGCATACATCGACAACCCCGATATCGATACTGACGGACTGATGCAGTACATCCCTGGTCCCGACTTCCCAACTGGCGCCTATATCTATGGTTTGGCTGGTGTGCGCGATGCCTACGAGACTGGTCGTGGTCGTATCGTGATGCGTGCGAAGGCTGAGATTGAAACCACTGAGACCCACGACAAGATAGTCGTGACGGAGATTCCTTACGGTGTCAACAAGGCTGACCTCGTGAAGTATATCGCTGATCTAGCCAACGAACACAAGATTGAGGGCGTGGCCAATGTCAACGACGAGTCTGGTCGTCAGGGTATGCGTATCGTGGTGGACTGCAAGCGCGATGCCAATGCCAACGTGCTGCTCAACAAGCTGTTCAAGATGACTGCTCTGCAGAGCTCGTTCTCTGTTAACAATATCGCATTGGTTAAGGGTCGTCCCCGTTTGCTCTCACTGAAGGAGTGCGTCAAGTACTTCGTTGAGCATCGTCACGACGTGACCATCCGTCGCACCAAGTACGACCTGAAGAAAGCTCAGGAGCGTGCTCACATCCTCGAAGGTTTGATCATCGCTGTGAACAACATCGACGAGGTGGTTCACATCATCCGCAATAGTAAGACGCCTTCTGATGCCCAGCGTAACTTGGAGCAGCGCTTCAATCTGGACGAGCTGCAGTCGAAGGCTATCGTCGATATGCGTCTGAGCCAGTTGACGGGTCTGCGTGTTGACCAGCTCCACCAGGAGTACGACGACCTGATGAAGCTCATTGCCGACTTGCAGGAGATTCTGGACAACCCAGAGCGTTGCAAGCAGGTCATGAAGGAAGAGCTGCAGGAGGTGAAGGAGAAGTATGGCGACGAGCGTCGTACGGAGATTATCCCCTTCGACCACGAGTTCAATGCCGAGGACTTCTACCCAGACGATCCTGTGGTCATCACCATCTCGCACATGGGTTACATCAAGCGTACCCATCTGGACGAGTTCCACGAGCAGGGCAGGGGAGGCGTTGGTGCCAAAGCTGCACGCCATCGCGACAACGACTTTGCCGAGTACATCTATCCTGCCACGATGCACAACACGCTGCTGTTCTTCACCCAGAAGGGTCGTTGCTACTGGCAGAAGTGCTACGAGATTCCTGAGGGCGACAAGGGTTCTAAGGGTCGTGCCATCCAGAATATGCTGAATATCGAGCCTGACGATGCCATCAATGCCGTATTGCGCATCAAGAACTTCAACGACGAAGAGTTCCTGAAGTCGCACTATGTCATGTTTGCCACCAAGCAGGGTATCATCAAGAAGACCCGTCTCGATCAGTATAAGAACGTACGTGCCGCTGGTGTACGCGCCATCAATATCAACGAGGGCGACGAGGTGGTAGGCGTTCGTCTGACCAATGGCAACAACGAAATCCTGCTGGCCAACCGTAATGGTCGTGCCGTACGCTTCGACGAGAACGATGTTCGCACGATGGGCCGTGTCTCTACGGGCGTCATCGGTATGCGCCTCGATGGTGGCGACGACGAGGTAGTAGGTATGGTATGTGTCAACGACCCGCAGACTGAGACCATCATGGTGGTTTCTGAGAACGGTTACGGTAAGCGCTCTGAGGTCGAGGACTACCGCAAGACCCTGCGTGGTGCCAAGGGTGTCAAGACGCTCGCTATTACTGAGAAGACTGGTCGTCTAGTTGCCATCAAGGTGGTGACTGACGAGAATGACCTGATGATTATCAACAAGTCGGGTATCCTCATCCGTCTGAAGGTGGCCGATGTGCGCGTCATGGGTCGTGCTACCCAGGGCGTACGTCTCATCAACCTCTCCAAGAAGAACGACACCATCGCCAGCGTCTGCAAGGTGACGTCGTCGCAGGAGGAGGATGTCGAAGAGGCCGAGGTACTCAACGAGGAACTGCCCGAAAATGCCGAGAATACAGAAAACTCTGAGAATTCAGAGAATAACAATGAATAAAAACGTTAAACCAATAATGAAAATTATTATGAAGAAAGTAATGATGATGGCAATGATGATGGTAGCCAGTGCTACCGCATTTGCCGGTGACAGTGATGGTCTGAAAGCCATCTTGAAAGCAAAGACCTACAATGAAGCTAATCAGCTGTTGCAGCAGAATCTCAATTCGCTTGCTGATGCCGCTGAGAAGGCCAAGGCCTATAATCACGTTCTCGACCTTGTGATGGAGAAGGTAAACGCAGAGACCAAGATTATCACTGAGAATCAGGTATCTGCTCAGATGGGACAGGCTGATAAGCAGAAGGCTTACGATACCCTCGGACTGGCTGAAGCCATCTGTCAGTCTATTGAACTGGCTTCTGAGTGTAACAAGTACGACCAGCAGCCCAATGCTAAGGGCAAGGTTGCTCCTAAGTTTGCTGAGAAGAATGCGCTGCGTGTATGGGTAAACCGCGTACACCTCGTGAACATCGGTCAGGAAGAGGCTCGTAAGAACAACGATGCCGCTGTGCTGAAGTACTGGGGCACTTTCGTAGACAGTCGCAACGAGCCACTCTTTGCCGCTATGGACAAGGCTCCTGAGCAGGCTTACGTTGGTCAGGTAGCTCTCTTCGCAGGTCGCTACGCTTATCAGGCCAAGGATATGGAACGCGCCAACAAGTACTTCGACGAAGCTATGAAGGATCCTGAGCAGAAGAAGGAAGCCCTCAACTTCAAGCTCTTTGCTATGAAGAGCCAGTTGAAGACTCGTCAGGACTCTCTGAACTATGCCGAGCAGCTGAAGGGTCTCATGGCTGATAATCCTGACAATGACGTCATCCTCGATGGTCTGTACCAGATGTACGAAGGCATGAAGATGAAGGCTGAGCAGAAGTCTTTGCTCGAAGGCATCCTGGCCAAGAATCCTAAAAGCTTCGTTGCTCTGGCCGACATGGGTATCATGTACATGGGTGAGAACGACGCTGCTGGCGCCATCCCATACCTGCGCAAGGCTGTTGAAGTCAAGGACGATAATGTCAGCGTGCTCTACTATCTCGCCACCAGCCTCTGCGTGGTTGCTCAGGACGAGAAGACCACTGCTGCTGACAAGAAGAATTATTATAAGGAAGCCGTCGGACTCTACGACAAGTGCAAGCAGCTGGACCCCGACATGATGCAGATTAAGTGGGGTTACAACCGCTTCAACGCTTACTACAATTTCTACGGACCCGAGGCTCCTGAAACGAAACAGGCTGAGGCCGACTATAAAAACTAATCTAACCTTTTCGCAAAGCCAAAGATGGTGGATTCTCCGTGAGGAGAGTCCACCATTGCTTTATTCTGTAACTTTTACGTCTGAATCAGCTTTACCTTGACCTTCGGTCGAGCTTGCTTGTTGATTTCTACTTGTGCCATATTATCTTCTTTTTTGAACTGCAACACTGCAACAACTGCAACATCACTTTTTCTTTTTATTTACGTTGATTGGAGTGCTTTCAGGGAAAGCGATGCTATAAGCTTTATCAAGGGCTTTCAGGTCAACTTTGTAAAAACTGATGCCCGTCTTGAGAGATACGATAGCACGGAGTAATTCACGATGCTTACGAGGATAAAGTGAGGGTGCTTGCAACTCGTCCCAGCCTGCTTGATCGCAGCGATTGCACACCTCCCAGATAAAGTCATCGTTGGCTTCAGCAGGGAACCACGACTTCAAAATGCGACGGATGCAGAACCGCTTGCATTGCATTTTGAGGAGCTGCCTCGTGCGCTCCAGCTTGCGCCAGAGCATCACGAAACATGCTTGATTATTTTCTACTTTTATCATAGCGGTAGCAAATTCTTTACTCTTCATTCTTCACTTTTCACTAGCGAAGCGCCTCTTATATTCCTCCGTCTTGC
>CACWOS010000042.1 GCA_902762565.1 uncultured Prevotellaceae bacterium
ACATTTCTGTTGTGCAAGAAATATGTACAATAAAATGAATTTTGTCGCTTTGCAAGCAAAATCCCACTAAACCCTATAGGTTGCGGATTTGAGGTTAAGGATACTTCACTAGCATTAGGCATATTCAACTTAAAAGTAACCGATTTATTGGCATTTATTTGTGGAGAGATGCCTTGCGCATATGCGTTCACGTTAAAAACATGAATTATTGTAGTGATAATCAATAGTTTAATAATCTTTTTCATTACTCATTTTAAAATTAGAGGGTTAAGATATGAATATTTTTTGATATCATCATCTGTCGGATTAAGAAGAATTGTTTGTATTTCTGTATTGATATCTCCAGGCAGACATATATCATTATTATTTTTATTGATAAAGGATATGTTTGAAACACGATTTTCTGCAACATTTTTTGCCACACAAAACTTGTCGTAATCGTTATCTATAGAAATAAAATCCATATTAGGTCTTTGTATCGCATAATAAAATACTAATTCTCCCCAACCACTATTAACAAAAACAATTGTCTTGATTGATGGCAACAATTTATCATCTATAAGTTGGAAGTAGCCCCTATTCTTATATCTTCTTAGTCTTTTATTAACAGCTGTAATAATCTCTACACCTCTGTAACGATAACAATCTGAAACGAAAGCAAGAGCGTGGGTGTTTTTTCTTTTTATCAAATTCTTAATAGTAAGAGGCTGTAAGCGCTCTTTCCCATGAGAATACACTAACCAACGGAATATTAGAGGCGGGAATAAATACGCCATTAGGACAACCGAGAACATTCCTATAATGGTTACCTCTGCCAAGGAATAAAGGGCAGGATGTTTCGCAATAATCAGGGCACCAATACCAATAAACATGATTAGAGCTGAGATAATGATACTATGCTTATAAGAACTAAGCATCTTACGACGATAAGCATATTCGTACTGACAGCCTTCGGTCATAAAGATTGTATAGTCATCCCCTTGTCCAAAGATAAAGGTTGCCAATATAATGTTGACAACATTAAACTGAATACCCAATAACGACATGATACCTAATATCCATACCCAGCTGATAGCCATCGGTAAGAAAGATATTAGGGCCAATTCTATGCTGCCTAACGAAAACCAGAGGAAAAAGAATACAATAAATCCACATGCCCACCCAATATAGTTAAAATTATCCGAGAGGTTGTTGACAATAGCAGAAGTAAGTGATTGTGTTTCATACGCTGGTGCAGTGGAAACAAGTGTATAAAAGTCATCAAAAGAATCATCTGCGAATCCTCGCTTAGCACTTTCCTCTCTCAGCTGCTGACATAAAGTTACTCCTTTACTCATGCGCCATTCATTCCATTGTTTAACGTTTGAGTCAGCTGAATTAAAATGTGTAATTTGCTCTAAATACTGCATATCTTGCTTCTGTTCATCCGTCATATAATTTATGTTGCGCAAATCAGCATCGAAAGAAGTCTGAAGACTGAAATACCCCAATACAATAGTCAGGGTTACAACCGTCCAGACAATCCATGATTTGTTTTCCACCTGCACATCACCTATTCTGCTCAAAATCTGATGAGTTGCCTTGGGAACTCGACGTACCATGTGTGGTAGCCATAAAAGGACGAAAATGATGGTGCCAACAAGTAAGAACGAACTGAAAAGTCCCAAGTCACGCAATGCTACAGATTCCAGTGGTAAAAGAGTCAGAAAAGCACCAACAGTAGTAATATTGCCAACAACCAGAGGCATTACAATCTCTTTAAGCGCAGAACGTATGTTGACCGTATGAGAGAGATGAGCGATGAGATGCAGCGGATAGTTGACAGCAATACCCAAGATGGAAGAGGATATACCTATTACGATGATAGAGACATCATTGTGAACTAGTGTCAGACATCCCATTGCAAAAAGCCATCCCCATCCAATACTGACTGCGATTAGCAATAGGTTACGTACGTTATGGAATACTAACCACAGCAAAAGGAGAATCAGAATCACAGCAATGGTTATTGCAATTATGCTATCTTGCTTTATTTGCTGAGCATTGCCGACAGCAATTACAGGACCTCCCGTTAGGCGTACCGTAACATTAGGGTATTGATTGCTGACGCTGTCACATATCTGTTGTAGCATTGACACCAACTTGGCATTATGCTCAGTTTCGCTAGCTCCAAAAGGCGAATCAACCAAAAGCATAGCGCTATTGGCGTTTTTTTGTGGTTTTTGACGTTCCAAAACAGACCCAAACAAATTTAGAGGGTCGTGCTGAATTTGTAAAGACATCATACCAGCACTGGGAAGCATCAACATTTGCTTGTCGTTTTCCAATTGACGGGCAATAAAGTCCGGAACTTTTGTCAAACTATCTATACGGGCATAGTCATCCTTTGTTAGCAGGTACGGAATACGAGTATATAAGGTGTTCATTGCCTCTTGCATGACTTCAGGGTCGTCATCATATAGATAATCAATAATATGTGCGGAATCAGCTTTTTCTAATTTATCTGTAAAAAAGTCAATGGCAGGCTGACACGAATTGCTAGGAGCTTGGAATATGACATAGATACGACGTGCACTCGAAGAATTTTGATATTCCATAAAAGCTTTTTGTTGCTCATTTTCAAGGGGGAGAAAGTCAGAAATATCTTCCTTATACGACTGCCCGACCGTCAGCAACACCAATATAACAGTAAACACCATTAATGATGTCCAGCGCAATATTGTATGTGCCTTTAATGCTTCGAATATTTGTAGTATCAACTTAGTCATTTTCTTAACTTTATCTGTTATCTACTGGATTAGCATAGATTCCAACAAATATATCACGTAACCGCTCTATATCACAAGTGTCCTCATAACGATCAAGTGCCGTAAGATGCTGAAGGAACACATTGTATTCCTCATTGGTATACATGGATTGATAACGAGTGTTACCATATAAAATATCATGAGCTATATAATTGTTGGGAAATAAACGATAGGCAGTGTTGATACGACTGTCTATTAATCGAGCAACAGACTTGTGATATTCATTATTAGTTTGCCCTTCGAAAGCGGATAACTCCACCATACGTATAGGTTGACATATAGCTATGTGAACTCTACCTTTAGGTTGCAAAATTCCAGTAAGAATACTGTTCAAATCCTCACCAGGCTTCTTCGTATATTTGGTGTATTGTGATTCGTATAACTCCAAGGCTTTCAAAATGTCACAAGATTCCCATTCATATGAAATAGCAATGGGTACGATGTTCAATTCCGCTAAGGCTTTAATCTTATCTTTGCTCTCACTCATGCAGAACATCTTTATAATGCCTTGATCCGTCTGGTCGATACCATTCTTAGTACGACCATTACGCTGAGCTATCCATACCGACTGACCTTTCTCCTTGATCGTATAGCGAATATACTCCGAAAGATGCATTGAACTATGATAGAACTCCTTAATATCTCCGCCAGGACGAGCCACCTTAAACATTTTGTTACTCTTGCCAACGTCTATGACAACAGGATGCATCATCAGGTTGGCTCCAAAGGTTATCTCAGTGGTGTCAAAACCATTCAATACAAAGTAGTATTGCAGCAGACTGGCATCAAGCATAATATCGCGATGGTTAGAAACAAACAGGTAATGTTTATCAGGACTAAGGCGCTCAAGGCCTGAGACGGAGAACTCACTGATACTACGAGTAATGATTTGTTCATTGACACGTCGCATGGTATCATGCTGAAATTCATGAACCGTCTTAAACGAACGTATTCGTTCACGAGTAGCTTCTAATGTCTCTGAAGGATAAACGTAAGAAGCAAGGAGTGGGAACACGTCACTGTTGGCTATACGCTGCATGGCAGCTGATATCTCTTCTTCGTAATAAGGACGAATATCGTCAAATTTGGAAATTCTCGGTATCATATGTTATATCATTTTTATCCATTCTAAAAACAATGCCATCCACTGGCGGCTTTCATCTGATCCCTTCTTCATACTTGCGCCAAAGCCATGCCCACCAGTCTCAAACTGAATATAACGATGGGGAATTTTTTTAACAGTCAGAGCAGAATCGAGCAGTACTGAGTTGCGGTAATCAACTATCGGGTCGTCCTTACAATTGACAAGGAATACTGGCGGACAATCATCTGGCACATGTTTCTCTAACGACAACAATTCACGAAGACTATTGTTCCTTGTACGAGAATCACCCAACAATCCACGACGCGAACGCTTGTGAACGCAAGGGGCTATCATCGTGACAATAGGATAGATGGCTGCCACAAATGCAGGACGGTCAATCTTGTCAAACAGTTCAGCAGCTGACATTACCAAATGTCCTCCTGCCGAGAAACCCATAGTTCCTATTTTACAAGTATCAATATGGTAATCATCAGCATGAGCCTTAACATAACGCAATGCCTGACGCAGATCATCCTGAGGATCAGGATAACGGTTCCCGCGAAACACTAAGCGATAGTGGGTGATAAAAGCAGGAACGTATGCAGTACGGTAGTTTAGGACGAATGCCGATATTCCATTCTTTTGCAACCACCGTCCGATCTCATGACCCTCAGTCTCAATATCGTGCCAAAAATAACTACCTCCAGGACACACTATAATAGCAATACTCTTACCATCAGAATTAGCCAAATATGGAGTCATCATCACTTTTTTGTGATGCGACACGCCCTCCCAGATATTCACCTGAGACATAACCCTGATGGTGACAACGAGCAATAATATGACAACGTTCAGTCTGCGCATGCGTTTATTCTGTTAACAATATAGTTGAGGCCCAATATGGCCTCACAGGTATTAATGGCTGTCAGTGGCACTCCACAGAAACCATGCAGGTTGTTATTCTGACCTGTCAGCAACAGATTGCGAATCTTTGTTACCACAGGTAACTGAGACAGCACAATGTTCTGACAATTCTTGGCAAAACCACAGATGCTTCCATTTTTAACACCATAGAAATCGCGTATGGTCAGTGGCGACGATGTGTTCATGGCCTCTATACACTGCTGGAAGCTTGGATGGATTTCTTCTATCTGGTTCAAAAGTAGTTCAGCACATTTCATCTTCCATGCTTCATACTCATCGCCACGATGTCCAACGGTAGTATTCTCCCATCGCCTAACCATATCGAAAGGCATTGGTGCTGTTATCAATACCTTTTTAGCATAGTGTCCTTGATTGCTGCTTGGAGGTGTCATCATCATAAATCCCAAAGGCCATTGCTTATCCGTACGACTAAAGTTCCACACGTCATCATAGCGTGTCATATAGTATTCCGAATGATTAATGTATGGGAAAGTCTCAGGCTTAAGCTTTATGTATAGTGCAAAAGCAGAATGTGTATTGGGAATAGTCTCAAGACGTTCACGATATGATTTGGGGAAAGCTTTCTCGTCCATCAGTCTCATCAGCGCACATGGATGGATATCAGAAATGAAGTAGTCGGCAACATATTTCTTACCACTCTTTGTACGAACATAATCCACATTCCTTTCAGTTACATTTATCCACTCGACAGCATCACCTGCAATCACCTGGCCACCATTGGAAGTAATTACCTCAGCGAGAAGTTGTGCGAAATGATAGCTGCCATCAACAAAACGACTAGCTCCCTTGATATAAAGCGTGCTGATAATAGCATGCACGTATGCAGGTGTCTCATGGGCACGACCGCCATAAAGTGGATTCATATAAGCCAATACACTACGCAGACGCTCGTCGGTAATATACTTGGCAATGAAAGCATCTGCTGCCATCAGAAAGTCATTTGATTCAGTAAAGAGACTAATCTGACCTGAAGAAGGGCGTAAATTGAACAGGTCTACCTTGTCGGCAATATCTAAAACAGCGTCAACATAACGTTCCAGATTGCTATGCTCGTCAGGAAACGACTGTGCTAGTGAACTGACAAAACCATCACGACCTTTAGCAATAGTAAAGTATGACTTGTCTTCTGCAAAATACAGCCTATCGGAACATTCATTGTCTACGTTACGGATTTTTACATCATTGAGAATACCAAGATAACGGCATATCTTCCAAATATTGCCACCAGGCTGCATGCCACCAATAACATGCATTCCTGTATCGAAATGCTCGCCAAAACGCTGAAATGTCTGCAACCCACCACCAATCATTGCATTCTTCTCCAAGATGGTAACACAGAACCCCTCTTTACTAAGTATTGCACCTGTAAAGAGGCCTCCTAATCCTCCACCTATGATGACTACCTGTTGCTTCATATTTTATTCGCTTCAATGATTTGTTGGTATATTTTTTCTGCTGTCAGCAACTCACTGCACGTAACTATAGCTCCAACGATGACTCCGAGGATTCCGTGTGAGTTGATGTTCTGACCTGTCTGTAACAGGTTGGGGATTTTTGTGCGATGAGGCACTCTGCATGCAGCACCTAATGTTATGTCTCTTGCAATGCCGTACATACTGCCCCCTTCTGTGCCTGTATAGTCCCGATAGGTCAACGGAGTTGATGTATAATAATTCTTGATGTGTGAGCGCAGAGTAGGGAAGTGCTTTTCAACGGATGCCAAGAGTTGTTCTGCTTTTTGTCGCTTGAAGGCTTCATAGTCGGCACCACGATGACCAACTTTTGTACCAACCCACTGCTCCACATCTTTCATCTGCATATACGATATAATGACTCCTGTTTTGGCAAAAAGAGGGGAGATATCGTCACAGAAATGCATATATAGATAGCCCTTGGGCCACGAAATTGTATCGTACTGCTCACAATTCCAAGGTGTCCCATTATTATATCCGTAAAAGTTATAGTTCTGGTAACGCACAGAATTCTCCTTGAACTCAAGATACACAGAGAATCCGCCAACAGTTTGAGGTATGGCGTTGATGCGGTTACGGAATGCAGGACGTAACAGCTTCGAATCCGTCAGTTCCAAAGTGCGTATCGGATGAGCGTCAGAGATAACGATATCGCAAGGTACAAACTCGCTTCCATTGACTTCAACACCTGTGGCATGCGTGTCATCACACAGTATTCTTGTTACTTTGTTGGATGCCAACACACGACCACCATAATGTTCTATGGTTTGGGCCATAGACTTTGCAATAGTATCACTTCCTCCCACGATACGGTATGCACTTTGGTTATAAAAGTCCATGATGAAAGCATGGGTAGAGAAAGGGGTCTTATCGAGCTCAGCAGCATATAGGGGAAGAGTGCCAACTAACACTTTTGCCAATTCTGTATCAGGAATGACACTATCAATTACCTCGTTGATGGAACGCAACTGATACTCGGTGTTGATGGCTGCATTGCTCTCTGCGTGTTTCAGTGTGTGCAACGAGGATGCGCCAGCAACTTTTTCCACCAAATCGAAATATCGGTTTAAGGCTTCCTTCTGATAAGGGAAATAACCGGTCATCTGCTCAATGAATCGTTCACGCCCATTGGCAAAACGATAGCATCGTCCATTAAGGGCTACAACGTCATAGCCGTCCTTATCCAAAGGCGACAGCTGAATGTCCTTTTTGACCCCCAGATACTGTAGAAGACGGTCTAAGGTCTGGCCTTCAGCAGCACTACCAATGAAGTGCATGCCCGTTTCGAAACGTGCTCCACGACGACTGAAACACTGCAGACAACCACCTATCCGAGCACCCTGTTCTAGCACGGTGACATCATAGCCATTCTTTGCCAAAATGACCCCGCAGGACAAACCGCCCATACCACTTCCTATGATAATTACTCTCTGCTTAGACATCCTGCTCTATCTGGTTTGCTATCTGTTCGTACTTCTCGATATAGTGTCTACGCATCTGCGAAGCCTGGCGCTTGGTATCGCCCATCGCTTTCAGCTGGGCATTGGTTATCGAGTCGCCCACCTCAACATATATCGGTCCCTTGCGCAGGTGATAGGTTTTCTTTGGCAATATCCTTCCTGGGCCGTAGAGATACATTGGAACGATATCAAGCCCCAATTGTTCGGCAATATGAAATGCCCCTTGATGGAAACGGCCAATGGTGCAGTCTTTCGAACGTGTTCCCTCAGGATATACTGCTATGCTATACCCTCGCTCGACCAGCGATTGTAACTTAGGCATCAGTTCGTCAATACCTTCTGCCACAGGATAAAACTCCGCATTGCGTATCAACAGACCATAGATCGGATTATGCCATACCCACTGATTAGTCAGGAAGATTATGTTGGGCGAAAAGATCAGTTGACAGGCAAGGTCAATATGTGACTGGTGGTTACATATCACCACTGATGGTTTATCAAAGTCTATACCCTCAGCAACCTTATACTTGAAACGAGTACCAGGGATACCGTGATGCAACATGATGAAACGCGTAGCATGATATATCAGACGATGCAGATTGTGGCGCTTCTTTTCAGTCATTTTGCCAATCTTAACATACACCCAAACGGCAGGTGTGATAATGAAGAAACAGAAAAACAAAACGAACGTCAGTGAATAGACGGTGCGCACTATGTTTGACAACAGACGAAACAAACGTAAAGGAAGTCCATAGACAATAGCTAAGAAACACAACACTGTGTTGAGCACACTTATACGCGTGAAGTCAATCCCTGGACGGAAGTGACTAACGCGCTCCTCACGAGGCGGATAATACACATTTATATCAATGGGTACCAGTCCTACTCCGTGCCAAGAGGCAAATACCAACAGTTCCAACTCAGCCTCATAGCGTGATGTCAATAAAGAAAGTCCGCGAAGCTTCTTCAGTGGATAGAGTCTATAGCCTGTTTGCGTATCTGGCAGTTTGCGTCCTGTCTGCACGCAGAACCAGAAATTGGAAAATTTATTAGCAAACTTGCTGCCTTCAGAACGTTCTACACCTTCCAACTGTCTACTTCCGATAATCAGCGCACCAGGATGTTTCTGGTTGGCAGTCAGGAAAAGACCAATATCGCTCGCATAGTGCTGTCCGTCGCCATCGAGAGTGATAGCATATGAGAATCCCATCTCAATTGCACGTCTGAAACCTGCTTTCAGCGCATAACCCTTGCCACGATTGGTGGCATATTCCACAAGCGTGATACCTGCTATCTGGTGTAACTCAGCAGACGTGTTATCAGTAGAGCCATCATTGACGACAATGACATCGCGACACTCCAGTAGCGCATCACGAACCACAGCAGCTATTGTCCCACCATTGTTATAGGTAGGAATCACGACACATATTCCTCGGTCATGAAGCGTCTGGTGTTGTTTCTCTTTGTCTGTTTGCATCATATTTCTTGGCAGGTGAATGAGAGTTTTGCCAATGGCGCTTCTGCTGCAAGCACTTGAACCTGTAACCTGCATGTCTTACTTGTCTCATCAATAACAATCTTTTCAAAGACATACGTCACGTGAGGTGTTGTCACTGGAGATATGACATTCAGAAACTTGACGTTCTTGATGGTCTTGATCTGGTAGCGTTTCTGGGCATAGTCCTCCAGCAGTTCCTTCGCTATCTGGATAATGCATACACCAGGGGTGATGGGCTCACCAGGAAAGTGAGCTTGATATATAAGGCTTTTCTCTTGCAGAGAAACGTCATATCGTACAGGGAGAAACGTCGTTTCTCTCTCAGAGATCGTATATAGATTATTGAGTAACTTCATTGGCTATTGGAGTAAATTGATATGTAATATGCTGGCGCTCGTTCTTGTAGCAATACTGGCCTTGCTGCAGGCGAAGCATCAGTTGCACCAAGTCTTTCTTCAGTACACGACGGATATACCACTTGTCCATCATAGAAATAACGCTATGTAAGTGTATTTTCTGATGACGAGGGTCATAGTTGAAGTCAAGGGCTGTAATGCCAAACTCGTTAAAAAGACTACCCTTGATGAGACCTTCCTCCTTGACCAGTATGCACACCCCACTGATATATCCGCGAGACATCTCGATATATGCTGTATAGCGTGCCCGTTCGCCTTCATGAGAAGGGAACGTCACCTGTGCACGAGCCGTTATGACAGACAACAGCAGATTAATGCACAGCAAATATCGCAGCATTGATAGTCTCATTTGTACGTATATTCTTAAGGGTTATTAGCGTTCTATCACCATTCTTCTCTATCATCTCCACACAACTCACCACAGCACGTTGCGGATTGAAGTGCAGTACTATTTTCTGAAACATCTGTCGCATGTCCTTACGTTGGGGTACCA
Organism: uncultured Prevotellaceae bacterium; assembly: GCA_902762565.1. Classification (GTDB taxonomy): domain Bacteria; phylum Bacteroidota; class Bacteroidia; order Bacteroidales; family Bacteroidaceae; genus Prevotella. Next base: position 10,176 of record CACWOS010000042.1, read on the forward strand.
GTGTGGCAATCCATTCGCTATTGGTAGTGGCTATCGTTGTCTTAAACGTCTTGTCGTCAGAAAGACAGTTACCTACCACACTACTCATCATGACACGAACTATTTCGCGGAACATTTTGTTCTGCTTGACATCGATGACATCGTTACGCTGCTGATTCTTCAGCAATACTTTGTCGCTATTCAGCACAAAGGTATATGTATAAGGATTAGTATATTCCCAACGCAGTTTGCTACTCTGCTGATAGTACATCTTCCCTTGTGCTACCATATTGTCGTTGAGCATCTTCAGGTGTTTGGTCTGAACGAAGTCACAGTGCATGGTTTTCATCGCTGCAGCTGCCTGATTGACGCGTTGGCGTATCTGTGCTTCGTTAAGTGTCTGTGCTGATATTGATACGACACTCAGCAGTGACCAAAGGAGTAACAAGTATCTCTTCATATTACTATTTTGCTATTAAGAAACACCCCATCATAATCAATGCCACACCCAGCCACTTCGCTGCAGACACCTCCTCATGGAAGAACATGATGGCCGCAAACATACCAAAGACATAACTCAGACTGACCATCGGATAGGCCGTACTGAAGGGAAAGGTTTTTACGATATATGCCCACAACAATGATGCAGCGCCAAAGAGCAATCCACAGGCAGCAAACTGCCAGTTGACAAGCAAACTCAACCAGAAACCACGCGACCAGCTAAATGCCGGCATGCGCATCATGGCATATTTTAAGAACACCTGTCCACCAGTGAGCAGGATACTTTGTAATATTGCGTATGGTATTATTCTCCACATGTCAGTACTATTGCTGTTGATTTAATGGCAGGCTGCTCCTTTTCACCTATACGATGTAACAAGTCTCGATACATAGACGTTGTCTCATCGTGGCAACCAACCAATACTGTTCTTACTTTCCCACTTTGCAACAACAACTCAGCATCGCGCAAGGCCCATTTCAATGAGTCATCATCCTGAGTGTATGTTATGTTATATCCGTGACACCCCAGACGTATTGCAATATTGCTACTGATGGTGTTGTGAGTGCTCTGCATAAAATACGTAGGTTTCAGCGTAACCTCCCCCTCTTCCGTCAGTTGACGAAGCAGTAGTTCTGAATTTTCCAAACATCCTAACGCAGTACCAGTAATAATCGCATCAGGTTGTTCTACACCTGCCACCTTCAGGGCTTTCAACGATGACAGCAGCGAGCTCTTCATGATCTTTCCCATGCGACGAGCTTCTAACGGCTTCACATAGTCACGAATCTCAGCCAACTCATCTTCTGATGTTATTTCAATCCTTGCGACTTCCTTAACGTTAGTGTTGAATGTCGAATGCTGAATGTTGGATATGGAGTTGTCGTCTAGGCTAAAAACCAGAGACGTATCATTGCCACCAAAGCCAAACGAGTTGCAGACGACATTGCGCAAATCGTAATCAGTCTCACCCAGCGTAGGAACAATACCGTCTGTCATCGGCGTTGTGAAGCCAAGGTTAGCTGGTACAAAATGGTAGCGCATAGCCAACAGGCAAATTACCGCCTCAATACTTCCTGAGGCACTCGTCGTATGACCAGTAAACGACTTGGTACTACTGACTAAAGGCATCGTGTCACTAAAGACTCGCTTGAGAGCATTGCTCTCCGATATGTCATTATTGGGAGTCCCCGTTCCGTGAGCATTGACATATTGTATATCAGAAGGTTTCAAGCCTGCCATCTGCAGTGCTTCAGTCATAGCACGATATGCTCCTTCCCCATTCTCTGAAGATGCGGTTTGGTGGAAAGCATCACAAGCATTACCGTAGCCACGAAGATAGGCATGTTTTTCTACCCCTCGCTTTGCTGCATACTCCTCTTTTTCCAGCACCACGTAGGCAGCTCCCTCTCCGAGGTTCAGTCCTGCACGATGCTCATCGAAAGGTCTGCATTGCTCATGGTCAAGAATCATCAGCGAGTTAAACCCGTTCAGGTGAAATACAGACAATGACTCGCAGCCTCCAGCAACAACCATGTCGCACTGGTCTGCCTTTAACATGTTAGCACCCAATATCAAGGCATTGGCTGCAGAAGAACAGGCAGTAGAGATGGTCGTATATTCAGCGAAAAGGCCAAAATATTCAGCTATCATCTGCGTGCTACGACCACAACTATGATTCTTGACGCATGCTAAATGCTTGTCGGAGGCTGTCAAGGTATCAAAGAACTGTTCAGTGATATCCATACCAGCAACTGTAGTACCTGAGACAAGCACTACGCGCAAATGATTATCGCCAATGGTTTGTTTATCAACGCCTGCATCTGACAACGCCTGTTTCACAGCTAGCATACCCATCAGTGTAGTACGATTGGAATATTGGTCTGTGATACCAAGACTATTGCGCATCTCATCGTTAGACAACTGAACCTCGCCAACGGGTAGTTCCAGGTGGGCGGAGCGCAGATACTTCATCACACCAATTCCCGTTTGCTTACGCTGTAATGACTGCAATACCTGTTGGTTGTCTAAGCCAATGGCACAGACAATCCCTTCACCCGTTATGACGATATTGTTGTTCACTTTGTACGATGATTACTTACGTATTCTGCTATAGAGCGTATGCTTTTAAAGATAGCCTTTCCTTCAGCAGGATTAGCCAATTTGATGCCATAATCTTTCTCCATGAGCACAATCAGTTCGAGTGCATCGATGGAGTCAAGACCAAGACCTTCACCAAACAGAGCATCGTCTGTATCGATATCATCTGGCGTCATCTCTTCCAGATTTAGTGCATTGATAATCTTCTTTTTTAACTCTAAAATTAATTCTTCCATATTAATTTCTTCTATTTACTTTTTATAATCAGTTTCAATTCTGCTTCAAAATGACTCTCATCTTCATAGTCTATCCATCCGGCCAATATGCTTTGTAGGCTATCATCAAGGAACGTTGAAGTCAACACTTCATGCATTATGTTCTCATCCTTATTGGGTATAATATAGAATGAAGTCTCAGTATGGTAACCATTACGGACGGCTATTTCGCCACATACGATGTTTGGCAGCGTGTAAACAAACAAGGAAGGACTGGGGAAATAGTCATCGCCAATAGCAATGCTTTTAGCATATTCGCAATCAACCCACACGGATGACGAATGGTTAAACAATACTATAGCCCTATCTGCACATTGCTGAAGACGCGGATATTCTTGGTTCAGCAACAGTTCGCTGGCAACAAACCCTAACTGACTCAAACGGTCCATCTTGTAGAACTTGGGATAAGAGCCTATATGACGTTTATAAATGTCAGCTAGTATGTTGTCGGTCGATGTGTCAATTTCTATCTGTTTTCCATCAACAACGATGCTATAAGGTGTTATCTTGACGCTATGAGCAACGCTATAGTCGCAGTCTTCTCTAAATTCATTATCTTCTTTGTTTTCCGAACTTGCCTCCAGATATACAGCTGCATTGCATCCTCCAAAGCCTGAGATAATTTTCACAAACGAGTGTTTGCTGACACTTACTGGGCTTGCAGAGATGTTGACTTTTCCTGACACGCCAATTTCGCTAAAGCCTCGGGTGGCCAACAACTCCCCATGACTGACGGAATGCATGGTGATGATGGTCTCAAGGATACCTGAGGCACCTAAGGTATGACCATAATAGCCTTTCAGGGTGTTAATGGGAATAGCCGACAATCCTGAAGCAGCTATTGCCTTCGACTCCATCTGATCGTTATACATAGTAGCCGTACCATGCACATTGACAGCAGAAAGGGTGTCTAGGGCGATGCCTTCAGTAACATAGTTGATGGCACAGGCACATCCATCTCCTTTGGGCGACGGGCTGGTGATATGATATCCGTCATTGCGAATAGCACCTCTGACCAACTTCCAGGAAACTGTTTGTGGTTTGTTGACACTCAGAATCATTGTTGCTGCTGCCTCTCCTAAATTCAGCCCCAGGCGTTCGATATCAAACGGGCGACAAGGTTCTGGCGACAGAGCTTTCAGCGATTGGAAACCAGAAACGACGAAATGACTGATGACATCACATCCTACAACTATCGCATTGTCATAGCCGCCACTTTCCAACAAACGTTGAGCAGTAACAAGTGCTGCAACGCCAGATATGCAAGCATTGCATACCACAAGCGGTTGGCAGACAACCCCTAAAACAGACGCTATACGATTAGCCGATTCTGCAGGCTCTAACGTGTCGTATTCAGAAGTTTGCAGATGCTCGATATTTGCCTTTGTCGTACTGATAACAAACAATGTTCTTTGGCTGCTTACGTCAATGTCACAATCAAGCAATGCATTTTTCACGCTGCTATAAACCAACGACTCGAACCACGTAAGTCCTTCAACCATCAGCTGTTTTTGCTGTTCTATAGTAAAACGTGATGCCACATAATTATCTTCATCTCTACCCGAATAGCTAAGATAAGACGTTAGCGCAGAACGACCTTCACGAAGAGCTTTGTAGTTCTCCGCTGTTGTCACGCCCAATGGTGACGTTATATTATCTGCTATACAGTAAACCATAAGACAACTATTATCACACTACTTTTCAAACACGTTCCAACGTTTTTGCCATTCTTCATAGAACTTAGGACTGTACAGCACCAACTTATAATTCTTATCCATAAACACCTGTACACTATGCCCTGTTGCAATCAGACTCTCGTCGGCTGTATCGCGAATTTCGTAGTCAAACACCACCTTTGCAGCCTCAGTGGGCTGATAGATGATGTCTATTCGAGGATGCATACCATATTTAATGGGTTTCTTCCATTGAAAGTTCATTTCCACCAACGGGGCAAAATAACCATGATCGAAGTATCCCATATAGGTAAGGTCATATTTCTCGCCAAATATTTCGCGGGCATCCTCAAAGTATAACATGTAGGAGCCATGCCACACCACATTCATGGAGTCTACCTCACTGAATCGGATATCTAATATTTTTGATGCCTTTAACTCCATATGCTTACTGTTCTTTAACGGCTATCTTCATTTCAGTGGTCATCAACGTACGATTGCCCTGCTTGATGACTGCTGAGGCGAGCGTCATACCAAACACTTCTTCGATGACGTCAACAATGGTCGTTATCTGCTGTCCAACCTCAGGAAGATCTGTTACCTCTAAATTGCGAATAGCTCCGATAAATCCTATCTGAACAGCTTTTTTCAGAATGTACTTATTGACATACCCAATGCGGGCTGCACATGTCTGGGCGATGTTTTCTATCATTCCTGAGGCATTGAGATGACCATCCTCAACAAAAATATTATCTGCCTGGATGTCCATTTCACAAATAGTTCTAACACCATCAAAATGCACCAATCTGCTAACCATCACAAATGGTTCCTGTTGGGGAAGCAACTCGTGGATGTCAATGTCGCGAAGAAATGCCTCGTCTGGCTGCTGATAGTCTATTGTCATATCTATGATTTCCAATATTCAAAGTAATTGTACCATTGTGTAGGATACATGGTGAGCATACGTTCCAGTTCAGCGGCGTAGCCTTGGGCCAACTGGCTGATTTGAATTTTACGCGGAGCCTCCCTGTTGTAGTCAAGCTGCGTGACGAATATTTTATAGCTTTTCATACTACTCTTCATCACATTGACCGCAAGCACGTTGAGTCCTCTCATCGTAGCCACGCTGAATGGCCCCAATGGCAGCTTTACTTCCGCACCCAACAACTGTGTAACGACAGATTTCTGTGATCCGAAAATTCTGTCGGCAGGCATACTGACAATCTCGCCTTGCTGTAGTGCATGATCTATCAGGAACAGATGACTCATATCATTCTTGACAGGTATCATACGGATGTTCTTGTCAGAAAACATATCCGTACGGTTCTCCATAACGGTCTGTTTCTCTCCATAAAACACCAATGCATTGAGCGGTTTGTCATATGAGGTTAACGTATATCCTGCCATCTCGTAATTGCCGATATGTGAGCTAAGTTGAACAAATGCAGTCTCTTGACAAGTCAGGCGCTGAAAGTTTTCAAAGCCTTCGATTTCTACCTTAAAATGTTTTCCGGCATACATAGCAAATCTGTCAATAACCACTTGACTGAACATACAATGGTTCTGATACGTTTTCAGAAAAGCTTTTATAGGGCCGTAGCCCCATCGCTTACGAAAGTAGTGGTAGATAGGCTTGAAACCAGAACGGAATAGACAGGGCGGAATGACAAAGACATAGGTGAAGACATAGACCACCCTAATGTCTATCATCTTCAATAGTTTGATGAGCCAATGGTGCATCAAACTATTTCCGAATGTCGTACCTTCCCACTTCTTGTCTGCCACGTCGGTTTATCCTACTTTACTTTCAATATAGTCGCAGAACTGGCTCAGTGTAGTAACTCCCTGCATCTCCTCAGGCTTTATCTTAAAGCCGAAGTTCTTTTCTACGATGACAACGATATCTACAAAGTCGAGGCTATCAATTCCCATATCTTCCTTCAACTTGGCGTCTTCGAAAATCTTCTCCTCGTCAATCTCCAAATCGTCAATGAGGAATGCTTTTACTTTTTCTTCAATCTCTTGTCTTGTCATTTTTAATTGTTTTATTTTTTGAGTTTACATACGATAATAGAATGTCCCTGTCCTAGATGATCATGAATCTGCTCAATCTCCAAACCTGCTTTTTCGATACACGATTGCATGTCTTCTGTGTTATACATCTTGCTGTTTCCATTGGCCATAGCAGTAAAATATAAACTGGTCATCGTCAGACAGAAGGCAGCAGGCTCGTATTTCTGTCTATCCCAAAGGGTTTCCATGATATAGATACGGGTTTGGGGAGTCATTGCTTGTTTGGCACGATTCAATATGCTGACTATTTCGTCCATGCTAAAACAGTCCAAAAACTGACTCATCCAGATGGCATCAAGACCTCCTTCACGTTGCGGGAATACGGATTCGTAGTCCAACAGGTTAATCCCATAACCATGAATACGGTCTGCACCTTCTTTACCTTTGATGTTTTCTTGCATCATGGCAATCTGTTGAGGAAGGTCGAGAACGGTAATTTCTGCTTTGGGGCTATATCCGACACATCGCAATGCCCATTTACCTGTGTTCCCTCCAACATCATAGAGTGAACTCACATGATATTCATCAAAAATGATTCTCAATGCCTCTGGGAATGAAGAGTCACTATAGAAATGGTCAAAACCAAACCAGCTTTTCTGTACTTGTTCTGGAAGTTGAGAAAGACCTTCGTAGATAGTAGCCCATGAGCCGAAATGCTTCAATCCCTCTGGTTTACCATTTTGTAATGATTCCTCAAGTTTAAACCAGCCTTCATAATTGACGTCGTGATTGAAATCAATGTTAACGCGCGTTGCTGGGTCATTCACAAGAAACCATCCTGTTTTGGACAACGAGAATTTATTGGTGTTCACATCAATCAAAAGTATTCCGATACATAACGAAGCCTCTAACAGACACTTAACGGCATAAACTGAATGTCCTGTCTTCGCAGAAATTTCGTCTTGAGTCAAACCGTCCTTGGAGTCGCGTATAATATCAAGAATGCCCCATTTTAGCATGATACGGGAGGCCTGAAATACGACAGGCCCCCACGCGATAAACTCTGCTAATCTCTGAGCATCACGTGCAGAAAGAGTTTCTCTTGTGTATTTTTTTTCAAGCTCTGGAGATAGATGCATTTTATACAAAACACTTTATTTTAGTTTAAACAGTTCTTTTGCCAAGCCTTTATAGCACTTGCCAAGACCATCTGCGTAATCATAGTCTTTTCCAGAGCCATATCCGTCAACGTTTATTTCACAGATAATTTGGTTGGACGAAATGTCTAATACTTTGATGTATGCTGTAGTACTAAACTTACCTTGTCCCCATGAACCAGTAAATGCCTGATGACGTTCCAAATCCTTTACTTCAATAAGAATCTTGTATTTTGCATCATTACCTGATTCGACAATTTTCAGTCCTTTAGAGTTCTCGTTAAATGATTTAACAAATGATTGCTGAATGGCATTTAAACGCTTTTCATATTGGTCGCCGCACCATGTCTTAAAATCCTCATCCTCTTCCCAAGTGGTTTTGGAGAAATCAAACTCTACAACAGCACTCGCGTTCTCTTTGAAAAATGCTGCCTTACCTTCTTTTACTTTAACACCGCCAGCCATGCAATACATACTGGTAAGTAGTGTAATAGTTAAAATCGCAAGAAACCTTTTCATAATTTAAACATTTTATTAGTTTGACATTTTATTTGTATTTCCTAATTTCTTTAGACAAATATTTACCCAAGGACTCGCCTGTATGTTCTGCCCCATCTTTAATAAGATTGAGTTTAGAGCCGAATGTTCCACCTTTTGCATTTAAACCCGTAATACGAGCTATTATCTCTTCTTGGCTATTCACTACAAAGGCCTCACAGACATAGTTCCCTTTTGCGTTAATTGATAAAACTTTCACACGTAGAGTTATTTCTCCATCCAGTTCTGTTCCAAATCGAATGCTCGGACATTTTTTCCCCAATCCAGACATGAATTTACTTATTATGATAGGTTTGTCTATTTCCCAGTCCTGCTCATAAACTGCAAAATCTTCTTCAGTCATTCCGTGTATATTTGCATCGTTAAAGTCCAAAATGACTTTGGCTTTCCCACAGTTTTTAAGAGGGGCCAGTGAACCTTCTGTCACTTTCTGGGCATATGAACTTGAAAGCAATGATAATACCCAGATTAATAATATCAGACCTCGTTTCATAAACGTTATATTATTTTCTTAATTACCAATGCACTATTTGTACCACCAAAGCCGAATGAGTTGCTAAGGACAGTATTAACCTCTGCCTCAACCGTTTTTGCAGTGAGATTCAACTTCTCAGAGTATTCGTCAGGACTCTCGAAATTAATGTTCGGAGCAATAAAGTTGTTTTGCATCATGATGATGCTGTAAACAATCTCACTGGCACCTGCCATCCAGCATTCATGTCCCGTCATTGACTTGGTAGAGCTGATAAGGGCTCGCTGACCATGGAACAGCCTGTCAAGAGCGATGGCTTCATACATATCACCTTGCAGAGTCGATGTTGCATGGGCGTTAATATAGTCAATGTCATCAAGTTCTACACTAGCATCTTTCATTGCGCGACTCATGGCTATCACAGAACCATTGTCGCTTGGCTCTGAAATGCCACCACCATTGCTCGAAAATCCATAACCCACTATTTCTGCAAGAATAGTGGCACCGCGGGCAATAGCATGATCATAGTCTTCAAGTACAAGGGCAGCAGCACCACCACTGGGAATCAGACCGTCGCGGTCCTTATCAAATGGGCGACTGGCTTTTGTAGGTTCATCCATGCGGATGGAGAAAGCACCGAGAGCGTCAAACGATGCCATAGAATAATAGTTGGTTTCCTGAGCACCACCACAAAGAATCATTTCTTGGAGACCTTGTTTAATAAGCATGTAACCTAATCCTATGGAGTGACTACCACTAGCACAGGCAGCACTGATGGTAAAATTGACACCGCGCAGATGGAATATTGTGCTCAGATTCATATTTACAGTCGAATTCATAGACTGAAATATCAATCCGTAGCCCAACATCGCCGAGTCGTGTTTCTCATCCATAATTTTGGACGATTCAATCACGGGCTTAGCGGATGAGTCATTACCAAAAATACAGCCAACTTCGTTCTCGCGAAGATACTCGTCGCTGATTTGAGCCTGAGCAAAAGCTTGACGACTTGCCATATAAGCATATTGCGCTTCCTCAGACATACCAGCGCGGGTATGTCTGTCAATCATCTGCTTGGTGATTACAGGTGTTTTTACAATACCAGTGAGTCCCGATCTGTAGCCATATTCAAGCCTCTCTGGTTGCAATCCAATACCAGACTTACCCTCAAAAAGAGATTGTCTGACTGTTTCTATGTCTGTTCCAAGGCATGACCAAATGCCCATGCCAGTTATTACTACACGTCTTGCCATTGAAAATTATGTATATAACCCTCCATTAATATTTATTACTTCTCCTGTTATATATGCTGCTTCATCAGATGCAAGAAAAGCAACTAAGGCAGCGACTTCTTCTGGTTTGCCAAATCGGCCAACAGGAATCAATTTCTTCAAATCATCCTCTGGCAAATCCTTCGTCATGTCAGTTTCAATAAAACCTGGTGCTATGGCATTTACTGTGATATTGCGTGGAGCTACTTCCTGAGCCAAAGCTTTTGTTGCACCAATTAAAGCCGCTTTCGCAGCACTGTAATTTGTTTGACCAGGCAATCCTTTTACACCTGACAATGACGCAATATTAATAATCCTTCCACCGCGTTTACGTGGCATCATATGCTTCAGCAAACATCTTGTAAGATAAAAGAATCCGTCAAGTGTAGTGTCCAATACTCGATGCCAATCATCATCTGACATCATAAACATTACATTATCACGCCTTATACCAGCATTGTTTACCAAAACAGCAATATAGTCATCTGGATGAGATTGTTCCCAACAACCAATAGCCTTTTCAACTTCAGTCTTATCCGAAACATCAAATGGCAGAAGTTCTGCTTTACCTCCATTATCTTCGATTAGGGATTTCGTTTCATTTGCTGAAGAATGATTAGAATTGTAGTTTATTATTATTGGCATGCCCATTGAGATCAATCTTTGGCAGATTGCTCTCCCGATACCTCTTGAACCACCAGTGACTAGAATATACTTCATCAGCCATCATTTTGTTGCCGCTGGCTACCTTGACGGCTGTTTATACATATCACTAACCACATGAAAAAAGCGTGGAGCCAGTTCTGTCGCTCGCTTCACGTTCTAAAGGCTCTCGCATTGCCCGACTAGTCGAAACGAGCAACGCGAAAGCCCCACACCGAATGATATATAGTCCCAATAACGGCAATTAATCCGAAAGAGGGTGATATAATCATCCCAAGGGGCGTTCCGTTGCTTTGTCTTTGACTAGTCGTTCGAACTTGCGAGATTCTTAGAACGTCAAATTCAAAGCGTACAGTAACGCCTTTCCATATGTTAGTCCCCAACCCAGCCGCATTATCCGTAAGGATTCAGCATCGGCGTGGGAACATTTTGCAAAAGTACACATTTTTTCGTAAATAGAGCCATAAAAATAGAAAATTATAATAAATAAGGTGAAATATTTAGTATTTCATCGAAAAAAGACACATGAAAATCCAATTAATTGTATTAACAATAAGACGTTTTTGACTAAACATGGGTTATTTTAGGAAAAGTTTTGTACCTTTGCATTCAAATTGAAGAATAGAGTTAAGGAATGAAGAGATATACTATAGCTCAACTGCAACAGATGCGCGAGTCGGAAGACCACGTAGAGTTCAAGAAAGGCGAATACGGAAACGTCTCTTATAATGGAGGCGGCAAGGAGAGGCCCAAAGACAGGCGTAAATGCATCTTGGGCTATGTCACTGCACTCTGTAATGAGGGTGGTGGCAGGATGGTTATTGGTATGCACGACAAGCATCCTCATCAGGTGACAGGAACCAAGCAAAACGAGAACGCATTGGGCGAACTGGAGAGTAATATCTATAGGGACTCAGATATTCGCACTGAAGTTTACGAGCAATTCGAAGATGAAGCTAACAAGACAGGACGAGTAGTTGTTATCGAAGTGCCGTCAAGACCTATCGGTAAGGTTTACAAGTTTGAAGATGTGCCTCTTATGAGGGTTGGCGAAGACCTATTGCCGATGGACGACAAAACATATCTCTCCATCATTCAGGAGCAGGAACCGGACTTTTCTGAGCAGTTCTGCGATGAAGCCACCTTCGATGACCTTGATTCAAAGGCAATCAAAGAAATGAAAGAGAAGTATGCCAAGAAGCAGGAGAATCCTTCTTTCGTTTCGCTGGATGACAGGCAGGCATTGAGTGATTTGCACCTTATCGTTGGGAATCGTATCACTAACGCTGCCGTATTACTTGTCGGTAAAGAAGAGTTTATCAATAAGGTGTTCCCACAGGCCAAAGTAATGCTGGAGTATCGCAATACAGAACCTCAGATACATTTCGACAACCGTATGCAATTCGGACAACCGTTCTTTCTCTTGATTGATAAACTCTGGGATGCCATCAATCTGCGCAATGGCTCTGTGCCTGTAAGAGAAGGTGCCTATATCTTTGGTATTCCGTTCTTCAATGAGGATGTAATAAGAGAGGTTGCCAATAATGCTTTCGCACATCGAAATTATCGAGTAAATAGTGAAATCGTGGTCAAGCAGTATCCTACAAAACTGGTGGTCATCAATGCTGGAGGGTTCCCCAAAGGTGTGACAATCGATAATCTGCTAACCACTCCGAGCATGCCGCGTAACAGACTCCTGGCTGACATCTTGGCAAAAACCGGTATTGTGGAACGTTCAGGCCAGGGCATGGACAAGATTTTCCTGAAAACCCTGTCCGAAGGTAAGTGCGATCCAGATTATACGGAGAGTGATGACTTCAATGTGACAGCTATCTTGTCAGCAACTGTAAAAGACAAGGCTTTCGCTATCTATGTGCAGAGCATACAGCAGTCATTGCCTGAAGACAAGAAACTGACAGTCTTTGATGTGATGGCTCTCTGCGAAGTACGTGATGGCAAGAAGGTACCATCTAACAGGCAGATTGCACAGAAGCTGGAACAAATGGGATTCTTGGAGAAACATGGTAAGACAAATGCTATCCGTTACATTCTTCCTCGTCGCTATTATGAATTCGCTGGAGATGTGGCAGCATATTCGTTAGCCACGGATTGGGACTTAGATCAGGTTTGGGCAGTAATCAAGCCATTCCTGAATAAATATGGAAAAGCAAAAATCTCAGATTTGGAAAAGCTTGTCGGCAGTCATGTATCTGAGAAGCAGATGCGCAGTTATCTTGATGCACTACGAAAAGACGGACGACTGCAAACAGAAGGAAAGAACAAATATTTATATTATGTTCTGGGAAAGGGCGAATAAAAGGGCAAATAAAAAGGTATACAGGAGCGTTTTTTGTATTTAAGCATCTGATTATCAATATATTTGAAAGGGCGAATAAAAGGGCGAATAAAAGGGTTATATTCCTTCCGTTCACCCTCTTCTGAGTCTGTACCTCGGTGCATGCATAGCCTTGGCCATCTGATGGCATCTACGAGCAAAGGACAGCTCGTCCTCGTGGTCTTTCTTCTTGGGCAGTTCGTTATTGCCGCCACCTCCGCCACAAGATTCAGAAATCATAGTGGCTCCATCAAGGTACCCGAAGAACAGGCAAACAGTCGTCGCAGCCACCTTATCCACATCTTCGGCCACATCTTCGGCAATGTCAAGCCCAAGACTTTTCAGATAGTCCACGCCCGGCTCTGCCGCTATCTCATAAACCTCCGCTTTCGTGCCATTCACGATTTCGCGGATGGTTCTGGCGGCATCTATCATCCAAGTGGCATTAGCCAGACTGATTTCCGGTTCTTTACATAAGGCTTTCCTGATGGTTTCCTTCTCCTTATCAAACATCACGTATTTGTCGAGTCGCGGATTGACAATAGTCTGAACGGCATCCCACATTCCCGGCCAAAGTGACTCCATAACACGCTGCAAGCTGTCGGACTTATCGGCTTTCTCCTTGATTTCCCCGGCGTTCTCTGCGGTAATGCCCATTCTCGCCATCTCGTCGTACTGCTGAATCTTGCGGATGGCGATGGCATTCTGGCGCAGTTCCTGCTTGACGATGGCCCGGCTCCTGCGGGTCAGTTCCTCTATGTGGGCATTGTCGAAGCTGCGTAGGATGGTCTGCATATCGGTCATGATGCTCTTGATTTCATTGTTCTGCTGCCTTCTGAATTCTTCGGCATTTGTGAAGACCGATTTCCTCTGGCTCCTGACCTTATCCACCTCCTGAAATGCCGCCACAATCACGTCCATCATCGTCATCTTCGTCTTGCCCTTCGCTTTCAGGTTCTCGATAATAGCACCGCTGCTTTTCGGGTTATAGGTAAAGACCGCATCGCAGAAACCATTGAATGCCACCGACTCAGACGGGTCGCCAACGGCATCGGCCAGTTCTCTTGCCCGTAGTTCCAGTTCATTCTTCTCATTCCTGGCGGTTTCTTTCTCCTTATTGATATTGTTCAATTCCTGACGGGCATTGTCTATCATATCGTTAAGTCTTGACGACGCTTCCCGTTTCTCGGCCAAGGATGACTCAAAATTGTCGAGCGCCCATGCTGCTTGATCAATTTTCTTCTCAGTTTCCAAAGCCTTCTTCTCTGCCTCTTCTGCTTTCTTCAGAGCCTCCAGTCTTTCTCGCTCCAACTGCCGCTTGTTCTTCTTTCTGTGCTCCTTCCGTTCCTCTGCCGTCATCAGTGAAGTGTCCTCTCCACGGGATAATCCCCATTTGTCACCGACCTCATCGTGAAGCATCGTGTGCCACTGCCTATACGACTGCGAGGCTGCAAACCTGGTCTCGCCGAAGTAATGGGAGTAGCTGACAGCAAGCACCTTCTTCTTTTCAGCTGGCCTGTAGAACATCTGTTCGTCCTCGCTCAGCCTGCCAAACTGTCGGGTAGTGATGTGCTCAGGACGTTCCTTTCCGTCGCTCCTTATATCCAAATTGAGTTCATAGCCGCCAACTTTTCCGCGTTTCACTCGCTCGGCAACGGGAATCACCAACGCATGGAAATGCGGTGTCGTCTCGTCAAGATGGCACTCGAAGCCGATGACATTCTCCTCGCCGAACTTCCGGCACAGGAAGTAATAGTAATCCAAAGCCATCGTCTCAATCTGCTTGCGCCCGCGGCAGTTCGGGTCATCGGCAAGCGTAACGTTACCGTTGTCCTCCTGCCAGTCAAGATCCATCGGCTTGCCGAAAGCAATCTCCGTCATGCGTCCTTCACCCAAGGCTTGTAGTCCAGTTCCTTCAGCCGCTGCTCGTATCTTTGCTTTAAGGTCTTCCGTTGAGAGCCCAAAGGGATGATGCGAGGCTTGATATAATGCGCCTGGCCGTTCTTCATAATCATTGTATGGCCTCTCTTTATCTCAAAGTTGAGATGTCTTCTCGACCAGTCGTAGCGGTTGCCCGGCTGTTTGTTCTTGGCCAGATAGGTTTCCTCTGTCCAGTCACGTCGCTCGTTTTCCCGTCCCTGTGCAGTAGCGAAGGACGGGGAGGCAGATATGTTCAGCGACTGATATTGCTTGTCACAGATTTGCATAGTAACTACTGTTTTAATATAGGGTTCTTAGGGGCAGGCCCCTGAGCGGAGGTCCAGGAGAGGGTCACTCCTGGTCGGGTCCCGAGGGCTGACGAGCCTTCGGCATATTGGGGTGATATGGCAGTATTGACATTATGACCCCTAATATGTTGTGGATTCATTGTTGAATCCCCCTGTACGCCCATACCTCCGCTCAGCGTCACTGCTTGCCAGATTCCACATTCTTAGTCCACTCCTTGTCTCGCAGATAGACGAAGAGATAGTTCCGTGAATTAGGGTCACCCTGCATTCGCTGTACATGAGCGAACGCTGCCAACCGCTCGTCATCAGAGAGTTGCCTCCAAGCATCGAAAGCCTGCGATTCGTTGTTACCAACCTTTACATAGACAGCTTTCATCCGCTCAAAGGATGATGTGACATCAGCGGCATCGAAATCGCAGGAATCGTCAGAATCGCCGGAACAAGACGATACATTGTTAGCTACTGATTCGTTCGCATCATCAGCATCCGCTTTCTGTTTGGAATTAGTAGCATTCGCTGCGTTCGTTTTCTTCGCAGGGTTGTTAGCGGCATTGCCGTTTCTTGCAGTCCTGCTTTTGGCACTCTCGCTGCACTTACGGCTTTTCTCCTCTGATGCCATTCGCTGCATGTCGAGGTCTTGTGCTATCAGATCAAAGAAAGTTTCCAGACGGATGTCATTAAGTTCCGTTCGTTTACCCTCGGTGGCATACGTAACCAAAGCCTTCACCAGTTTGCCTACTTCTGTACTCGGACGCTGGCATGCAACGACGAGTACGTTCGTTAAAAACGATATTCTTTCAAGTGATTTCATAATCGTAAAAAGTTAGAGGTTCTACAACTAGTTAATCATGCCACGAAGACTTGTTCGGCTTCCGTCTGTGCGAACAAAGGATTGCCTCGTTCTCTTCATCAACGGTAAGAGGCACGGCATTCTTGCGGTTCGCCTCCAGCCACTTGTCCAACTCATCTGAGAAAAGCACCCATCGCTTGCCGGGCTTCATTCCTGGCACTTCGCCCTTCTGCAACTTCATGTAGAGAGTGTTCAGGGGCATGCGAAGATAGTCTGCGGCCTCTTCGACATTCATCGTGCGACGTAACTTTTCCATCTTGTGCTGCGTTTGTCCTTTTTGAAGGTCCAGCAGGGCCACCTTCATGCCGATGACTTCATCCCGAAGCTCGGCAATGACCTTTGGCAGGTCATTAAACGTAATTTCGCTATTTACCATTATAAACGAATGAGAATTAGATCTCGGCGGCAAAGGAACTACATTATCAGCCGATTATCAAGGTAATGATGGATAATGCATCAGTAATAATGATATAATGTGGATGCTGGTGATAACGAATGGACTTTCCTTGATAATGATGGTTGGAAAGGGGATAAGACCAGTACATGACTGAGCGGTTCTGATATGGTTGGATGGTTGCTGCTGGTTATTGGGACGGCTGAGGAAAACCCACAGAGACAAAACCGCCACACTGATCTTATTTAGTCAGTGCGGCGGCTTTGTCGTTAATAGTTATTCGCGGTTGGGCTTACTCTTCCTCCTGCCTTGCGGTTTGGGAATAGTGGAAAATGGTCGGGTCGTTTTCCTCGGGCTTGTCAATCTTGATATATCCCTTGTCACCGTTGGCTGTCAGGTTCTGGGCAATAGTTGTGTCCTTTACGTTCCTGCACAAATCCGGGAATAGCCTCACAATAAAACTGGCACAATTGTTACCATTGTAACCATTTTCCATGCCAAGACGTTTCGCTATATTCCAAATCAAGTGACTGATGTCGGTGTACTTGACGTTCATTCCCTGCTTCCATTTCCAGTTACGGCTCTTGGGCGTGTGGTGCCTGTCATTCATCCAGTCCTCAATCTCTATCCAGAGTGGCAGCATGTCTTCCTCCTCCAGAATCGGAGCCATCACCCAATAGATGTAGTCGTGTATGGCCTCCTTCCGTTTCTGTATGATTTCCTTGGTGATGACCAGACTGTTCTCCACGCTCTGGGCATAGATTTCCTGATGCTTCTCTTCTTCTGCCTGTCTGGCTTCTGCACTTGGTTCACTTGGTTTGGATAGGACGGACTTTACTGGTTTCTTCACCAACAGGTCGCCTAAACCTGACAACAGGGAGTAGCAACCTACAGCCAAGGACTCCAGCAACAGGAAGCATGAGACGAGAAGAACACCATACGGAATAAGGTGACTCATTCCATAGAGACGCGCTGCAGCCATATACGAGACCAGCAGCATTAATACACTGATGGCCACGATGAACGCCGTTGCATCCATCGTGGCTCTTGAAACTTTTGCAATATTTCTCATTATTCTTCAAATTTATTATCGCCTGAAACAATCTGGGCGCAAAAGTACTCAATATTCATCAGTATTCATGACTTTGAAAATTATTCTTCAAAATTTAACACTCCGATAAAGCCTTTTTAACCTCACCGACCTTCATCTGGGCGATTTTAGCTGATTTCAGGGTGATTTTGTCAACGGACTCGCGCTTGCTGGAGTCGGCCATGGCGGCATAGATCTGGGTCGTGGCGACGTTTTTGTGGCCAAGGATATGCTGGACGGTATAGACGCTGGTGCCGGCCTCAACCTGTAGCGAACCGAGAGTATGGCGGCTGCAATGATAGGTTATATGCTTGGTGATGCCAGCCTCCTTCAGCCAGTTCTTCAACGGAGCCTGAGTGAGGCTGTCGTTGAAGCCGACAAAGACCTTGTCTGTCGGTTTGCGGTTCTCATTGCCATCATTATAGCCTATCAGTTCCAGAGCCTCGTTACTGATGGGGTTATTCACCAGTTCCTTGGTCTTCTGCATACGGAGGGTGATGTACATGGAACCGTCGCCATACGGTTGAATCTTGTCCCAGGTCAGCTGCTTGATGTCACTCTTGCGTAGTCCTGTCAAACAAGAAAAGAGAAAGGCCTTCTTCAACACGGGCGAAGAGCATGGCGTATTAGCGAGATTGACGAGTTCCTGACGAGACAGATGCTCCTTTTCCGTAGGGATGGTGTCGATGCGCTCCAAAAAGCCGTTGGGATTCTCCAAGATCTTGTGTTCGCGGTAAGCGGTATGGAGTACAGCCCTAAATGTTGACCAGTAGCCAGCTATACTATTTATATGTAAGGTGTACTCCGTGTGTTTGAGTTGGTGGGCGGTCATCAGGTACTCCTTGAACTTGTTGCACAGGTCAACGTTAATCTCATCGAAGCGGCACTTGCCATTGCAGAACTGCTTGAAATGCAGATAGACATTCTCCCACTTCGTGTTCTTCTTGTACGCCTTTTCCTTGAAATAGTCGAGGAAGCTGGCCTTCATCTTCTCCTTGTCGAAGAAGTCGTAGCGCTCGTTGACAATGCTCTCATAGCGACGGCAGCGCAGGGCCTCGGCCTTCTCGCGCATTCGGTCGTTATAGTCCTTCTCGCGCTGGCTCTTCGGCTTGGCATAGATGTAAATGCCCAGCGATTCGTGGCGCATAACCTTCATTGTTGACTCGTCGCGATAACCTGGATAGTAGTCCAGATAGAACGATAGTTGTTCTCCGTTTTTGATTTTCCGTGTTCGGAGTGTCACGGTCTTACAAATGTTACTCATATACATTATTATATTTTAGTGAATATTCTTGGTGAAGCTTTTCTTCACGGGGTCAAAATTACCTCATTATTCCCCGATTATCAATATTATTACGCATAATGCGTCAGTAATTGACAGATAATGTTGGTTAGTGAGGTGCTGACCATGATAACGCTGATTCTGATTGTTTATAATCAGTGGATTTACTTGGTTATTCATACAAGGGAGTAGCTGCCAAATTGGGCCAGTCTTTCAGCCATTACCCTGTCGAAGTCCACTTTTGGTATCAGATTCTTCACGCCCACCTTGAACCTTGACCGTGGAGATATTACTCTTCTTGGAAATGATGCCAACATTGGCAGTACTCATCCCGTACTTCTCGGCGGCTTCCCTTGCCGTGTAGTAGCTGTCATCACTCATCAGGTCGGTGCGTCTCAACTGCTCAAAGTGGTCTTTGGAGTAGTAGGTCTGGCCATACTCACGCTTTGTCGGAATATGATGGCGATAGGCGTTGGAGCGGACAGATGCAGCACTCATGCCGTAGAGTTCCTGAGCCTCCTTCATAGTCAGCCACTCACTGACAGCCTCCACATCAGCCGACTTGCCAAACAATGCGTCCATGTGCTTGCGGCTGTAGTAGTTCATCCCAGCAATCCTACATACTGGCACTTGGTTCCGTTTGGCGGAAGTATAGAGCCACGATTTCTTGACCTTGTATATTCTCATGACCTCCTCGCCGGAAATGTAATCAAGCACTTCTGATTCTTGGGCATTGTTCTGAGCAGTCATGGCATTTGCCTTACTTTCCTTTGTCGTTTGGGTTGTGGATTTCTTCGGCCTATTCGTCGGCAGTACTCTGTGATATGGATTCCCTGCCAGCATCTTCTCAATATCTGCCTTGCGGATAAAAGCCATGCGACTGCTGATTCTCGATGCTACCAGCTTTCCCTCGTTCACCAACTTGTAAACATACTGCCGAGAACACCCCATAAGTATCGCCGCTTTGGCAAACGTCAGGTATTCCTGATTCTGTAACCCAATGACAGGCTCCACGGCATTCATAAAATTCTGCTGCCGCTTCTTCCTGGCTTCCTTCGCCTTCGTCTGACACTCCTCGCAGCAAAACTTCTGCATTCCGCTCCTTGCCACGAACTCCTTCCCACAATACTTGCACTTTCTAATTGCTTTCATTTTCAACACTCTTTTGATGGTTTTACGTTCATTTTCTTTTTCCCTACCGTTGAGTCAACCATGCTTCACGTTTGTCACCCTATGTCAACTCCGTCCACACTATGACTTTCTCCGAATCCGCCCGTCTCGTTTTGTCACTCTTTGCATCCCGTCGTAACCCTTTGTCAACTGAGTCCGCAGAATGACGATTTTCAGGCCCCGTAAATTCCTCGCGGTAGAAATGCGTTGCAAAAATATACTGAAATTCGGTTACTACCAAATTCCAGCCATCAAGTGTTAAAAATCAAAAGTTACTGAAAATGAGTGTTTTACAAATAGATAGTATTAGATATTTATGGTTGTTTATACCCTTTTAGATACAATAAGAGAACGCTTCACTTCCAATGCTCGTCACGCTATTAGGGATGGTGACGGAGGTGAGGCCAGAGCAACCATAGAAAGCTGAGCTATATATTACTTTTATTCCATCGGGAATGCTGTATGAACCACTAAAAGGTATCGGAAGATAAGCAAATAATGTGGAATTGTAGACAGGAGAGGTAAGGCCAGAGCAACCCTCGAAAGCATAACTACCAATACTTGCCACGCTGTTCGGAATGGTGACAGAGGTTAGGCTATAGCAATCTCTGAAAGCATTACCTCCAATACTCGTCACACTGTAAGTAACATTATTATAAATGACAGACTCAGGGATAACTATACTTCCCGTATATTCATTAGAATAGGTATTGTAAGAAGGACCACGGTAAGTAACCGCCAACTCCTTACCATCATTAATGTAATTGTAATAAATGGTTTTACCATCAGCATTCTGAACTGCAATGTCGTGAGCACTTGCCACCATTGGCAGCAACATCAAAACGAGTAATAGTAATTGTTTCTTCATAATCTTTATTGTTTTAGTTGTTATTTGTTTGCAAAGTTAATACAAATATTTGAAAATACAAAAAGAAACGTGGACAATTTACTTCGTCTTCGTTTCATCTGGTATCGGCAAACACCATGTCATCTTCAACGAGTAAAAGCCCACGCCATTGGCGTGAACTCCAACTTCAGTTCTTGATGACTTGTGAAATTTTGCCGATTTCGATGAAACAAGAATCTAAAAGTGGATATTCATCCTATATGTCCGTATATCTATTTCCTAGCCCATAGGCATCATCGTTTTTAGGGTTCAACATTTGTTTAACTGTTTGCAAAGATAAGCAATAATTTCAAAAATTCCAAATTATTCGACGAATATTTACTCTTCGAGCCCAACACACGGGGATATAGCCATAAGGGAGTCTGGAACGTTGTCCAATACTTTCGGAGTAATCGGAAATACTCCAAGAGTATTCAAAATTTCTTTCGGAGTAATAACTCAAGCAGGTGTTTGAGCTGGCGGTCCGAAGGCTTCAACCTAGTGACGCGAAGGAAGCGGGCGCATTGTCCGAAGGAAGCGGACGCCCCTTCCGCTACGTGCGGACGGGGCGCGAGAAGGAAGCGGAAGGGCCTTCCGCCCGTAGCGGACGTTTCCTGATCTGATTTAGTGACGTTTCCTGATTTATGTTGACTGCTGCGTATAACACCTCCCCTCATCCCGTCACAAGGCTCAAATGCCGATTCAGAAAGGGATTGGAGCACGGGAGGTGTTGTCCTAACTCCTCCCTAATACCTCCCTTGATATGTTATTTATAGAGTGACTTGAGGGCTTCGTCAGGCTCGATTTCAATCTTGCTCTCGTCGAGCATGGAGCGATCGAGGCCAAAGACGTCGATGAAGAAGTTGTAGACGGCATTGCGCTTGTTTTCGCGGAAGTCATGGCGCTCGTTAGGCAAATGGACATTGCGTACCTTGTCCTTAGCATCGTAGAAGCCGTAGATGCGTTGCAGATAGGGGAATTCGAGGGTGGGAACGGAGCTGGTCCAGTCGCCACCATCGCTGACAATCAGCATGGGTTTGGGAGCCATGATAGCAGCGAGTTCGGCCTCGCAGGTACCACCAGCAGCGAGTTGAACGGGTTTGCCACTCTCGCAGGGGCAACCTCCATCGAAATGCGAAGCGAGATGAACCACAGGTGCTGAGGCTGTGACGCGTTCATCGAGCAAAGACAACAGAACGGTATGCGTACCACCACCAGAGCCGCCCATAACGCCAACGTGTTCAGGGTCGATGTCTTTACGGTTTTTGAGCATCCAGTCGAGAAGGATATAACCACAAGCAGCCTGATAGACGTGGGCACGACTGGTGTGGTGAGCCTCAGCGCCTACCTCCTTCTCACTTTCGCCCCAACCATAGAGGTCGAAGTCGACACAGACGGCACCCATACGAGCCAAGGTGCCTAAGCGTTGTTGTTCGTCCTTGCGATAACGATAAGGCCAATGGCCGTCTGGACAAACGATAAGAGCGTGCTTGCCCTTCTTGAGCGAGGCATAGATGGTGCCAAAGAGGTGCTGGCCTGGCGTCAGTTCGATGCAGATGTTCTGTGTGGTATAGCCATCGTGCTTGCGGACCTTCGACAGGATGACGGGGCGTTCCTTTGTGCCCGCTGGTTTTCCAGCGGTTTTCATGACGCACGAATCAAGGAAGGCATCGAGCTCCAAACGCTGGCGAACCTCACGACGAAGCGAGTCGCGACGAGCCTCCCACTGCGCCTTGTTGTTATATAAGGACGACAGATAGTCGAGCATCATCTTACCCTCCTGTTCATGACGTCGCGGATACTCATACAATTTGATTTTATAGAGATTGCCACTTTGCTTCCACCAATTCCAATCGTAGTATTTGCAGATGTTGTCGAGCGTCATCTCCAGCGAATAGGGACGTATGCGGAAGTCAGCATACGGCAGTCGCTTACCAACGGTATCAACGTTGCTGTCGAACTTGAACTTCACACCAAAACGACGTGCAACGTCCTTCATCAGGTCGTTGACACTACGCTCGTATCGCGTCTCAAATGTCTGTGCTCCAGCGACTAAGGGCAGGAAAGCACAAAGGAAAAACAGGAACTTCTTCATATACTATAAAGACTCATGACGTTTCGTTTTGTCGTCAGTCTTTTTTTAACATGAATTACCATGAATGGAACATAAATTTTCAGAAAATAGTCGTGATGATTCATGTTTTTTTCGTACCTTTGTCCCCATAAATCCTAAACCAACAAAAATGAAACGAAACTTTATCACATTCATTGCGCTCGTTATGAGCATGATGAGCCTGCAGGCTCAAAACAGTTACAAATGGCAGAACACCCAGCTTCCGATGGTGGAGCGTATGGAGAGTCTGCTGGGTATGTTGACCCCTGAAGAGAAGGTGGGTCTGATGATGAACAAGTCGATATCGATAGACCGTCTGGGCATTCCCAGCTACAACTGGTGGAGCGAGGCCTGTCACGGTGTACGTCAGGGTGGCTACACAGTTTATCCACAACCTATTGGTATGGCTGCAGCTTTCAATGCACAATTGGTGTACGACGTATTCTCGCAGGTCTCTGACGAGGCACGTGCTAACTGGAACCGTACGGACCACAAGGACCCAAAGTTGTACAATGTCCCTATGGGCGTGACCTACTATCCTGGCAATCCTGAACTGACATTCTGGTGTCCCAACGTCAACATCTTCCGCGATCCGCGTTGGGGTCGTGGTCAGGAGACGTGTGGCGAAGATCCCTACCTGAATGCGGTGCTGGGTGTGCAGACCGTTTTGGGTATGCAGGAGCCTATCACGTTGAACGGTAAGACCTATTATAAAACGCATGCCTGTGCCAAACACTATGCCGTGCACAGCGGTCCTGAGCCCTTGCGCCACTCGATGAACGTGGATCCTACGAATCGCGACCTTTGGGAAACCTATCTGCCTGCGTTTAAGGCACTGGTGAAGAAAGGAAACGTACGCGAGGTGATGTGTGCCTATCAGCGTTTCGAAGGTAAGCCATGCTGCTCTTCTGACCGTCTGTTGATTGATATCCTGCGCAACAAGTGGAACTACGACGCATTGGTGGTGACGGACTGCGATGCCATCAACAACTTCTATAATAAAGGTCAGCATGAAACTCATAAAGACCCACTATCGGCTACTGTTGACGCTGTGCTGAATGGTACTGACCTTGAGTGCGGTAAGGTGATGATGAACCTTGGTGACGGTTTGAAACGCGGACTGATTAAGGAGAGCGACCTAGACCAACATCTGCGTAAGACGCTGATGGGACGTTTCGAGTTGGGCATGTTCGACCCTGCTGAGAGCCTTCCGTGGTCGAAGATTCCTGCATCGACTATCTCCTGTGAGAAGCACGATGCTCTTGCCACCCAAGCCGCTCGTGAGTCGATGGTGCTTTTGGAGAACAATGGCATTCTGCCGCTTTCGAAGGATATCAAGACGATTGCTGTCGTGGGTCCTAATGCTGACGATGTGGAGCTGCTAAATGGTAACTATGGTGGTACGCCCACTAAAGAACATCAGCACTCGCTGTTAGAGGGTATCAAGGCCGCAGTGCCTAATGCCAGGATTATCTATCAGAAGGCCTGTGAGCTGAACGATGAGTATGCAACTATTCACCACCTGCAGGACTTCAATAGCGGCAAGGGCGTGAAGGTGGAGTTCTATAATAACCGTGCGCTTGACGGTTCTCCCGTCAAGACCGATTATTACAACGAGTTGAATTTCTCGACCTTTGGCGCTTGGGGCTTCGCTCAGGGTGTCAGCAAAGATGAACTCAGTGTTCGCGTCAGCGGACAGTATACGTCGACCTTTACAGGCGAGATGAAATATACGCTCAATACTGATAACGGCTATGTACTGAAAGTTAATGGTGAGGTCGTTGAGGAGAACAAGGGAGGTGGACGTCGAGGCTTTGGATTCCGTCGTGCTACTGAATACAAGTCCTTCCCTGTTGAGGCTGGTAAGACCTACGACGTTACGATTGAGTATAAACATGGCAACGGACAGTTTGCGATGTTGCGTGGCGACATCTGCGAGCGCAAACTGGTGGACTTCACTAATCTTGCCAATGAGGTTAAGCAGGCTGACGCTATTATCATCATCGGTGGTATCTCTGCCCGTATGGAGGGAGAGGGTGGCGACAAGCAGGACATCGAACTGCCTAAAGTACAGCAGATGTTGGTGACAGCCATGCACCAGACAGGACGGCCTGTGGTGTTTGTCAATTGTTCAGGTTCGGCTATCGCCTTTGGTAGTGTTGATGGACGATACGATGCACTGTTGCAGGCTTGGTATCCTGGACAGGGTGGTGCGAAGGCACTGGCTGAAGTGCTGTTTGGCGACTATAACCCTGGCGGAAAACTCCCTGTGACCTTCTATCGCTCGAACAGCGACCTGCCCGACTTCCTCGACTATTCGATGAAGAATCGTACGTATCGTTACTTTACGGGTATTCCCCAGTATGCCTTTGGCTATGGACTGAGCTATACGACGTTCAGCGTGGGCAAGGCAAAAGTAAAGAGCCAGAAGGGCAAAGCACCTAAGGTGACACTGACTGTTCCTGTGAAGAATACGGGTAAGCGCGAGGGTACTGAAACGCTACAGGTCTATGTAAAGCGACTGAATGATGCAGGTGCACCTATCAAGGCTCTGAAAGGCTTCCAAAAGCTGATTCTGAAGGCTGGAGAGACTCAAAATGCCATTGTCACCCTCGATGGTGAGGCCTTCGAATACTACGACGAGATGAAAGACGAACTTGCCGTAAAGCCTGGCAAATACCAGATACTTTACGGCACGTCGTCAAGGGATGAGGACTTGAAGTCGTTCGACTTCTCCTTCTAGTCACCGTTCCCAGCGGTTTTCCGCTGGGTTTTCCCTTACTTATAGATAGGACCAAAGTTGGCGCAAGCACGATAGTCGGCGCCTTCTTTGTCCATTCCGAAGGAATTCCAGCAAGCAGGACGGAAGATGTCCTTATCAGCAATGTTGTGCATACAGACGGGGATGCGGAGCATAGCGCAAAGCGTAATCAGGTCAGCACCTACGTGTCCGTAGCAGATGGCTCCGTGGTTGGCTCCCCAGTTGTTCATAACGCTATAGACATCCTTGAAGGCATCCTTCGTGGGATCGAGACGTGGGGCAAACCAAGTGGTAGGCCAAGTGGGGTCAGTACGCTTGTCAAGAATATCGTGGGTCTTGGGGTCGAGCTCTACGGTCCAGCCCTCAGCCAACTGCAATACAGGACCTAAGCCTGCAACAAGGTTCAGACGGAGCATCGTCATAGGCATACCACCTTTTGTGACGAAGTGCGAAGAATAACCACCACCACGGAAGTAGTCGCGATCGGCAGGCATCCATGAGGTGGCCTTCAGACAGGCCTCCATGTCCTCGTCCTTCATCTCCCAGAAAGGCTTGATGGTAGGATTGCCGTCCTTGTCGCTCATGGCGCCTGTGGCATCAAGGGTGGTAGCACCACTATTGATGAGGTGGATGAAACCACCAGCAGCTGCACCACTCAGGTCAGTACCCGTGACGCGCTTCACAGCCTCTGGGCTCCAATAAGTGCGGATATCGCTGAACATCACACCCTTGTTGGTCAGCAGATGGCCAAACAGCATAGACATACCATTCAGGAAGTCGTTCTCTGTGGCCAATGTGTAAGCCTCGCGAGGACCGTTCCAGTCGAACGAAGTGCACATCATCGACTCAGGGAAGTCGAAGTTGGGCTTATAGTCCGTCCACTGACGCTGTCCCTGCACACCGGCAGCAATGGCATTGTGGCCGATAGCTTCTTCCTTGTAGCCCATTGCACCCAGCTTTTCGCTGCCCTGCATCAGGTCGCGAATAATCATCATACACTTCACGGTGAACTCCCAGTCCTCGTCTTTCTCCTGACGATTCTTGCCCTTGCCCTTTCCGTTGAAGGTAGTCATAGGCACGCCAGGGAACAATGGACGGTCCTCGTTATAGTCGTGCCCCTCCTGAGGCTTGCAGTATTTCTCTACCCACTTCATGGCCTTCTCAAACTCGTCCTTGTCGTAGATACCGAAGTCAACACGACGGAGAATCTCTACCAGTGATACATACTCTGTACGCATGCCAAGGTACTGTTGCAGGAAGTCGGCATTGACGATACTTCCAGCGATACCCATACATGTGTTTCCTAATGACAAGTAGCTCTTTCCACGCATCGTGGCCACAGCCTGAGCGGCACGGGCAAAGCGCAGAATCTTCTCGGCCACATCCTCAGGAATGGTGTTGTCGTCGAGGTCCTGCACATCATGACCATAGATGCCGTAAGCGGGCAACCCTTTCTGGGCATGGGCAGCGAGGACGGCAGCCAAGTAAACAGCTCCTGGACGCTCTGTACCATTGAAGCCCCAAACAGCCTTGGGATAGGTGGGATTCATGTCCATCGTCTCTGAACCATAGCACCAGCAGGAGGTGACAGTAATGGTAGAGCCTACACCTTCGCGCTCAAACTGTTCGGCACAAGCGGCACTCTCACCCACACGACCTATCGTCGTGTTTGAAATGACGCACTCAACGGGACTTCCGTCACCATTCTTCAGATTGCTCTCAATGAGCGTTTTTACAGCCTTAGCGAGGTTCATAGTCTTCTCTTCCAGACCCTCGCGAATACCACCCTGACGACCATCAATCGTAGGACGGATACCAATTTTTGGATAAATAGTTTTCTTCATAATATGTTTTTGGTTTTAAATAGATATGTCATCAAGAATCCGATTAGGAATATCGTGGTGGTGCCCAGGACGATGGCGAGATAGGGGTGCAGGTGGATGCCTGGAAGATGCCACAACTCTGCTAGCGATATCCACGCAATGACTATGATGCCAGCCACACAGCCTAGGAAGGCTGCGAGACGATTAATCTTCTGGGGAATGCATCCCAACAGGAATAAACCGAGCATGCCGCCTGAGAATATCGAGCTGAGCGTCCACCACGCGTCAATGATGCTTTCTACCGAGAGCATCGCGATGGCCACACAGGCGCCTAGCATGCCTACGCCGAAACTTGATAGACGTACGATGGCAAGTTCGAGTTTCTGGTGCTTGTGATGGTCGGTAGGGTCATGATGACGCAAACGATCAGTCATGTTACGTGCTTTCAAGAAGAACGGACGTACATAATCGGTTAGGATAATTGTTGCTGCAGAGGTCACACTGGTAGAAACGGTGCTCATGCCAGCAGCAAATATGCTGGCAATCAACAACCCACGTAAGCCTACGGGAAGACCATTGACAATGAAATAAGGAAATACATAGTCGGGCTTGGCCTGAATCTCTGCGGGCAAGGGTGCCACACCAGTCTGATAGTACGAGTATAGTGCTGAGCCAATGAGGAAGAACAGTGCTGAAACAGGAATAAAGAGATAACCTCCGAAGAGTGCTGAGAACTTTGCATCCTTGTCTGTTTTGGCTGCATGGTAGCGTTGTACGTAATTCTGGTCGATACCATAGTTCTGCAAGTTGATGAAGATGCCGTAAATCAAACACACCCAGAACGTCGATGTGGTTAAATCTGACGAAAAGGCACCTAACGAAAACTTGTTACCCATTGAACTATTGGCTGCCAGTTCGAAGGTTTGCATGGGTCCTTCAGGCATCGAGAACATCAAGATGGCCAAACAAAGAAGTGCACCACCAATGAGTATGATGCCCTGAATGGCATCAGCCCAAATGACAGCCTTCAGACCACCCATCATCGAATAGATGATAATACCTATCGATGTAAGGATGATGACGGTGTGCATGTCCCAACCCATAAGGATGTACATCGGTACAGCCAACAAATAGAGGATGGAACCCATACGCGCGATCTGCGTTAGCAAGTAGCAGGCAGAGGCGTATAAACGTGCCCACGCACCAAACTTTTCTTCCAAAAACGTGTAGGCTGATACGGAGCCCGAATGCCTGTAGAATGGTACGAAATACTTGGCGGCAAAATAACTTGCGATGGGTATCGATAGCGAGAATACAAAGGCATTCCAGTCAGCCGCAAACGCTTTGCCAGGATAACCTATGTATGAAATGCTCGACACATACGTTGCGAAGATGCTCATGCCTACCACCCATCCAGGAATCGAATGACCAGCCGAGGTGAACTCGTCAGCGCTGGAGCCCTTCTTGAAGAAAGAACAGCCGAACACCACCACACCTAGTGTGAAGACGATGAAGATGACGAAATCAATTAGATGCATAGCTTGCCATTCTTGATGGGTAATGCGTCAAGTGCTTGTCTAATTTTATCGCGCTCTGGTGTCTCGAACTTGTAGAACGGCGAGGCTACGAAATCATCGTTGATGATGCCGAGCAAACTGAGGGCACACTTCAAACCTTTCAAGTAGCTAGAGCCATGCTTGCCAACAGTATATATCGTTGTGGATATCTGCATAATGAGTTGCTGCAAGTCGAGCACGCGATTGATGTCACGAGCCGAGGCTGCATCGTACATAGCCACGTAGAGCTCTGGGAACATATTGGCACCACCATTGATACCACCTTGAGCACCCAATAGCACACATTCGCCTGTAATCTCCTCAGGGCCTACCAACATGGCGAAGTCAGGACGATGTTGCATCTTGTACATCACGCTCTGGAAGTAGACCGTATTGGCAGAGGAGTCTTTGAAACCCACCACCTGCTCATTTCTTGCAATGCGAGCAACAGTGTCTGGTGCGAAACTGACCTTTACATGCGAAGGCATATTATATAAGAACACAGGAAGGGGCAATTGTGGTACCAGCTCTTCATAGAACTGGGCCAACTCGGGTTGACCCGTAGCGAAGTAGTAAGGTGGAGCTGAAACGACACCATCGGCACCATAGTCGGCAGCCTTACGGGCCAGTCGTACACTCTCTTCTATTGACGTGTCAGTGATGCATGCTAACAGGGGCAAACGTCCGCGATTGATGCGACACGCCTCCTTAATCATTTGCTTGCGCACATCGTATGAGAGGCTTTGCTCCTCGCCCGTCGTACCCAATACGAAGAGGCCGTGCACACCTCCTTCTATTAAGTGTTCTATCAGTCGCTCGAGACTTTCTACGTCAAGTGTTTCATTGTTAATCAGTGGTGTTACTAGTGGTGGAATGATACCACTCAAGGGTCTTTTAAAATTTGTTTCCATAATGCAGTTTGTTTTATTTCTTATGTTTTGTTTTTTTACCATGTTTACTTTTTTGCCCCCTGGCGGAAGCCTGCCCCCCGTTTGGCTGAGGTATCTTGTCCTCGAAATGATGATGACCATCGCCAACGCTTTCAGCATGCTTGCTATAGGGTAGGTAGACATCAGCAAAACCACCATGAGGCACGTCAATGTCGAGTGTAAACAGGCCGTTCTCTCGCTTCCACGATACCTTTACCTCGCCAAAAGCACTCATCGTTGAACCCTTACACCACGTTAGGTCGCCAACGGGATGTGGCTCAATTTCAATGAGTTCACCTGAACGACGAATGCCTAGAAGGTCGGGAATTAGAAGGTTCTCGATATGTGCCATCATGAAGTGGTTCATGGAGGCGCCCATATCAGGATTCCACTGTTCGGTCAACGTGGTGTGCCCCTTCTTAATCTGATAACCGTATCCAGGAACGTCGTCGTGGTTCAACATCGTATAAAGCAATTCACGTTGGTCGTTCTGTGTCAGTACGGTAAAAAGGTAGCGATTGCCAACATCGCCCGTAGTCAGACGATTGCCGTGAGCTTTGATATCCTTGACAAGATTCTGAAAGACTGCCTGATAGTCATCTTCTGGAACCAACTTCAAGTAGAGCGCCAACGATAGTGCACACTGACTGCCTGTAGCGTAGGTTTTCTTCTTGACATCGTAGAACTCACGATTAAACGCGTGGCGAATGCTGTCGGCTCTTAGATTATACCAATTGGCATCTTGTTTCTTCCCCAAATGTTTAGCAATCACATACATATAACACATCCACTGATAATAATGGGCTGTTGAAACGAGGGGCATGGGTGTGTTTTTCGAGAATCCTGCACGTCCAGGGCCGTAGTCGTACCAGTCACCCAAACCTTGTTTAAGTATGAAGCATGAGTCCTTCGAAGCCAAGTAGTTAATATAACGTTTCATAGCTTCGTAGTGCTTGTCTGCTAAATCGAGATCACCATAGTGTTGCCAATAGAGCATGGGTAAAGCAATGATGGCACCTCCCCATTCGGGCGACTCACGGAAGGGGTCTGTTCCAGGCCCAGTAAACTGCGTGTACTCTGGTGCTATCTCTGGCATCGAACCATCTTCGCGTTGGGCGTCAACGATGTTCTGCATGGTTTGTTCTATCATGTAGCGTGCATTATAGTTATAAACGAGTGCCTCTCCATTCAACCAGTCTTGTTCCAACCAACCCAACTTCTCACGTGAGGGACAATCAGTCCATACGGCTTGCCAATTCGAGCGGATGGCACGATCAATTAATTGATGGGTAGCATTGATACGCGGATTGGAACATTCGAATGTTCCTGTGCGTTCTGCCGAGTTGTATACAAAGCATGACTCAACCTTTTTTAACGCGTCAATGTCACCTTCCACCTGTAGATAGCGGAACGAATAGTATGAGAAGCGCGGATGCCACACTTCAGTAGCCCCACCTTTTATTATATAAGTATAATAATGTGGACGACCTGTTTGACGCTGATTTACCAGTCCGTCTTTGTCCAACGTTTCGCCAGGCGTGAGTTTGAGCCATTGGCCAGCCTTACCCTCAACAGTAATTTCTGGATAGCCTGCGAGGTTTTGTCCCATATCAAGTATGAGGATAGAATCCTTGTGCAAGGTTTGCTTCACAGGATATCGTTCCATTAATTTAGTAGAATGAGCAATCTGAGGACGTAGTCGACCCTCTGGCCCCTTCATAATGACTACGGGCTTCCACTGCTCCCCCTCTTGAGAAGGTGTGGAGGAGATCTCTAAGCGTGCATCATAATCCTCACCACCATAGATGCTGTTAAAGGTAATAGGACTCTCTGCCCACTGCCACTTGTCGTCACTATACACACGTTCACGCATGCCATCATCGTAGGTAACATAGAGGAAGTAGAGTAGGGTGGGTGGTCCGAAAGAAATCTTCAATTTGACGTATCTTCCGCCTTGTTCATTATAAAAACCATTACCCAATAATACGCGTAACTCATTGTCGCCTTGCTGAATCTGTTGGGTGACATCGTATACATTGAAAAACACGGTCTTGTCATAATCGCTCCAAGTAGGTGCAAACTCTGAAGTCCCAACTTTTTGACCATTGATGGTGGCCTCGTAGAAACCTAATCCACAGATGCGCAACTCGGCATGTTTCACCGTCTTGTAGGGCTTGAACGAACGACGCAGGATGATGCTGCGTCGCGAAAGTGGCTCAGCCTTGTCCCACTCGGCCTTAGTTTTCTTAATGGCATTGCCAGAATAATGGCGACCTTCTGGTATCTTGGCGACTTCGCGAGTAATGGCGCCAATCCACTGGGCCTCGCCAAAGTAGCCTTGAGCAATAGCGCATACGCTAAATGCTAATTGATAAATAATAAATGATAAGATTATCAGATGAAATCGTTTCATAGCACGTTTGGAATAATGATTTTACCGATGTCATTACGTTGGCCTTTCAGCACTCCGTTCACGTAGATGCGCAGGCCTTTCCCTGCATGATAGCGTGAACCGTCACTATCCCAAAGTATCGTGAGACTATGACCATGATACGGCACATTGTCGAGACAGAAATAGGCCCACTTGTTCTTGGGCAGAAGTGGATTGACTTCAAGGCTCTGGTCGGCACGAGGGCGTAAACCACAAAGACCAGTGATAATCAGGTCGTTCCAAGTGGAGTGATTGTAATAGCGCGAGCGCTCTTGGTCTCCCTTCAGCCAATAACCAGTGGTTTCATCGAGGTATTCACCAATATAGGGCTTGCCACGCATATGCTGGCTCTGCATGTACTTCTCGAGTTCGGCAAAATAGAGCGAATCGCTGATGATGGGGTGGCTATAGTCATTTAGATAGTTTGCCATAGCGGTCAGCGTCTGTGATGTGGCAAAAGGCCATACGGCACCGTCCCACTCACATTTACCTACACCATGCGTGCGGAATAGGGGATGACGACGTTCGGCAGTTGTCTGTCCATATGGTGCAGAAAATCCTTTCTCATCACCAGCCTGCAGCCATGCGACACCATATTTTGCTTCGTCCTTCGCCATGTGAGTATACCAAGGCATAAAACCAATAGCTTCACGAACATTGGCAGAGGAGTCTATACGATGGGTCTCGAAGAATTGCTGTTGCTCGTTCCATAACTTTTGGTGCACTTTTTCTTTCAAGTCAGCAGCCTTTTGGAAATAGGTGGCAGCTTTTAAGTTGTCACCAGCCAATTGGGCAATGTTTCCTATTGCCTTCGCGTTGCCGTACATATAGGCGTTGATGGAGGGACGCAGATATTTCTTCTTACGTCCGCCACTAATGGTTTCTTCCATCGCGTCCTGCACATCGGCTTGCCAGTAGAAACCTCCGTCGCGTGTATGGGTACTTTCCCAATGGTTGTATTCCCATTCCAAAGAGGGCAACATGGATGTTATCCAATTCAGACGGCCATCCACCATATATCGACCCCATAGTGAATGTGCCATCCATGATGAGTAGTTCGCAATCTTCTTCATAGGCTTACCTTCGTTACCCTTGTACCATGTATTTATAATTTGGTCAAGGTAGGTGGTGTCTTTGAGCCAACGACTTTCATGAATATGATGGCCTACACCAGATGCAATGAGATTGTATTGGTCGGCATAGCTTCTGTTTACCAAAAACTCTGTCATGGCATAGCCTACGGGTGTCTGACGTATATGCTTTCTGAGCGTCCACCAACGGAAATACCACATTTCCTCAAAACCACGGTCAGGACAGTCGAAAAGAGGTACGTTCTGTGTCATCCACTCCCAAGCCTTTGCATTGGGTATGGCCTGCACAATATTCTCGGCCTCCATCGTGTTGAAGTAATCGACGTAGTGCTTGTAGTCATCGTAACGTAGGAAGGCAGGTGTGTTAGCTAATGTTCCTGACGGTTCTCCGTCAGGTATCGTACGAAAGTTGGCAATGGCATAGCTTGCTTCAGGGGCTGTTGATCCTGCATTTTCAAGCGTGCCGTCCCAATCGGCAGGGGTGTCGACATCCGGGAAACGACGCTCGGCACCAGTGCGGAACATCACACGTTCGATACTCTCCACAGGGGCAAAGAACATTCGCTGGCCCGCCTTCTTGCCATCTACGTAGATTTCTATCATGCGTTTCGAGACGCTGAGTATGGCTTCGATATGATAAGTCTTGTTGGCCTCATATTTGCCCAGACCGCCATAGCGAGCACCACCCTTGCATCGCATGATGCCTTCGTCGGTGAGTTCTATGCGAGAGCAGGCTGTTCCATGAGCATCGAGGAACTCTATCTGCATCAAACCACGATTGTTTTGTCCTGCTTTCAGGTCGAAAGCCACTTTCAGCTCCTTAGTGGCAGGAATCTTGCGCTCTACGCGAGCATAATCGAAGGGGTCGCTATCAGAGAGTGTTAACCATCCATCGTTTAAAGAAATGGCTGCCATCACGGGGGAGTAGATGTTCCAGGTGGCGAAATCCGAAATCTCGCCCACTCTGAACTCGGTGCCATCAGCATGACTATGCGCCTCCGTTTGTACAGGCACAGGGATGTGGGCCACCCACATGTCCTCCTTATTCATAGAATAAGCCACCCAGAGGTCTGAGTCTTTGGGCACACCATTGCCTTCCTGAATACCTCGCACATACTGAGGACCATAGCTCTTGTAGTTGCCACCATAGCGCATAGGTGGTACCTCACCTTGCACAAGGTTCAGTGTAGTATATTCGTAGCCGTCCTTGGAAAGGCTGATAGCTAATGGCCAACGGTATTCTGAAGGATTGTATATCGTTGCATAGGTACCATCCGTCAGACGCTGTCCCCATATCTTTGCATTGCTGTTAACAAATCCTTTGGCGCGCTCGACAGGTTGTGCCCATGTCAGACCACCATCGGCACTGGTTGAAGTAAGGGCATGTTTCCATAATGATGCAATCTGTCCGTCAGGCAAAGTATAGTCGCAGTATGCTTTATATTCCTTGTTCAAAGGTATTAATGGGTCGTTGCGATCTGCTTCTTCTACCCATTGCATGCGATAACGAGGATTGGACAGGATTTCTTCGCAGGCTGCCTTTACTTCTTTTGGTGCTTTGGTGTAGTAGGGGAAGATCTCCCTAGAGTTTCTAGAAGTTCTAGTATATCTAGAAAAACTTGTATTCAGATAAATGAAGTATATCGGCCCTAATGTACCGTCTTTCCTGACCTCACGGATAACGCGCCCAAGCCCGTTCCCGTCATTGGGGTCGTCCTTCTTGTCGAAGGCTACACCATAGTTGCCAAGCGCCCAGAGTTGTCCGCTTTTCGAGACATACCAGCCCACTCGCTGGTGCATAATAGCAATGAGGTTGTGAGCCTTCTCTGGACGATTGGGCTTCTGAAAACCTTCAGGCACCTGCACCTCAGGAAACAAAATCTGTGGGTCACTCCATGTATATCCATCCTTTGATGTTTGATACATGGTATGTGAGGGAGGCACGTGCTCGTCCTTGGGGTCACAGAGGTAATGTACATAAAACTGGTTATTCCAATAAGCCATCATAGGTTGGTGGTTATATGTCCAACCATTGCCATTTTGGGCTGATGGGTACTCACGATTGGCGCGTAGTATTTGGATGTTATGTACACCCACTACAGGTGAGAGACCGCCATCGTGACGATTGGGATTGCTCAGCGTCTTGCCGGTATAGTGAATCTTCTTGGCATTTAACAAACCGTTGAGAATCGTCTCGTCGGTCTCGAAGATGGTGCCGTGCTTGTGCAGATTAGGGACGCTAACCTTATCGGAAACATCCTCGAAAGTCACAAAGTCTTTTGTAAAATGGGCACCAAAGTCTTTCAACTGATAACGGTCGTAGTAGATTAGCCAACCATCTTTTACCTTCACCGTTGTTGGACCCTCCATCATCTTACCAGTAAACGGTTCTGAGACCTTCGACCAAGGGCCGTAGGGCGACTTAGCGTATGCAACTTTGATATCACGTTCTGGACGGGTGTTGTCCTTCAGCACCATCACGTAGTCGTTTTTGCCTCGTTTCACAAGTGTAGCGTCAATACACGAAAAGCCTGGCTCAATCATGAGTTTGGCAGGCGTGAACTTCTTAAAATCCTTTGTAGTGGTGTAATACAAACGATGATTATTTTTGTGTTCTTCCTGTCCGTCAGGGAATTTCCCAGGAATACATGAAGCCCATATAATAATAGCCTGTTGCTTGACATCATCCCAAAATAATTCTGGTGCCCATACATTCACGGTCGTAGTATCTGTCATAACCTCGATGAAACGCTGTTTGCTCCAATGCACAAGGTCTTTCGAACAGGCATATCCGAAACCACGATCACCTCGCCAACTTGACGTCCAGACTAAATGGAACATACCATCGGGTGTGTAAATGATAGAGGGGTCGCGCATGACTTTCTGCTGCCCCACTTCTGGTCGTAGCCAAATGCCATCAACCTGTTTCCACTGCCAACCGTCATAGCTATAGATAAAACGGAGACCATCTGTTGCTGGTTCGTGGAACGATGTGGAGAGAAACACTTTACGTTGTGCTGAGGCCATAAGACAGACCGTTAGCATGAAAAAAAAGACCCAAAAACGTTTTATCATGTCATACATTAATTTATAGTAAGACGAAAAACATGATGGTTTGTAACAAAAAACATAAAAAATGATGGTATTTCGTTTTAATTTTTCTACCTTTGCAACGTCAAAGGACAAAGAGATATGGAAATTATGATAAAGATTGTTATGACTTTGCTGTTGATGACAACATTTGTCACTGCTGATGCTCAGCAAGTGATGCGCAAAGAGAAGGATGGTACCTATGTGGTGAATACTACAACACTGGCTAACGATGTGGACGGCTATGCAGGTCCGACACCTGTTGAAGTGTATATCAAAAAGAACAAAATAGTCAAGGTGGTACCCTTGAAGACGATGGACGGTCCTAAGTATGTGGCAAAGGTCAAGAATGGTATGCTGATAAAGTATGAAGGCATGAAGATTGAGAAGAAAGCACCACTGCCAAAAGTTGATGGCGTTACTGGCGCGACCTTCACCTCAGATGCCATGAGGCAGAACATTGAGCGTGCCATAGAGTACTATCAAAAGCACAAGTAAACATCCGGTTTTTAATAGAACAATACCAACCCTGCCGCAGCGCAATAGAGAATCATGCGGATGGGGTTGATTTTTATGACCTTTACACCATAGAAAGCGGCGGCAAAGAGGAAGCAGCTGATGCAGAACTGCCACAAGTCTTCTTGGGGCGAACTAAAGTTTTCTTGTGTGCAAAGTAATAAAGTTGCAGCAGCCAACAGACCTACTACGGCAGGACGCAACCCCGAGAACACACTAGTTACTGTACGGGTGTGCATATACTTCATAAACATTTTGCTGATGAGTATCATCAGTATCAGTGAAGGAAGGACTAGCGCAAAGGTCGCTGTCGCTGAGCCTAGGATTGCCATCAGGTGTCCGTAGCCCGCATTATGTACGGCTGTATAACCGCAATAGGTGGCGCTGTTGATGCCGATAGGACCGGGTGTCATCTGCGAGATGGCTACGATGTCTGTAAACTCTGACGACGACAACCAATGCCAATGTTCCACCGTCTCGTTCTGAATCAGCGACAGCATGCCATAGCCTCCACCAAAGCCGAAGACGCCAATCTCGAAGAATGTGACGAATAACCAGAAGAATATCATATGCCCGTCACCTCCTTTCCGTTGTTTTCGTCGTATACGAATCTGCCATAGATGTATCCTCCAATGCCTGCTGCGATGATAATCCAAATGGGCGAAACGCCCAAGAGCCATATCAACAGGGCCGACACAATAGGAATCCAGATGGTCCATTTGTTCAGTTCTGCGCGTTTGCCAAGATTGAAGGTCGGCACAGCAATGAGGGCAACTACTGCTGGGCGGATGCCTCGGAACATCGCTGCTACTATGGGGTTGTCCTTAAACTGGCTGAAAAACATCGCGAAAGCCAGGATAATCAGAAACGAGGGTAGGGCAGTGCCCAATGCTGTGGCGATGGCACCTCGTTCTTTCTTCAACTTATATCCAATGAAGATGGCAATGTTGATGGCGAAGACGCCAGGACAACTTTGGGCAATGGCTATTAGGTCGAGCATTTCGTCCTTCGATACCCATTGCTTGCGGTTAACCACCTCTTCCTCTATCAAAGGTATCATGGCATATCCACCGCCAAGGGTGAATATGCCAATCTTAAAGAAGGTCTTGAACGATTCCCAGTAAATGTTCACTTTACTTTTTTACCTTTTTACTTTTTTACCTTTCCCTCAACCCATTTACGTGCATTGACGAAGGCTTCAATCCAAGGTGTTACCTCGTCCTGACGACGGTCAGCTGGATACCAAGCGTTCTGCCAGGGGAATACGGCACGCTCCAAGTGAGGCATCATGCAGAGATGACGACCATCGGCAGAGCAGATACCTGCCACGTTGTAATCAGAACCGTTAGGATTAGCGGGATAACCAGCGTAGTTGTACTTGGCAATCACGTTGTAAGCGCTCTCAGCCTCAGGCAGAGAGAACTTGCCCTCACCATGAGCAACCCACAAACCGAGCTTGTTGCCACTCAGTGAGCCGAACATCACGCTGTTGTTCTGAGGAATGCTCAACGAGATGAACTCACTCTCGAACTTATGTGAGTCGTTGTGTAGCATCTTTGCACCCTTGGCACCTGTGAGGCCGAGTTCAACCATCAGCTGACAACCGTTACAGATACCCAGTGACAGGGTATCCTCACGGGCATAGAACTTATCCAGTGCCTCCTTGGCTTTAGGATTGAAGAGGAAGGCACCAGCCCAACCCTTAGCCGAACCAAGTACATCGGAGTTAGAGAAACCACCGCAGAACACAATCATGTTGATATCCTCGAGGGTCTCGCGACCACTGATGAGGTCGGTCATCATCACATCCTTCACATCGAAACCAGCCAGATAGAGGCAGTAGGCCATCTCGCGCTCGCCGTTGGTTCCCTTCTCACGGATGATGGCAGCCTTTACGCCAGATGCCTGACGACGATCGGCTGAGATTCCATACTGGGCAAGTGTGCCCTTGAAGTCCTTATTGAACTTCATCTCGATGGGCTGCTTCTTATAGTTCTCGAAGCGCTCCTTAGCCTTACCGTTGAAGCTCTGCTTACGATCGAGCAGGTAAGAAGTCTTGTACCATACGTCGCGGAGGGCGTCGATATCGAAGGTCTTCTCCTCATCGCCAGCTTTCACCACGATGGTGCGGCTGTCCTCAACGGGATAACCAATCTTAGCGAAGCCAACGCCAGCATCCTCCATAAACTCCTTGAACTCAGCCTTGTGCTCGTCGCTCACCTCGATGACTACACCAGGATTCTCAGCGAAGAGTGCCTTCACAATATCACCTTCCTTGCAGATGTCGTGCAGGTTGATGTGCATACCGCCCTTCTGGTTGGCGAAGCACATCTCGAGCAGCGTGGTAATCAAACCACCAGCCGAGATATCGTGACCAGCCATAATCCAACCCTTCTCGATGAGTTGCTGGATAGCCATGAAGGCATCAGCAAAGTACTCGGCGTTCTTCACGGTAGGCACATCGTCGCCCACCTTGCCTAAGCTCTGGGCAAAGGCAGAACCGCCAAGACGCTGCTCGTCGAAGCTGAAGTCGATATGATAGATGGATG
The DNA here is from genome assembly GCA_902762565.1 of uncultured Prevotellaceae bacterium. Classification (GTDB taxonomy): domain Bacteria; phylum Bacteroidota; class Bacteroidia; order Bacteroidales; family Bacteroidaceae; genus Prevotella. The sequence goes on from CACWOS010000042.1 coordinate 49,930, forward strand.
CGTTCTTATCGTTCACCAAGACGGGACTTACCACCTTCTTGATGTCGCTAACCTCACCACCAGCAGATACAATCACTGTTCCTGGAGAGATAATCTTCTCACCGTTAGGATACTGCTGAGAAAGTGACAGAGAGTCCTTACCAGTAGGCACGTTGATGTGCAGGTCGCAGCAGAAGTCGCTCAGAGCCTTTACACCAGCATACAGGCGGGCATCCTCACCCTCCTGAGAGCGGCAAGGCCACATCCAGTTGGCAGAGAGACTCAGCGAATCCATACCCTCAGCGAGTGGAGCCCAAACGATGTTAGTCAGCGCCTCAGCTACAGAGAGTACAGAACCTGCAGCAGGATCAGCCAGACCAGCCTGAGGTGCATGTCCAAGGGCTGTAGCGATACCTTTCTGGCCACGATAGTCGAGGGCTACAACACCACAGTCGCTCAATGGCAACTGAATCTCGCCCTGACACTGCTGACGGGCAATCTTACCTGTCACAGAGCGGTCCACCTTATTCGTCAACCAGTCCTTACAAGCCACAGCCTCCAACTGGAGTACGCGATCCAGATATTCGTCAATCTTATCCTGACTGTAGGTAACGTCGGCATAGTGGCGCTCTACAGTATTATCTTTCATAATCGTCTTAGGTGAGTGACCAAACATCTGAGCCACGTCCAGATCGAATGGCTTCACACCATCGCCCTGCTTGAACGAGAAGTGGGCGTCGCCAGTGGTCTCACCAACAACATACAATGGAGCACGCTCGCGCTCAGCAATCTTACGGACATGTTCGATATGCTTCTCGTCGATAAGCAAGCCCATGCGCTCCTGACTCTCGTTGGCAATAATCTCCTTGCTTGAAAGCGTCTTGTCGCCAATAGGCAACTTGGTCATATCAATCTCACCACCACACTCTTCAACGAGCTCAGAGAGACAGTTCAGGTGACCTGCAGAACCATGGTCGTGGATAGACACAACGGGGTTCACATCCTCCTCGCAAAGAGCACGAACTAGATTGTAAGCACGCTTCTGCATCTCAGGGTTAGCACGCTGTACGGCGTTCAACTCGATACCATTGCTATAGCGACCTGTATCAACAGATGATACAGAACCACCACCCAGTCCGATGCGGTAGTTGTCACCACCAACAACCACCACCTTGTTGCCTGGCTGAGGCTCCTTCTTCAGACAGTCGCGCTTGGTACCGTAGCCAACACCGCCTGCTAGCATGATGACCTTGTCGTAGGCGTATTTCTCTTTACCTTCCTGATGCTCGAAAGTCAGCACAGAACCACAAATCAGCGGCTGACCGAACTTGTTACCGAAGTCAGAGGCACCGTTAGACGTGCAGACGAGGATAAGCCGTCATATAAACAGCCGTACCAGCGATAGGCCAAGAGCCAACACCACCACCCATACGGTCGCGGATCTCACCACCTGTACCAGTAGCGGCACCATTGAATGGCTCAACAGTCGTGGGGAAGTTATGTGTTTCTGCCTTAAGTGAGATGACACTCTCGATATCCTTAATCTGGAAGTAGTCGCTAGTGCTCTGGTCCTTCGGCGCAAACTGCTCAACCACAGGACCCTGTGCAAAAGCCACATTATCCTTATATGCCGAGAGAATCTTGTTGGGATTCTCCTGCGTTGTCTTCTTAATCATCGCAAAGAGGCTCGACTCCATCTCCTTGCCGTCGATGATAAAGGTACCACCGAATATCTTATGACGGCAGTGCTCAGAGTTGATCTGGGCGAAACCGAAGATCTCCGAGTCTGTCAGAGGACGACCGTTCTGCTTCTCCAGCCCGTGTAGATACTGAATCTCCTCAGGTGAGAGAGCCAATCCCTCTTTCTCGTTATATTCCTCCAGATTATCCACATACTTGATGGGCTCTGGCTTGATGTTAATCGTAAAAATGTCCTGGTTCAGGCCATTGTACATGCGTTGCAACATCTCGTCGTGCTCGGCATCCTTGCTCGCCACAGCGAAGTACTCCTCAATACGACTGATGCCCTTGAGGCCCATGTTCTGCGTAATCTCAACAGCATTTGTCGACCACGGGGTCACCATTTCGCGACGCGGACCAACGTAGTAGCCCTCCAGCTGGTCAGCCTCGAGCATCGTTGCCTCGCCATAAAGCCAGTTTAATTCCTTGATTTCCTGTTCACTCAGTACGTGATCAACCTCCGTGGCGATCACCGATTTCTGTGGGGTCTGAAAGAAACGTATCATACCTTATTTATTAATGTATTCTGATTTTGCCTGCAAAGGTACGAATAAGTGAGAGAAAAACCAAATAAATTTGAGTTTTTCCGAACGGAAGTACTTTCGACGAAGTCAAAGTACGAATAAAATATGAATAATGTGCGATGATTTGAAATTTATTTTGTACCTTTGCAGTCTTAACAAAAAGAATATGCCTTATAAGACTGACGGAATAGAAATAGAGATTCATCCAGGCCCCAAGAAGGGTGAGGACGTCGCTATCTATACTTCCCAAAGAAAGATAACTCAAAGGGTTAAAAAGTGGTCTCGACCACCCGCCCGCATATATACGGCCTCCCGCTCGAACCAATTCGGGCTGGAGGCCGAATTAATACGGGCAACTGCCCGAATCTCGCTACCCTACGTCTCGCTCCCTGTTACATCCCTACAAAAACCTTGTTTTCTCGGCACTCTCCCCCCTGCTAGCCCGTATGTCTGAAAGCAAAAGATACTTAAAATAACCTAAAATCGATTCATTTTCACTCGAAATGTCCGTCTAATCACTAACTTTGCACCCGAATTATTAATTTAATAAGAAATTAAGATGAAGAAAAGTATTTTCATGATGTCGCTGGTTTCAGTATTGCTGATGACCAGTTGCGTGTCGAAGAAAGAATTGGTGGCATGCCAGGAGGAAAATAAAGCATTGCAGGCTAATTATATGGAAGCTAAGGAGCAGTTGGCAGCATCTAATGCACGTGCTACTAGTCTGGAACAGCAGATGAAACAGCAGGCTCGTTCTACAGCAGCTTTGCAGCGTTCGCTTGATAAAAGTCTGACCAATGCGAGTCAGAATAATATCAGTATTGAGAAGCTGGTGGATCAAATCAATGAGTCAAACCAGTACATCCGCCACTTGGTGGAGGTGAAGTCAAAGAGCGACTCGCTGAACTTGGTGTTGAGCAACAACCTGACCCGTTCGCTCTCTAAGGAGGAACTGAAGGAGGTTGACGTTCAGGTGCTGAAGGGTGTGGTTTATATCTCTTTGGCTGATAACATGCTCTACGAGAGCGGTACTTATACGATTAATAAGCGTGCTTCTGAGACTCTGTCAAAGATTGCCAAGATTATTAAGGATTATAAGGATTACGACGTGCTCATTGAGGGTAATACGGATAATGTGCCCATCTCTCGCGAGAATATCCGTAACAACTGGGACCTCTCTTGTCTGCGTGCTTCAAGTGTTGTTCAGGCTCTGCAGAACGACTATGGTGTAGATCCTAAGCGTTTGACAGCAGGTGGTCGTGGTGAGTACAATCCTCTCCAGCCTAACACCACTGAGGTGGGTAAGCAGCGCAACCGTCGTACCCAGATTATCATCACTCCGAAACTGGATGAGTTCATGGAGCTTATTGGACAGGCTCCTGAAGAGAGTAAATAGCCTATATAATATATAATAAGGTATATAGTATTCCGAGGCTTGACTCAAATCAAGTCTCGGAATTTATTTCTTAAAAAGTCTAAAATAATTCTCAAAATATTTGGTGGGTTGGAAAAT